>JAFWNE010000023.1:0-114949 GCA_017510505.1 Mogibacterium sp. | reverse complement strand
CCAAGTCCGGCGGCGGAAAAGGAAAGGGCGAACCGGTCGTCTGCGGTACAGCCGGCAAGGTCTTCAAGGTCGTTGCAAGCGAGGGACAGCAGGTCAAGAGCGGAGACACCATTATCGTGCTCGAGGCCATGAAGATGGAGATCCCTGTTGTTGCACCTAAGGACGGCACAGTCAGCAAGATCGTTGTTTCAGAAGGAGAAGCCACCACATCAGGCCAGACTGTAGCTTACGTAGAATAATACCGGGAGGTAAAGAAATGGGAGATACCTTATTCAACCTGGCTCACCAGACCGGCTTCATGAACCTGACCCTCGGCAATGCGATAATGTGCGTGGTTGCCCTCGGACTGCTGTATCTGGCCATCGTCAAGGAATATGAGCCACTCCTGCTCCTTCCGATATCTTTCGGCATGCTGCTGGTAAACCTGTACCCGCCTATCATGGAAGAAGGCGGATTGCTGCATTACTTCTTCATGCTCGATGAGTGGACGATTCTTCCGTCTCTCATATTCCTGGGAGTCGGAGCATTGACGGACTTCGGACCGCTGATCGCCAACCCTAAGAGCTTCCTGCTCGGAGCTGCAGCGCAGTTCGGAGTATTCGGAGCTTTCCTGCTGGCTATGTTAATGGGATTCACCGAACCCCAGGCAGCCGCAGTCAGCATCATCGGAGGAGCTGACGGACCTACATCAATCTTCCTGGCAATGAAGCTGGGACAGAGAGAACTCATGGGTCCTATAGCCGTAGCGGCGTATTCATACATGTCGCTCGTCCCTATTATTCAGCCGCCTATCATGAAGGCGCTCACTACTGAAGAGGAGCGCAAGATCAAGATGGAGCAGCTCAGGGAAGTTTCAAAGAGAGAGCGCATACTGTTCCCGATAGTTGTAACGATCGTCGTTTGTCTGATCCTGCCTTCAACGGCACCTCTTATCGGAATGCTGATGCTCGGAAACCTCTTCCGCGAGAGCGGAGTCGTACGCCAGCTTCAGGAGACAGCTTCAAACGCGCTTATGTACATTGTAGTCATCTTCCTGGGAACATCCGTCGGTGCAACGACCAGCGCGGAAGCATTCCTTAAGTGGACTACCATCAAGATCGTTGTTCTCGGTCTGATAGCGTTCAGCTTCGGAACAGCTGCCGGAGTACTCTTCGGCAAGCTGATGTGCAAGCTGACAGGCGGAAAGATCAATCCGCTCATCGGGTCCGCCGGAGTATCCGCGGTACCTATGGCGGCGAGAGTTTCGCAGAAGGTCGGCGCTGAAGCCGATCCTACGAACTTCCTGCTCATGCACGCAATGGGACCTAACGTAGCCGGAGTTATCGGTACAGCCGTCGCAGCCGGGGCGTTTATGGCGATCTTCGGTGTCTGATATCAATGGAGGAATAAAATGGGAAAGAAAATTAGAATAATGGAGACTGCTATCAGAGACGGTCAGCAGTCACTGATAGCTACGAGGATGCCTTTCGAGGACATGGAACCGGCGCTGGCATTGATGGACCAGGTAGGCTATGAAGCCATCGAGTGCTGGGGCGGAGCTACATTTGACTCATGCATAAGATTCCTCGATGAGGATCCATGGGAAAGACTCAGAAAGCTTCGTGCCGCGATGCCTAACACGCAGCTCCAGATGCTGCTCAGAGGCCAGAACCTTCTCGGATACAGGCACTATTCGGACGACGTAGTTGACTATTTTGTCAAGAAGTCGATCGACAACGGTATCGACAGGATCAGGATATTCGACGCGCTTAACGACCTTCGTAACGTTGAGACGGCAGTCAAGGCAACCAAGGAATACGGCGCTCACGCTCAGGTAGCGATGTCCTATACGATCGGCGAGCCGTACACACCTGAATACTGGAAGGGACGTGCTCTTCGCATACAGGAACTTGGCGCAGACTCGATCTGCATCAAGGACATGGCGGGCCTCATGGTACCGACAGCTGCGGGCGAGATGATCAAGATGCTCAAGGAGACAGTGGATATTCCTATCCAGCTGCACACTCACTGCACCAGCGGCGTAGCTCCTATCACTTATTACGTGGCAGCCCTGAACGGAGTGGACATCATCGATACCGCGATATCTCCGTTCTCCGGCGGTACAAGCCAGCCGTCTACGGAGGTAATGGTAGAGACATTCAAAGGAACTGAGTTTGACACAGGTCTCGACATCAGCAAGCTCGAGAAGATCGCCGCTCACTTCCAGACCATCAGAGACAAGGATCTCAAGAGCGGTCTCATGAACACCAAGGTTCTGGGCACGGACATCAAGACACTTATCTATCAGGTCCCTGGCGGAATGCTTTCGAACCTGGTATCGCAGCTGAAAGATCAGAATGCAGAAGACAAGTACCTTGAAGTGCTTCAGGAAGTGCCTCGCGTAAGGAACGACCTCGGAATGCCGCCTCTCGTAACACCGTCATCGCAGATCGTAGGAACACAGGCTGTTCTCAACGTTTTGATGGGTGAGAGATATAAAGTGCTGTCCAAGGAGACTCAGGAGATCCTAAAGGGCAAATACGGTGAAACACCTATGCCTATGAATCCTGACGTACTCGCGAAGATCGACCAGAGCGAGAGAATAACCTGCCGTCCTGCAGACCTTCTTGAGCCTGAACTCGAGAAACTCACCGCGGAGGTAGGCGATTACAAGGAGCAGGACGAAGACGTTCTGACATACGCTCTGTTCGGACAGGTAGCGCTCGATTACTTCAAGAGAAGAGCGGCGCTCCGCAGCAAAGTGGACCCGGGCTCCATGGACATGAAGAACAAGGCATACCCGGTATAGCAGCGAAGGAGAGTGGAAAATGATTTTTGTAAAAGAAAACGGAAGAACCATCCCGGTCGCGGATAAAGTGTTCGCTCTCAGCGGACGCGCCAAAGCGGCTATCGCGAAAAAGGGCAAGGATGCAGTCGTCAATGCTACTGTAGGAGCTTTGCTGGACGACAACGGTGATCTTGTAGTAATGTCTTCGGTCACAGAAGCCATCCGCTCGCTCACACCTGTGGATTACGCGGAATACGCGCCTATCACAGGCACACCTGCCTTCAAGGAGGCTGTGGTCAAGGCTCTGTTCGGCAGCTACGGTCCATCCGGTCATGTCCGTTTATGCGTGACTCCGGGAGGTACCGGAAGCCTTACAAGCGTTATCCAGAACTACTCCAGCTACGGCGACAGCGTGCTCACACATGACTGGTGCTGGGCAAACTACAAGAATATTGCCATTTCACAGGGACGTAAATTCAAGACCTTCAGGTTCTTCAACGAAGACGGTGCCTTTGATGCGGAAGACCTTGAAAAACAGCTGGGTGAACTCGCAGCTGTTCAGGATCAGGTAGTGCTTCTTATCAACACGCCTGCGCACAATCCTACGGGCTACTCGCTCAGCCTTGATGACTGGGACAAGATGATCGCAGTCCTCAACAGGGCAAAATGCAATGTGGTGCTTTTCCTTGACATCGCTTACATCGACTATGCAGGTGAAGAGGATGAGGTGCGAGCATTTATACCAAAGCTCGATGGACTCAAAGACCATGTCCTCACTATCTTCGGCTACAGCGCGTCCAAGACTCTCACCGCATACGGCATGAGACTTGGGGCGATCGTCTGCATGTCAAAGAACGAGGAGGTCGTTGAGGAATTCAGGAGAGCGGCAGAGTACGCTGCCCGTTCCACATGGTCGAACTGCAACCGCTCGGCCATGGTGACCATGGGCAAGATCTACAGCGATCCTGAGCTCAGGGCAAAGGTCGATGAGGAGAGAAGGATCTACCGCGACATGCTGCTGGAGCGCGGACGCATCTTCGAAAAGACTCTTAACGACAATGGAGTCAAGTGCGTTCCGTTCACAGCCGGATTCTTCGTGACCATCGCGTGCGATAACCCTGATGAAATAGGCAAAAAACTCGAGGAGCAGGATATCTTCTGCCTGGCGCTCGCAAAGGGGATCCGCGTATCCATCGCATCGATCTCGAAAGAAAAGTGCGTGAAGTGCGCAGAAGCCATAGCGGCACTCCTTAAATAGTTAATAGTTATAGCTGTTAAATATAGAAAGAGGTGTTTTATGGAGAAAATCAAAAACTCACTGCCTATTCAGATTTTCATCGCCCTCGCTCTTGGTATCGTGGCGGGACTTATCTTCCTTGCGGCAGGCGCGGCGGACTTCACGACTGAGTATATCAAGCCTTTCGGTACGATATTCCTCAACCTGCTGAAGTTCATCGTAGTACCTATCGTAATCACATCGATCGTTCAGGGCGTTGTATCACTCTCGGACATCAAGAAGGTAGGTACGATCGGTCTTCGTACTATCATCTACTACTTCTGCACGACAGCATTCGCCATCACCATCGGTCTGATCTTCGCGAACCTGTTCAAGGGTACATACAAGGTGCTGCAGACTTCTGACCTCGCATATGAGGCGGCTGAGCCGACGAAGTTCATGGACACCATCGTGAACATCTTCCCGTCGAACCTGTTCCAGCCTATGGTAGACAGCACAATGCTGCAGGTCATCGTGATCGCACTCTTCGTCGGATTCGGCATCATCATTGCCGGTGACAAGGGGCTGCCTTTCAAAGAGTGGATCGACAGCGCTTATGAAGTATTCATGGTGATCATGAGAGGAATCATCAAGGTCACCCCGATCGCGGTATTCTGCCTGATCACACCGGTAGTCGCCGTAAACGGACCTGAGGTACTCGGATCCCTCGCAATGGTACTGCTGACAGCGTACATCGCGTACTTTGTGCACGCGCTCTTCACATATTCGATCGCAGTCAAGACGCTCGGTCACATGAGCCCGGCCAAGTTCCTCAAGGGAGCTCTTCCGGCGTTCCTCTTCGCTTTCTCAAGCACATCCTCGATCGGCACACTGCCTGTTACTCTTGAGTGTGCTGAGAAGATGGGAGCCCGCAAGGATGTTGCCAGCTTCACACTCCCGCTCGGCGCCACCATCAACATGGACGGTACCGCCATCTATCAGGGAGTATGCGCGATCTTCATCGCGAGCTGCTTCGGCATCCAGCTGACATTCGGACAGATGATCACGATCGTGCTCACAGCTACACTGGCTTCAGTCGGTACGGCCGGAACACCTGGCGCAGGCATGATCATGCTCGCAATGGTACTCCAGTCTGTAGGTCTGCCTGTTGAAGGTATCGCTCTCGTCGCGGGAGTTGACCGTATCTTCGATATGGGACGTACAGGAATCAACGTAGTAGGCGACCTGTCTGCCGCAATGATCATCTCTGATTATGAAAAGAGAAGAGAAGGCAGAGAAACTGCTTAAGCACAGGCTTTAGACCTTAAAACAAATCAGCCATTTACGCCTCGCTGGTCGTTGTGTAATTGATCAGCGGGGCGTTGGTTGTAAATCAGATTTTTGAAAGAAGGTAAAAATCAAAAGTGACAGTAAGAAGCACAGAAGTGAGTAAGCACGGAACAGGCAGGAGAATGGATACCAGGGATATCACCATGATCGCGGTGTGTACAGCGATGATGGTGATATGCTCATGGATATCTATCCCGGCAACCGTACCGTTCACCATGCAGACATTCGGAGTGTTTCTCTGCGTAGGCCTTTTGGGTGGCAGAAGAGGCACTCTTGCCGTATCGGTATACCTTTTGCTCGGAGCTGTCGGGCTGCCTGTATTCTCAGGATTCACGGGTGGCTTAGGGCACTTATTCGGAGCGACCGGAGGCTATATAATAGGCTTCCTGTTTTCCGCTTTGGTGATGTGGCTCATTGAGCATCTGCATGGCAGGAACTTAAAGACTCTTGTGCTATCCATGATAGCCGGACTCATTACATGCTATGCCTTCGGAACAGCATGGTTCATGGTTGTATACGCAAAAGACTCCGGAAGCGTAGGCCTTATGACTGCTCTTGGCTGGTGCGTATTCCCGTATGTGGTCCCGGATGCTGTAAAGATCGGGCTTGCCACTGTGATCACACGCAGGGTAAGGCAGATCACCGGCATGTGATACGGTATTAGAAAGGGTATTCCATGGACTTTGATCTCAGTATCATAACTTTTCTTATAGTCTGTCCTCTGACTTTTCTCGGAGGCTTTGTTGACGCAGTCGCCGGGGGAGGCGGTCTTATTTCGCTGCCTGCCTACATGATAGCGGGCCTGCCGGTCCACAACGCCATCGCGACAAACAAGCTGAGTTCAGGCATGGGAACGACAGTCGCTACATACAGACTGGCGAGTCTTGGGTATATCCCATGGCGCAAGGCGGCTCTCTGCATCGTGATGGCGATAATAGGATCGTCCACGGGAGCAAAGCTGGCCCTGATGGTCGACGCCGATCTGTTCAAGAAGCTGATGCTGGTCATCATACCGGCAACTGCCATCTATGTCATGCGAAACAAAAACATGGATGAGCCGAAGGAACCTCTCGCTGACCGGCAGACCGTGATCAGAGCTTCGCTGGTAGCTCTTCTGATAGGAGTATATGACGGCTTTTACGGGCCGGGAACGGGAACATTCCTCATACTTCTTCTGTCAGGCTTCGCTCACATAAGCCTGAAGGAGTCCAACGGGATAGCCAAATCGATCAATCTGACCACGAATCTGTCATCTCTGGCGGTATACCTGATGAACGGTAAGGTGATAATACTGCTGGGGCTTGCAGGCGGACTGTTCGGCATAGCGGGCAACTACATCGGTGTCACGTTCTTCAAGAATAAGGGTGCCAAGGCCGTAAGACCGCTGATGATAATCGTACTGGTCATATTCTTCATAAAGATACTGACAGAGATACTTTAATAACAAATAAACGATAATAACAAAGAAACGGGCCCGGAACTGATCCGGACCCGTTTCTGTTTCTTCTGATATAACGTTTTTGTTGAAGGTATTTAAGAGAGTATGGAGAGATTTATGAAACTTGCTTAGCCTTCTATCATGATCGTCTTCTTCTCAGGGAGTTCAGGCTCTTTTTCCTTAGGGAAGGAGAGGCTCAGGACGCCGTCTTCGAACTTGGCTTTGACATCGTTCTCGTCGATGCCTTCGCCTACATAGAAGCTTCTCTGCATAGCGCCTGAGTAACGCTCCTTGCGAAGCAGTTTGCCGTTGTCATCTTTTTCTTCCTCGTTTAAGGACTTGCATGCGCCGACTACCAGGTAACCGTTGTCAAGAGTGAGGGAAATCTCATCCTTCTTGAAGCCAGGAAGATCGATATCGAGCTCATAATTGCCATCCTTGTCGCGGATGTCGGTCTTCATAAGTCCCGTTACGTGTTTGCCGTAGAGCTTTCTCTCTACATCATCAGCCGGTCTGAGACGAGGGAAGTCGAATCCCATGAAATCATCAAAGAAATCATCGTGGAAAAGTTTTGGATAAAACATAGTGTGCCTCCTTTATATGTAAGTCATTTTTTAACTGTTTTGGTGCGGCCTGAAATGTGCCGCTTTCGTTTGACAACCGTAATATAACACTTTTGTTAGCACTCGTCAATAGTGAGTGCTAACATTTTTCAAAAATTTTTTGAATTGTGATTTTGCTGTGAATAAAAGGTATTCCATGCAGATTTGTAGTATAATTTACACGGATATTTATGTAATTTGCGCAAATGTCTCAAAATATGCTCGTCGATCGGGCTGACAGCGGAGGTTTTTTATGCAAATCACTTTTATAGGAGCCACTCATGAGGTAACAGGCTCGTGTACTTTACTCGAAGTCGGCGGTAAAAACATTCTTGTCGACTGCGGAATGGAGCAGGGAGCGGATATCTTTGAAAATATCGAGATCCCGGTCGCTCCGGCGTATATCGACGCGGTAGTATTGACCCATGCCCATATCGACCATACCGGCAAGCTGCCGTTTCTGGTCGCAAACGGATACAGAGGACCCGTCTATTCAACGGAGGCCACACGCCAGCTTTGCGACATAATGCTCAGAGATTCGGCGCACATACAGGAATTTGAAGCTACATGGCGCAACCGCAAGGGCAAGAGGGCCGATGACGAAGAATACGTTCCTCTCTATACGACGGAGGACGTTCTCAAGACCATGCCTCTCTTCAGGACCGCGGGATACGATACAGAAGTTACGCTGTTTGACGGTGTGACCATCAGATATATCGACGCCGGGCATCTGCTCGGATCGGCCAACGTACTGTTCACTATCAGGGAAGGGGATATCAGAAGAACGCTGTTGTTCTCGGGAGACCTTGGCAATGTGGATAAGCCTCTCATACGCTCCCCGCAGGATCCTCCTCAGGCAGATTACGTCGTATGTGAATCCACCTACGGCGACAGGGTCCATCCTGAGAAGCCTGACTACGTGAAGCAGCTCACCAACATCATACAGACAACTCTTGACAGGGGCGGAAACCTGGTCGTACCGGCATTCGCTGTCGGCAGGACGCAGGAGTTCCTGTACTACATCAGGATAATCAAGGAAGAAGGCCTGATAAAAGGCCATGACGGTTTCCCGGTTTATGTAGACAGCCCTCTCGCTGTTGAAGCTACAAATATTTACAGTACGGAGATGTACGAGTATTACGATGATGATGCGCTCCAGCTTCTGCGTGAGGGCATCAATCCTGTAACATTCCCGGATCTTGAGGTCACAGTATCCAGCGAGGAATCCATGGCGATAAACTCGGATCCTGAACCGAAGATCATCATCTCTGCGTCCGGCATGTGTGAGGCCGGCAGGATACGCCACCACCTGAAGCACAATCTCTGGAGGCCGGAATGCACCATACTCTTCATCGGATACCAGAGCCCGGGCACTGTCGGGGGTAAGCTCCTTGACGGAGCTGACATGGTCAAGCTCTTTGGCGAGGAGATAGCCGTCAAGGCAGAGATACTGAGGATAGATTCGTTCAGCAGCCACGCTGATGAACCTCATCTTTGCGAGTGGGTCAAGAAGACCGATCCTGGGGTCAGGATATTCATCAACCACGGTGAGGATGCTGTGACAGAAAAGTTCGCTGCTGAAGTTGCGGCGGCCACCGGAAAACCTGCGGTCGCACCGTACAGCGGTGAGGTATGGGATCTGGCGACGGATGAACTCATCCAGAGGGCTGAGATAGTACCGGTCGTCAAGAAGACAGTACACGAGGGCAGGACCGACCATGTCACTGATCACAGATTCGAGCAATACGCTTCGCCTGCACTGCGTGAACTCAGAAGATCCGGAGCGGAACTCACGCAGCTCATCGAAGCCAGCAGAGAATGCTCAAACAAGGAACTGAACAAGATGAGACGGGAAATAGAAGAAATCATCAAAAAATACGGGCCGCAGGAGGGCACCGATGGACAATAGACCGATTGGAGTACTGGATTCGGGCCTTGGTGGTCTGACTTCCGTGCAGGAACTGCACAGGCAGCTACCCGAAGAAAAAGTTATATATTACGGTGATACAGCAAGGACCCCTTACGGTTCAAAGTCGCCGGAAACCATAGTGAAGTTCGCTACGCAGATAGTGGACTATCTTGTGGCGCGCAATACAAAGATGATCATCATCGCATGCAACACCATAACGGCGCTGGCCCTCGATTCACTCAGGGAGCGATATCCGTCCATCCCTATCATAGGCGTTATAGGGCCGACAGTACGCAAGGTAGTGAGCGACGGATGCAAGAACGTGGGGGTCATCGCGACCAAGGCGACCATAGGAAGTGACGTTTACGGAAAGGAGCTCAGAAAGCTCGATCCGGACATCGAGGTACATAACGCGGCATGTCCTGCCATCGTACCGCTTGTCGAGGACGGTCTGACAGACACCGAGATCATGGAGCTTACCGTCAGGCACTACATGGATGATTTCGTTAGGGACGGCGGATTCAAGGATCTGATCCTGGGGTGCACGCACTATCCGCTCCTGACCAAACACTTCAAAAAGCTCTATCCGGATCTTCGTCTGTACAGCTCGTCAGCAGAGGTCGTCAGAGAGGCGGCGGAGATACTGAAAGAGAAAAACATGCTGGCATCCGGATCGGAATTCACTGACAGGTATTACGCCAGCGATATGTCCGACAACTTCATCGCGATGACCGACAGGCTGTTCGCGGACACGGATTTCAAGATACATCTTCTAAAACTTGAAGAATAATGACTTTTCCTGTAGAATCTACAGGTTCGGAGGAACTGTTATATGGAGACAGAATTTAAATACAATCTTGAAGATACCTCTATATTCGACAGCATAGTCGAGACGGCCGGAGCCAGGAATCTGAGACTCGAGGACGTAGAGGTAATAGACATGCACGCTGCTTACTTCGATACAGAGGATTTCGACTTCCGCAAGAGGGGCATAGCGTACAGGATAAGGCAGGAAGACGACAGATGCACAGCCACCATCAAGTGGGACGTCAATGTCAAGGAGGGCCTTCACAGGCGCGAGGAGTTCAACCTCGTTGTCAATGACGAGAGGTTCGCGCTGAACCCTAACATCGACATCTTCGTATCCAGCGACGCGTACGATGTGCTGCTGGAAGCAGCGGGCGACAAGCCGCTGAAGCCGACCATCTCCATGGACTACCAGAGAAGGCAGTTCAAGGTAGATACCGGCAGATCCATCAGCTGCATATCGCTCGATGAAGGCGTGATACACCACATCGACGGTCATACCGTGCCTATTTCCGAGCTCGAGATAGAGTGGTATTACGGCGCGGAAGAGGATTTCATGGATCTGGCATACAGGATACAGAGCAAATACGGGCTCGTTTCTGAAGACAGATCAAAGCTCCAGAGAGCATTCGAGTAAGATAACACAAACGATCAATATATAAAAAGGAGAACAATTCAAATGAAGGCTACACAGGTTTCAAAAGAGAACGGAGTCGTAAAATTCAACATCGAATTCTCGGTAGAGGAATTCAAGGACGCTATCAACAAGGCGTATCTGGCAAACAGAAGCAAGTTCCAGATCGACGGTTTCCGCAAGGGCAAAGCACCTCGCAAGATCATCGAGAGCCACTATGGCCATGACATTTTCTGGGATGAAGCTCTCAACGAGCTGCTTGACAAGGGATATTACGACGCTCTGAAGGAAATGGATCTCGAAGTCGTTTCCCAGCCGTCCTTTGAATCGCCTGAGATCAAGAAGGATGAGCCTGTCGTGCTTACAGGTACGGTACAGGTATTCCCTGAAATGGAAGTAGAGAACTACAAGGGACTCGAGGTAGAGAAGGTAGAGACCAAGATCGGAGAGAAGGAAGTCAAGGCAGAGCTCGAGAAGGTACAGAAGAGCCAGGCCAGAATGGAAGCCGTTGAGGACCGCAAGACCGAGATGGGCGACACTCTTGTCTTCGATTTTGAGGGATTCGTGGACGACAAGCCGTTCAGCGGCGGAAGCGCGGAGAACTATGAGTTGAAGCTGGGCTCGGGCCAGTTCATTCCTGGATTCGAGGATCAGCTGGTCGGCAAGGACGCAGGTGAGGAAGTCGACGTTCAGGTAGTATTCCCTGGAGACTATCATGCAGAGGAACTCGCGGGCAAGCCGGCGCTCTTCAAGTGCAAGATCCATGAGATCAAGAAGGAGATCCTGCCTGAGATCGACGATGAGCTCGCAAGCGACGTAAGCGAATTCGAGACACTCGCAGAGTACAAGAAGGATCTCAAGAAGAAACTCCAGGAGGCTGCCAAGGAAACAGACCTTTCGGTCATGAAGGACAGAGTCCTCGAGAAGCTCTACAATGAGAACAATATCAAGGTCCCTGAAGTAATGATCAATAACGAAGTCGAGAACATGCTCTACGACATGAACCAGAGCCTTTCCGCACAGGGTCTCGGACTCCAGCAGTACGTTGAGTGGACAGGAAAGACCATCGACGAGCTCAGAGAAGAAACAAAGCCTGAGGCTGAGAAGAGGATCAGAACAAGAGTCCTTCTGAAGAACATAATCAGAATGGAAAAGCTGGATGTTGAAGACGAAGAGATCAACGAGCTGATGGAGGACTTCGGAAAGCAGTACGGCATGACTGTGGACCAGGTCAAGGAAATGGCCGGTTCAGAGACCGAGAACTACTTCAGAGAAGACGCTCAGACAAAGAAGGCCATCGACTGGCTCCTCGACAACGCCAAGCTGATCGAGAAGAAGGCCGAGAAGAAAGCAAAGGCCAAGAAAGAAGAGAAAAAGGAAGACTAAGAGCGGAAAAGGCGGTAAGGCATGAATTACGTACCTTATGTAGTCGAGCAGACGGGCCAGGGGGAGAGGACTTATGACATCTACTCCAGGCTGCTGATCGACAGGATCATTTTCATAGACGAGGAGATAACACAGCACACAGCCAGCATCGTGGTGGCCGAGCTTTTGTTCCTCGAAGCGCAGGATCCGGACAAGGATATAAATATATATATCAATTCTCCGGGCGGAGAGGTGGCAGCGGGACTCGCCATCTATGATACGATGCGCTTCATCAAGCCGGATATCAGCACGATATGCGTAGGCAGAGCCGCCAGCATGGCTGCGGTACTGCTTTCGGCTGGCACAAAGGGAAAGAGATACGCTCTTCCTAACGCTGAGATAATGATCCATCAGCCGCTCGGAGGATTCCAGGGGCAGGCGTCGGATATCAAGATCACTGCCGACCATATCCTGGATCTCAAGGAGAGGCTGAACCGCATCCTGGCGGAGAACACCGGTCAGGAGCTTTCCGTAATCGAAAGGGATACGGACAGAGACAACTACATGACTTCAGCCGACGCAGCCGCATACGGTCTGGTCGACAAGGTCATCGAGAGGAGCACAAATGCCTAATAACGAAGCAAAATGTTCATTTTGCGGTAAGTCAACATCTCAGGTCCGAAGCATGATGGTCGGACCTGATGTCTATATCTGCAACGAATGCGTCGATCTGATCAAGTCCATGATGGATGAAGAGAAGAGCCCGGCTCCGAAGAGGAAGAAAGGCAAGCTGCCTACACCCGCGGAGATCAAGGCTCAGCTCGATCAGTACGTCATAGAGCAGGACCCTGCAAAGAGGAGCCTGGCTGTAGCGGTGTACAACCACTACAAAAGGATCAGACATCTCGACAGATACAAGAACAGCGATGTAGACAGAGTGGAGCTTCAGAAGAGCAACATACTGATGCTGGGCCCGACGGGCTGCGGCAAGACTTTGCTTGCTCAGACACTGGCCCGCATACTTGACGTACCGTTCGCCATTGTTGATGCCACATCACTGACAGAAGCGGGCTATGTAGGCGAAGACGTCGAGAACATTCTGCTGAGGCTCTATCAGGCCGCCGACGGCGACCTCGACAGGGCACAGAGGGGCATCATTTACGTCGATGAGATAGACAAGATAGCGCGCAAGTCCGAGAACACGTCCATCACAAGGGACGTAAGCGGTGAGGGCGTGCAGCAGGCTCTTCTTAAGATCATAGAAGGCACGGTCGCAAACGTACCTCCTCAGGGCGGCAGAAAGCACCCTAACCAGGAGTTCATCCATTTCGACACCAAGGACGTGCTGTTCATCTGCGGAGGCGCGTTCACGGGCCTCGACAAGATCATCAAGGTCAGGATGGGCAACAAGGTCATCGGCTTCAACAAGGAAGAGAAGAAAGTAGACCTGGATGAGGCGGACATACTGCTGAATACACAGCCGGAAGACCTTCTGAAGTTCGGACTCATTCCGGAACTCATCGGAAGACTGCCTGTGACAGTGGCTCTCAGCGAATTAAGCAAAGAAGCGCTGGTCAGGATCATCACCGAGCCTAAGAACTCGCTGGTGAAGCAGTATCAGACCCTGTTTGCCATGGATGATGTAGACCTCATAGTCGAGGACGAGGCTGTTGAAGCCATAGCCGAAAAAGCGCTCTCACTCAACACGGGAGCCAGAGGTCTCAGGGGCATATTCGAGAGCCTCATGACGGACATAATGTACGAGCTTCCGTCGAGACCTGATGTAGACAAGTGCATCATCACAGCAGCCGTCGTAAACGGCGATGCCGAGCCTGTGCTGATGCTCAGAAAAGAAGCAAAAGAAAACGAACAACTCACATTGGAGAAAGAAGCATAATGAACGGATACGAAACAAAGCGTGTCCCATATATCCCGCTGAGAGGGCAGGCCTTCTTTCCGGGCACTATAGTGGGATTCGATATCGGAAGAGACAAGTCACTTGCCGCCGTTGATCTAGCGATGAACGGCGACAAATATATTGCGGTGTCTGCGCAGAGAGATCCGTCCGTGAGCGAGCCTCATCAGGACGACTGCTACCTGACGGGCGTGATCGTCAGAGTACGCCAGGTAGTCAAAAGAAACGAAGACTTTGTGCGCATACTCGTAGTGGTGGAGCAGAGGATAAGGATCGAAGAGATCTATGAAGCGGGCGACATGCTTGCCTGCGATTTTACCGTTGCGGAAGACTACGACAATGACACCGATGATATCAGCATGCAGGCCAATATCCGCGTGCTGAGACAGCTGTACATGAAATACGTTGAGCTGACGGGACAGGGCGAGTCTGCCGGAAGGACGCTCATAGATGACATTGACGATCCGTCGCTGCTCTGCAGTCTGATCGCCAATGAGATAGATGTGTCCTTCGATATCAAGCAGACATTGCTCGAGATCGATTCCGTCAAGCTCAGGGTCAGCCACCTTGTGGATATAATCGGCAAGGAGAACAACATTCTCTCCATCGCCAAGAGGATCAACAACCGCGTAGTCAAGAACATGAACCGCGGGCAGAGGGAGTATTACCTCAGAGAGCAGCTCCAGGTCATCAAGGAAGAGCTGGGCGAAGATGAGGATACCGATGACGAGATCCGTCAGTGGAGAGAGAAGCTGGACGAACTCAAGCTCGAAGAAAAGACCGACACAAAGGTCAGAAAAGAGATAGACAAGTTCAGCAAGATGAGCCCGATGAGCCCTGACGCCAACGTTTCCAGGACATACATCGAGACCATACTCGACCTGCCGTGGCACAAGGCCAGCAAGGTGAACCGCAACATCAACAAGGCTGAGAAGATCCTCAACGAGGACCACTACGGGCTTGAGAAGGTGAAGGAGAGGATACTCGAGTGCCTCGCCGTGCAGCACCTCACAAAGAACAACAAGGGACCTATCATCTGTCTGGTCGGCCCTCCGGGAGTCGGCAAGACCTCGATAGCCAGGTCCATCGCCCGCGCTACAAACAGGGAATTCGTAAGGATGTCCTTGGGCGGAGTAAGAGATGAGGCTGAGATCAGGGGCCACAGGCGCACCTACATCGGAGCCATCCCGGGCAGAGTCATCAATGGCATTACGGAGTGCGGCACAAATAATCCGCTATTCCTCTTTGACGAGGTGGACAAGATCGGAAGTGACTTCAGGGGCGACCCGGCTTCGGCTCTCCTTGAAGTACTGGATCCTGAGCAGAACAATACCTTCACTGACCACTACCTTGAGATACCGTTCGACCTTTCAGACGTAATGTTCATCACGACGGCTAACACCACGGCCACGATACCGGCGCCGCTGCTTGACAGGATGGAGGTCATAGAGCTGACCAGCTACACCGAAGAGGAGAAGGTCCACATCGCGACAGGCTATCTGGTGCCTAAGAAGATGAAGGAGAACGGCCTTAAGAAGACGCAGTTTTCCATCACTTCCGCCGCGATAAGGGACATCATCGAGTACTACACCCGCGAGGCGGGAGTCAGGAACCTCGAAAGAGAGATAGGAAACGCCTGCCGCAAGGCTGCGCGCAACATTGTCAGCGGAAAGCAGAAGAAAAACAATGTCACGCCTAGGAATCTGAAGTCGTACATCGGCAAGAGGGTATTCATAGACGACATCGGCTCACTGGAGTCGGAGATCGGCGTGACTACCGGCATGGCATGGACCACAGTCGGCGGAGTCACGCTCACCATAGAGACGGTCAAGATGCCGGGTACAGGCAAGCTGATACTCACCGGCCAGATGGGCGATGTTATGAGAGAATCCGCTACAACGGCTCTCGGATATATCAAGTCCATATCCGGCAAGTACAAGATAGGCAAGGACGTCTTCAAGGATTACGACATCCAGATCCACATCCCTGAAGGCGCTACACCTAAGGACGGACCGTCCGCAGGCATCACGATGTGCAGCGCGCTGTTCTCGCTGCTGACCGACCGCAAGGCAGACAAGACGGTCGCCATGACGGGTGAGATTACCCTGAGGGGCAAGGTTCTGAGGATAGGCGGTCTCAAGGAGAAGTCACTCGCCGCATACAGACAGGGCATAAGAAAGATCATCATCCCGAAGGAGAACGAGCCTGATCTTGAGGAGATACCGGCATCGGTCAGAAAGGAGATCGAATTCATACCGGTCTCCGACTTCGAAGAGGTGATACCGGTAGTCATACAATGATCATCAACAAAGCAGAACTCGAAGCCGTCGCCGTAAAGGCGTCGCAATATCCGCCGGAAGACCTGCCTGAGATAGCGTTCGCGGGCAGATCCAACGTCGGCAAGTCATCGCTGCTGAACCTCATCACCGGCAGAAAGAGCCTGGCAAGGGTCTCGGGAAGTCCGGGCAAGACCAGGACCATAAACTTCTACAGGTGCAATGATGAGTTCAGGATAGTTGACCTGCCCGGATACGGGTTCGCGAAGGTAAGCAGGGCCGAGAGCGAGAAGTGGGGCGCCATGATCGAGGGCTATCTCGAGAACAGAAGCAACCTACGCAAGGTGGTGCAGCTTGTGGACATAAGGCACAGGCCGAGCGCTCAGGACGTTCAGATGTATGATTATCTGAAGTACTACGGTCTCGACGGTATAGTAGTGGCTACCAAGGCCGACAAGGTCAGCAGCAATCAGAGAGCTGCTTGCATAAAAGAGATAAGACAAACACTGGGGATGGGAAAAGAGGACACGGTCGTACCGGTATCCGCGCTTAAGAGGACCGGCTACGACAAGCTGCTCGAAGTTATTGAAACACTGATTTAGACAAGGAGGAGACATGTCTGAAAAGATCGGCAAGATCCTGTATACGCAGGAGGACATTTTAAAAAGAGCTAAGGAGATCGCGGACGAGATAAACCGTGACTATGACGGAGAAGAAGTGATATTGCTGTGCACACTCAAGGGCTCCCTGCTTTGGATAGCTGATGTCATGAAGAACCTTACAGTGAACACTAAACTCGACTTCATATCCGCTAGCAGCTACGGCGCGTCCAAGACCAGCTCCGGTGTCGTAAAGATCAAATTCGATCCTGAGATCAACATGTACAACGCCAATATCCTCGTAGTTGAGGACATCGTTGACACAGGCAATACTCTCAAGTACGTGCTGGCAAAGCTGCAGGAGAGAGGACCTAAGTCCATCAAGGTCTGCACCATGCTCAACAAGGAGTCGCGCAGAACGACGGATCTCCACGCTGACTATGTCGGATTCGAGATCGATGACCTCTTTGTGATCGGCTACGGACTGGACTTTGACCAGAAATACAGAAACCTGCCTTATATTTCATACCTGCAAGAGGATGACGTTGAATCACTGTAAGATCTCTGAAGAATTCAATAAGGAAGACATGCGGGCTCTCATAGAATCGGACCTCAAGAAAGATCTCCACATGCACACCCGCTTCTCTGACGGTGAATTGACGCCTAAGAAGCTTATTGACATGCGCGCTGCGGAAGGATATGAACTGCTCGCTATCACAGACCATGATGGAATAGGCGGTTCGGTGGCCGGAGCTCCGTATGCGGAAAGTCTCGGACTGCAGTTCATCTATGGGATCGAATTTGACTCTGTAGACAAACTCGGCAAGGATCTTCACATACTGGGCTATGGGTTCGACCCTGAAAACGAGATCCTCATGGATACTCTCATTTACGTGCTTGAAGAAAGAAGGGAACGCAACGACAGATTCAGGGAATGCCTGAACAGTAAAGGATATGACGTCAGGCCCGAAGAGGTATGGTCGGTAAACAACGGCCGTTATGTGGGAAAGCCTACTTTCGCGACGGTACTGACGCAGAAAGGCTACGTCAAGGATGTAAGGGAAGCGTTCAGCACCATCTTCCAGGACCCCGACCTGAAAGCCATAAAAAAGGTCACCATGGAGAGCCGGGATGTCATCGATGTCATCCATACCGCTAACGGTCTCGCTGTAATGGCTCATCCGATGGAGCAGCGACGCCTCGATGAGTCTTTCGAAGAGTTCAAACCGAGGATGTACGCCATCATGGACAGAATGATCGAGTACGGCATCGACGGGATCGAATGTTTCCACCCGTCGGCCAGTCCGGAGCAGTCTGAACTGCTGGTCGCGTACGCTAAGGAGCACGGGCTGATGATCACTCGCGGGTCGGATTTCCACACCATGGACCCTCGCGAATACGATATCTATCACAGACCATGAGTATGAGAAGGATGCGCAGGATGCATCCTTTTTTTCTGTCTGAAAACGGGAGCGCGCCCGGCCACATACACGGAAATCCGCAATAAATGACCTTTTTCCCGCAGTAAAAGACCTCCTCACAGATTCTTCAAAATTGCATATGCCTTCAACGCTACAATGTGCGCAGCAAAGGTACGCGAAAGGAGGAAAGACATGACAGACAGAAAGGAACGGGTGCCAAAGCAGGTATACTTCCAGTGCATATGGACAGTGAAAGACATAGAAAGGCTCAAGAGACTTGAGGCCATAAGCAATTATTCTCAGGAAGGCAATGAGATGGTCTTCTTTGTGGATGAGGAGGATGTGATAAGGGACGCGGCGGTGCTCAAACAGGCGGCGTGGAAACTGGAATGCATCAGAAAGGCGGTCACGAAACTGCCAAAGGAATACCGGCAGGCGACCATAGACAACATAGTGTTCAATGTTCCGTATGGGGACATTGCGCACGAGAACACATGGCGCAAATGGAGACAGGTTTTTATCAGGGAATTGGCCAAAAATCTTCTGCTGATATGATACTTTATGTGCTAAAATGAAATAGGATAATATTGTTATTGTAAAGGTGCGCAATGGTATTCGAAGAAAAGACTCTGAAGAGCGAAATAGTATATGAGGGACCTGTCTTCAAGGTAAGAAAACACCTTGTTGAGACCAGGGGAGGCGCGTCCGTCCGGGACATAGTTGAGCATAACGGCGGAGGCATAATGATAGGCATCACCGATGAGGGCAAGGTGCTCATGGTGAGGCAGTACAGGAAGGCGTTCGAGGAATCTCTGCTTGAACTGCCGGCGGGAAAGACCGATCCGGGAGAAGACCGTGAGGTGACCGCCGCCAGAGAGTTCCGCGAGGAGACAGGTTACATCCCGGCTTCCGTGAAGCATCTGCTCACGTTCTATCCTACATGCGGATATTCTGCCGAGAAACTGGACATTTTCATTTGCAGAGATCTGACTCCGGGCGAGACCCATTGGGATGACACCGAGAGCCTGGACGTGCTCGAATTCGATGTTGAAGAACTGATCGGAATGATTATGCGTAACGAGATAAAGGACGCAAAGACCATAATCGGCCTGCTGTACGCAAGGCAGGCGGGAGAACTGTAAGAGGTGCGAGATGAGAGATTTCATTGATTACATGAAGAACGAGAAGCGCAAAGCTGAGAACACGCTTATTGCGTATGAGAGAGACCTTACCGCGTTTGAGAAGTATCTGACCGGCCGCGGAGCAAAGGGACTTGAGGACTGCACGGACAACGACGCCATAGCGTACGTGCTGCAGCTCAGCAATGAGAACAAGTCCAAGCCGACCATAAACAGAAAGGTCTCCGCTCTGAGGACTTATTACGAATACCTCATCGGAAAGGGCGTGATGAGCAGCAATCCGTTCAATAAGATCAAGGCAGTCAAGAGTGATAAGAGACAGATAAACTACCTTACCCAGGACGAAGCCGCAAGGCTCATGGACCTTCCTTTGGATGATGTGAAAGGCCTGAGAGACAAGGCGCTTCTGGAGTTCATGTACGGTACGGGAGCCAGAGTCACAGAAGTCGTAAGACTGAGATTCAGCGATGTGAACCTGAGAATGAACTTCGTTACTCTAAGGGACGTCAACGATGAGAGCAGGATCGTTCCGCTCGGAAGCTACGCGTCGGCCGCGATGGCTGAATACATCAACAATTCCTACGATCACATCAAGGGAAGACCGCATAACGACGATGACTTCGTATTCATCAACTTCAGAGGAGACCCGCTGACAAGACAGGGCATATGGAAGATCCTCAAAGATTACGGTCAGATGCTCGGCATCGAGTCGCGCATGACACCGCAGATCCTGAGGGACAGCTTTGCGGTCCATATCCTTCAGAACGGAGGAGACCTCAAGACTCTGCAGGAGCTTATGGGATTTGAAGACATGACGGTCGGTATCGCATATCTGGCGGTCATTGACATCCGCGTAAGAGAGGTTTTCCGTAGCTGTCATCCAAGAGCTTAAGTATATAAGCGGCCTAAATGCTGTCGGCAGGTAACTCGAGAACGCCGGCACTTAGCGATTGACAAGCGTCAGCGTAGTCAGAGCTTAGTACCGCTGCGTTCGAATGTTAGCGAGAGCGTGCCTGACGATAGCATTTAGGCCGCTTTTTTATTAAAAAGTGCTTGAAATCCAGTAATCGGTATAGTATTCTATTAGGGCTGTCGGTTTCCGGCAGCCCACAGTTATTACGGGCGGTCCTCTGGGGACGGCATTCGGCCGGAGGCTCCAAGAACGTCTTGAGAGGAAGGAGAGAATAACGTGAATATTTTAGATCAGGTCACAATGGATTACAGAAGGGACGATATCCCTGAATTCAAAGTCGGCGACACACTCAGAGTACACGTAAAGATCATCGAGGGCCAGAGAGAAAGAATCCAGGTCTTCGAAGGCTATGTGCTTAAGAGACAGCACGGCGGCGTAAATGAGACTTTCACAGTAAGAAAGCTGTCAAACGGAATCGGCGTAGAGAAGACATTCCCGCTGCACTCGCCAAAGATCGAGAAGATCGAGGTAGTCAGAAAGGGCAGAGTCAGAAGAGCTAAGCTCAACTACATGCGTCAGAGAACCGGTAAGGCAGCCAGGATCAGAAGCGCTGAATAGTGACATGATGCATACCTTAAGCACGGGCTTGGGTATGCATTTTACTTTGTAAGGAAATGATAGACAACATCAACTGGTACCCGGGTCACATGAAAAAGACCCGCGAATTGATACAGGAAAACCTCAAGGCTGTTGATCTCGTTATAGAGATAGTAGACAGCCGTATTCCTGTGTCCAGCAGAAATCCTATCATTGACGATATAGTTTCGGGCAAGCCGCGCATCATTGTTCTGGGCAAGGCGGATCTGGCTGATGAAGAGGAGACCTCAAAATGGGCGGACTGCTTTTTAAGTGGCGAAGGCGTAAGGCGTGTCATGGCTCTGAATCTGCAGTCGGGCGAGAACATCAAGAAGCTTCTGAAGGCTCTTGAGGCCGAGCAGAAGAAGAGGGATGAAGTAAAGTCCGTGAAGAGACCGCTTCGCATCATGATAGTCGGAGTGCCTAACGTCGGAAAGTCTTCGCTCATCAACAGGCTTACCGGAAAGAAGTCGGCTCAGACCGGTGACAAGCCGGGCGTGACAAAGGGTAAGCAGTGGCTGACTCTTTCTAACGGCATGCAGCTTCTGGATACCCCGGGAATACTCTGGCCTAAGTTCGAAGATCCGCAGGTGGGGCTGGACCTTGCTTTCTGCGGAAGCATAAAGGACGACATTATCGGCGTGCAGGATCTTGGCTATGAGCTTATCAGGGTGCTTGGAAGCGAGTATCCGGAAATGCTGAAGGAAAGATACAAGCTGGATGAGATATCCGAAGACGCTCTGGAGAACATGGACAATATAGCGAGAAAGCGCGGGTTCATTCTCTCAGGCAACAGGATAGACTATGAAAGGACGGCAAGAGCCGTGCTTGATGAGTTCAGAGGCGGAAAGATAGGCAGGATCACCTTAGAGCATGTAAAGTAAACTTTACTGTAAAGATTACTTTACATATTATACAGATGACAAAAGCAGAAAGACAGGAAAGAGATATAGCTAAACTGGCCGAGATGAAGGCTCATGAAGATGAGCTGAGATCGCAGGGCTACAGATACATAGCCGGGATCGATGAGGTGGGCAGGGGCCCGCTCGCGGGACCTGTTTATGCTGCGTGTGTCATCCTTCCTGAGGATTTCGATGTTACCGGCATCAACGATTCCAAGAAACTTTCGGCAAAGAGGCGCGAAGAACTGTCGGATGTCATTAAGGAGAAGGCGGTAGCCTGGGGGATCGGCACAGCCGATAACAATGAGATCGACGAGGTCAACATACTCGAGGCGACAAAGCACGCGATGAAGAAGGCGATCGCGGCCACAAGGCACATGCTGGCTGAACGCGGACTTTTGAGCGGAGAGGATAAAGAACATAAGAAAGACATGCTGCTGATCGATGCCGTAAAGCTCGACGCGGGCATGCCGAGTGAATCGATCATCAAGGGCGATGAGAAGTGCCTCTGCATAGCCGCGGCCTCAATAGTTGCCAAAGTCGCAAGGGACGCGTACATGACAGAGATGGATGAAGTCTATCCGGGATACGACTTCGCGGGAAACAAGGGCTACGGCACGGCAAAACATTACGAAGGACTCAGAACTTTTGGAAAGACTCCTATACACAGGCTGACGTTCCTCAAGAAGTTTGATGAAAATCCCGAGACAGGTCATACAGCCGGCAAAGCGGACAAGGAGAGCAAGGCAGTGGCAAAAAAGGTATACGCGGTAAGAAAGGGCAGGACGACAGGCATATTCATGAACTGGGATGACTGCAAGGCGCAGGTGGACGGTTTTGCAGGAGCTAAATACAAGAGCTTTGCGGATCCCGCGGAAGCGATGGCATACCTCGGTCTGGCTGAGAGCCCTGAAGGAGAAGACCAGTTCCCTGCAGGCATCAGAGCTTATGTTGATGGCAGCTATGACAGCGGCAGCGGCAGGTTCTCATGCGGAGTCGTGATCGTTGAGACAGACGTGAACGGAAAGAGCGAGACAACGGAACTCAATTCCGCATTCGATGATGAAGAAGCAGCTCAGCAGAGGAACGTAGCAGGCGAGATCATGGGATCCAAGATCGCGATCGACTGGTGCAGGGCCAACGGCGTCAAAGCAGTTGAGATCTATCACGACTATGAAGGCATAGGGGCCTGGGCCGACAGAAAATGGAAGGCAAACAATCCTCTGACTCAGGGATACAGGGAATTTGTTGAAGAGGCCAGAAAGAGCATGGAGATCACATTCGTGAAGGTCAAGGCTCACGCGGGAAACAAGTACAATGAACTCGCGGATAAACTGGCAAAGAAAGCCCTTGAGGAATAATAAAAACGCGCTATTGTCGAATAAATAAAAATAGGGGTGGAAATCCGGACTGTTTTCATTTACAATAGACAACAGCGACGCGGTCTATTAGCTCAGTTGGGAGAGCGACAGGGTGACAACCTGTAGGTCATTGGTTCAAGTCCAATATAGGCCACCATGAAGACGGGACTTCATGAGTCCCGTCTTTTTTATTTCAAAGCAGGGCTCTTTTCATTGAGAAACGGGCAAAAAATAGGTATAATTAACAAGTTATAACTATAAAACACAGCAGGCATACAATGTTCAGAAACGATTACAATAAGACATCTGACGGAGCGGCCGCAAAGGTCGCTTTCATGAATAAGGATCCGCTGGCGTACTTTGTGGTATCCATGCTGGCAGGAGCATATATCGGCATTGGCGTACTGCTCGCATTCACATCGGGCGGACTGCTCACGGGACAGCCTCACGCCAGGATAGTCATGGGACTCACATTCGGAGTCGCCCTGAGTCTCGTGGTCATGGCGGGAGCCGAGCTTTTTACCGGAAACAATCTGGCTATGGCAGCAGGCCTTCTGGATAAAAAGGTGAGTTGGAAGGACGCGCTCAAGCTCTGGTGCATCTGCTGGGCCGGTAATCTCGCAGGGGGAATCATTCTCGGAGGTATTTACAGCCTGACGGGACTCTGTACCGGACCGGTAGGAGATTTCATGGTATCCGCGGCTGCTACAAAGATGGGACTTGGACCTGTTGCTCTCCTTGCCAGAGGCATACTCTGCAACTTCCTGGTATGCTTGGCAGTGTGGTGCGCGGGCAGGGCTACATCCGACGCAGGCAAACTTATCATGGTGTTCTGGTGCCTTTTCGCGTTCATCACAACGGGATTTGAGCACAGCATAGCCAATATGACGCTTTTCACTGTGGCGCTGCTGCAGCCGGTGCATGAGGCGGTCACCATTGGCGGATCCTTCTATAATCTGATCATCGTGACCTTGGGCAATATAGTCGGCGGAGCGGTCTTTGTGGCTGTCCCGTACTATATTGCAGGCAGGCGAGACAAATAAGAAAGGCAGGGGACAATGAATTTCATTTTTGTATCACCGAATTTTCCGCATACTTACTGGCAGTTCTGCGACAGACTCAAGAGAAACGGCATCAACGTGCTCGGAATAGGCGACGCACCTTATGACAGCCTTGAAGAACCGCTTAAGGCCGCGCTTACTGAGTATTACAAGGTCGATAACATGGAGGATTACGACCAGATGTACCGCGCTGTGGCATATCTGGCGTTCAGACACGGAAAGATCGACTGGCTCGAGTCCAACACGGAATACTGGCTGGAGCAGGATGCCAGACTCAGAAAAGACTTCAACATCGGTTCCGGCGTGCAGCCTGAAGAACTTGCCATGTGGAAGAGCAAGTCCGCGATGAAGCCGTTCTATAAAGAAGCAGGCGTACCGACAGCGCGTAACCACAAGGTGACGACCATTGAGGCAGCAAGAAAATTCCTCGATGAGATAGGCGGCTTTCCGGTCATCGTAAAGCCTGACATCGGAGTCGGAGCGGCAGATACATGGAAGCTCGAGAACGACGCTGACCTCGAATGGTTCTACGGAAATCTTCCGCAGCATCCTTACGTTATGGAAGAATTCGTATATGGCTACATATATTCTTATGACGCGATAGTGACCTCAGAGGGAGAGGTGCTCTTCGAAAGCTCCAACTGGTTCCCGCCATCGATAGCGGATCTGGTCAACAAAGGCCTTGAGCTTTCGTACTATACACTGCCTGAGGTGCCAAAGCAGCTAAAGGAATTCGGACGCGCGACCATAAAGGCGTTCAAGGTCAGGAGCAGATTCGTTCACTTCGAGTTCTTCCGTCTGACTCAGGCCAGGAAGAACCTTGGCGAGGTAGGCGACTTTGTAGGCCTCGAGGTCAATATGAGACCTGCCGGCGGGTATACTCCTGACATGATGAACTACTCGCATAACACGGATGTATATGAGATCTGGGCTGAGATGGTAGCCTACAACGAACGCAGACTGCCTGACATCGGAGGAGATCAGTACTGCGCGTACGCATCCCAGAAAGACATCCATAAGTATAAGAACAGTCATGAAGAGATCATGGCAAAGTACGGACACTGCATGAAGATGGCAGAGCGCATGCCTGATGTGCTGTCCGGCGCAATGGGCAATCAGATGTACACGGCAGTATTTAAAACATTTGAAGAGGTAGAGGAATTCTTCAGCTTCGTGCAGGAACGCGCAGAATAGGGGAAACAGAATGAACGATTATTACAAAAAAGAGTACAGTTGGATAATGGACAGAGAGATGGAACACGCGGTCTTTGGAGACAGCGGAGTTCTGTGCGTGGCTTTCGGACCGCAGAACGGTCACACATATGATTTCAGAAACTTCGGAATGATCGATACGATCGCGCCTTGGATCGAGTCAGGAAAGCTCAGAGTGCTCTGCGTTGACAGCATTGACGAGGAGACATGGTCAGCAGAGGGACGGAACGAGCGAGAAAGGCTCGAGCTCCAGGAGAGATGGTTCCGCTATGTCACTGATGAGCTGATCCCGCAGTATACTGACAGGGAAAGGGCTCTCACGACAGGGTGCAGCATGGGCGCTACACATGCGATGAATTTCTTCTGCCGCCGTCCTGACA
Source organism: Mogibacterium sp. (assembly GCA_017510505.1). Taxonomy (GTDB): domain Bacteria; phylum Bacillota; class Clostridia; order Peptostreptococcales; family Anaerovoracaceae; genus Crickella. Next base: position 89,046 of record JAFWNE010000023.1, on the reverse strand, counting down.
TCTTTGGCGGAGTCATCGCCATGAGCGGACTCTATGACACGAATTACTTCTTCCACGCTTACAAGGACGACCTCACATATGCGAATTCGCCTATAGAATTCATCCCGGGCATGCCGGATAATCACCCATGGCTAGAGCTCTACAGAGAGAGCAGCATCATTTTCTGTTCAGGCCAGGGCGCATGGGAAGACGAGATGAGAGTCGACCTTCAGAAGCTTCATGAGGCATTTGAAAGCAAGGGCGTACCTCATTGGGCAGACTACTGGGGTTATGATGTCAATCACGACTGGCCATGGTGGAGAAAGCAGCTGCCGTACTTTATGAGCAGTATACTGGGAGCGCCGTAAATGCACTTTCAAGCGGTCCCGCACAAGCGCGCGGGGCCGCTTTTTATGTTGCTGAAAATACTGAAAAATAGGTGTTGACAAGCAGCCCGGGTGAGAGTATATTATGCGTAGTGATTAGCACTCTCAATAGTCGAGTGCTAACAAAACGAAACAAATAGCAGGAGGAAAGACATGGATCTGAGCGAAAGACAATTACAGATACTGCAGGCGATCATAACAGATTATGTAGAGAACGCCGAGCCGGTCGGATCGAGATCGATCGCAAAGAAATATGACCTTGGCGTCAGCCCTGCAACCATCAGAAACGAGATGTCAGATCTCGAAGAGATGGGCTATTTGACGCATCCTCATACTTCGGCGGGCAGAGTTCCATCGGACAAGGCGTACAGACTGTATGTAAACGACCTGATGAAAAAGAAGAACCTCTCCGCCAAAGACAAGCGCATGATCAACGAGCGTCTGGTCGCGAGCAGAGACGAGTTCGACCGTACCATTAGGCACGCGGCGGAGCTGCTCTCGGAGATAACGCATCTGGCATCGTTCGCGATGACACCTGCGACAAATCAGGAGACGATAAGCTTCATAAGGCTGCTGCCGGTGGACGAGCGTACGCTCATCCTCATGATAGTAGGAGACAGCGGAAACGTGACAAATACGACGCTGAGACTGAATGTGCCGTACACGCAGGAATCGCTTGAGCTCCTGAGCAAGAACATGACGGTAAGCTACAAAGGCCGCACGCTAGACGATGTACTCAAGAACGAGATCGCTGAGGACGTCGGTTCGGACATCGAAGCCCTTGCTCAGCTGAAAGGCAATGTAATGCCTAGCTTCATAAGGACTCTTGAGGACATGCTGAACGTCAATCTGTACATGGAGGGCATGACGAACATCTTCAATCTGCCTGAGTACACAAGCATTGACAGGGCCAGAGACTTCATGGAGCTCTTCGCGAGAAAAGACTGGTTCACCCAGAAAATGCTGGCCAGAGACGACGGAGTCGTGGTCACCATAGGCGAAGAGAACGACAAGATGAAGGACTGCACACTGATCACGGCGACATACCATGTAGACGGTAAGCTGGTCGGAAAGATCGGAGTCATAGGACCGACAAGGATGAAATACGATGAGATAACGTCGATCATGGAATACCTGACCAATAACCTGAGCGAGAGTTTCAGGCTGCCGGGAGACACCGGCGACGGGAATGCCGGTAAGGATGAATAGCCCGGAAAATAACAGACTAACTACGCGAAAGGAAACATGCTGATGTCAGAAGAAAAGAAAAAGCACATCAAGATTGAAGACGGAAAAGACGAGGCCGAAGAAGTAAAGGCTGAGGATAAGGCTCCTGAAGAAGAGGTGCCTGAAGAAGCCGCCGGAGAAGAAAAAGCCGGCGAGGCCGAAGCCGCGGAGAAGGCAGCAGCAGATGAAAAGGCTGCCGCAGAAGCTGAATCCGAAAGATACATGAGGCTGATGGCCGAATTCCAGAACTACAAGAAGAGGGCCGCGAAGGAGAAGACCGACACGCTGCAATACGCAAACGAAAAGATTGTCGGAGACCTTCTGCCGGTGATAGACAACTTTGAAAGAGCGCTCGCTACAGAGACTGATGATCTCGAAGGATACGCGAAGGGAATGCAGCTCATATTCGAGCAGTTCAAAAAAGCGCTCGAGAACGCCGGCCTTGAAGAGATAAAGGCCATGGACGAAGAGTTTGATCCGAACGTTCACAACGCGGTAATGACTGACAACATAGAAGATAAAGATGACGGCAAGATAACGAAGGTCCTTCAGAAGGGCTACAAACTCAGAGACAAAGTCGTAAGGCCGTCGATGGTAGCAGTAAACAAGAAGTGATCTGCGCCCCACAAAATAGTTAATAAATCTCATTCACATACAGGAGGATACAATTATGAGCAAAGTAATAGGAATCGATCTGGGCACCACCAACAGCTGCGTAGCAGTACTCGAAGGCGGAGAGCCTACAGTTATCACAAACTCCGAGGGCATGAGAACAACACCTTCGGTAGTATCATTCACAAAGAGCGGCGAGAGACTCGTCGGCGAGACAGCAAAGAGAATCGCCATCACGGAGCCTGAGGGCACTGTTGCTTCGATCAAGAGACACATGGGTGAGAACTACAAGGTAAACCTCCGCGGCAAGGACTACACACCGCAGGAGATCTCCGCCATGATCCTTCAGAAGCTGAAAGCAGACGCTGAAGCTTATCTGGGCGAGAAGGTCACAGAGGCTGTCATCACAGTACCGGCTTACTTCAGCGACGCTCAGAAGCAGGCTACAAAGGACGCGGGTAAGATCGCAGGCCTCGAAGTAAAGAGGATCATCAACGAGCCTACAGCTGCTTCGCTGGCATACGGACTCGACAAGGATACAGGAAGCCACAAGATCCTGGTCTATGACCTGGGCGGCGGCACATTCGATGTATCTGTACTCGAGCTCGGCGACGGAGTATTCGAAGTACTCGCTACAAACGGCGACACACATCTGGGCGGCGACGATTTCGACAATGCTCTGATGAACTTCCTTGCTGACAGCTTCCAGAAGGAGAACGGCATCGATCTCAGACAGGACAAGATGGCTCTCCAGAGACTGAAAGAGGCTGCTGAGAAGGCAAAGAAGGAGCTCTCCACAGCTCAGACCACAAAGGTCAACCTGCCGTTCATCGCTGCAAACGCTTCAGGTCCTCTCCACATGGATATGGACGTCACAAGAGCAAGATTCGAGCAGCTGACAAAGAACCTCGTAGACAGGACTATCGAGCCTATGCATAAGGCCATGAAGGATGCCGGCGTCACATCAGCTGACCTTGAGAAGGTCATCCTGGTAGGCGGTTCCACAAGGATCCCGGCTGTTCAGGAAGCAGTAAAGAACGTAACAGGCAAGGAGCCGTTCAAGGGCATCAATCCTGATGAATGCGTAGCCATCGGCGCTGCCATCCAGGCGGGCGTTCTGACAGGCGAAGTCAACGACATCCTGCTCCTCGACGTTACACCGCTGTCGCTGTCCATCGAGACACTCGGCGGAGTAGCTACAAAGCTGATCGAGAGAAATACAACTATCCCTACAAAGAAGAGCCAGATCTTCTCCACAGCGGCCGATAACCAGACTGCTGTAGACATCCACGTAATGCAGGGTGAGAGAGAAATGGCAGCCGGCAACATCACGCTCGGAAGATTCCAGCTCAGCGGTATCGCACCGGCTCCTCGCGGCATCCCTCAGATCGAGGTAACATTCGATATCGACGCGAACGGTATCGTCAATGTAAGCGCAAAGGACATGGCTACAGGCAAAGAGCAGAAGATCACTATCACTTCTTCGACTAAGCTCTCTGACGAAGAGATCAACGCCAAGATCAAAGAGGCTGAGCAGTTCGCAGAGCAGGACAAGAAGCAGAAGGAAGCTGTTGAGACAAAGAACCAGTCCGAGGGCATGATCTTTGAGATCGACAAGCAGCTCAAGGATCTTGGAGACAAGGTCACAGAGAGCGAGAAGTCCGCTGTAGAGTCCGCTAAGGCAGACCTGCAGGCAGCTATCGACGCGAACGACGTCGAGGGCATGAAGACCAAGATGGAAGCTCTCACAAACGCGTTCTATCCGATCTCGACAAGGATCTACCAGGAGGCTCAGGCAGCTCAGGGAGCAGCCGGCGGACAGGGATTCGACCCTAACAACATGGGTGGCTTCAACGCCGGCGGCAGCGCTCCTCATGATGACGGAACAGTCGATGCAGATTATGAGGTAGTAGACGACGAAAACTAATCTGGAAGGATTGGCATAATGGCAGATAAAAGGGATTACTATGAAGTCCTTGGGGTCAATAAGGGATCTTCGGAAGCGGAGATAAAGAAGGCTTATCATAAGCTGGCAATGAAGTATCATCCGGACAAGAATCCGGGAGACAAGACAGCTGAAGAGAAGTTCAAGGAAGTCAATGAGGCTTACGAAGTCCTTTCAGATCCCGATAAAAAGGATAAATATGACAGATTCGGATTCGCGGGCGTAGACCCGAATTTCGGAGCGGGCCAGGGCGGCTTCGGCGGTTTTGGCGGCTTCGGGAACTTCGGCGGCGGCTTCGGCGGAGCCGGCATGAACTTCGATGACATATTCGATATGTTCGGAGGCATGGGAGGCGGCAGGAGCAGCAGGCGCAGAGGCGGTCCGCAGAAGGGCAGAGACCTGCAGAAGACGGTCACCATCGATTTCACTGATGCGCTCTTCGGGTGCAGCAAGCAGATCGAGCTTTCAAAGAACGTCAAGTGCAAGACCTGCGGCGGAAGCGGATGCAAGCCTGGCACAGGCAAGAAGACCTGCGACCAGTGCGGAGGAAGCGGCCAGATATCCCAGGTAAGCAACACGCCTTTCGGAAGGTTCCAGAACGTCACTACATGTCCTAAGTGCGGAGGCACAGGGCAGATGATCGAGACACCGTGTACAGACTGCGGAGGCTCGGGAATGAACCGCAAGACAGTCAAGATCAAGGTGGACATCCCTGCGGGAGTCGATACCGACAGCATCGTGACAGTCAGAGGACAGGGCGAGCCGGGGATCAACGGCGGACCTGACGGCGATCTCTATATCGTCGTCAACGTAAGGCCTCACAGCACCTACAAGAGGAGAGGAGACGACCTCTACCTCGACCTGCCTATCACATTCGATGTGGCGGCGCTTGGCGGAAAGGTGCAGGTGCCGGGATTTGGCGAGACCTACAGCTACACGATCACTCCGGGAACTCAGACCGGATCATCGTTCAGACTGAGAGGCAAGGGAGTTCCTAACGTCAGGACGGGCCGCAAGGGCGACCTGTACGTGAAGGTCGTAGTGGAAGTTCCAAGCAAGCTCAGCCGCAAGGAAAAGAAGGCTATAGAGGAGATGGCAGAGCAGCTGGGAAGCGATGCTTATCCGAAAAAGCAGAGATTCGAAAAACTCAAATTCTAAACATCATAAAACCGGCGCGTCAGACGCGCCGGTTTTTTTATTGCTGATAATGGAGTATCGTCTACTTGCCGTATTTCTCGATGAGTCTCTTGAATCCAGGCATCGAATTCTTTATGGTCTCGTTGGATACGCAATACGCGAGTCTGAGGTATCCCGGGCATCCGAATCCGGTTCCCGGTACGATGAGGATGTTCTCCTCAAGCTTTGCCGCATCGCTGAATGCAAGGTCGTCTCCGTTAGGAGCTTTCATGAAGAGATAGAAGGCTCCGTCAGGCTTTGCGCATTCATAACCCATGGCAGTCAGACCGTTGTAGAGGTCGTTTCTGTTCTCATCGTATGCAACAAGGTCAGGCTCGCAGTCTACGCACTCTTCCACGACTCTCTGGATGAGAGTAGGAGGGCAGACGGAACCGATCTCTCTGGCTGCTCCTGCGACTGCGCTGAGCACTCCTTTCTGATCGTGGCATGTTGCCGGAACATATACATATCCGATACGCTCGCCCGGAAGTGACAGGCTCTTTGACCATGAATAGCAGACTATGGTGTCTTCGTATACTTCAGGGATGAATGTCACGACAGCGTCGCCGTAAACGAGTTCTCTGTATGGTTCATCAGCGATGATATAAATAGGATGATCGTATTTCAGAGCTTTCTTTCTGAGCACAGCAGCTATCTTCTCGAGGGTCTCTCTGGTATAGACTACTCCGGATGGGTTGTTAGGGGAGTTGATGACCAGAGCAACGGTGTCGTGATTTATGGTCTCCTCGAGAGCTTCCAGGTTGATCTGGAAATCAGGAATGTCAGGATCGACTCTTCTGACTTTGCCGCCGCCGGCTTTGAAGAAAACGTTGTATTCAGGGAAGTATGGAGCGATGACGACGAAATTGTCATCAGGCTTGGTGGTGAGAGCGCACGCAACAGCTACAAGAGCCGGAGCGCATCCGCAGGTCATAAAGAGTTCGTTTGCCTGCGCGTTGGTATTGAATCTTTTTCTGAGATTTGCTGCGATAGCCTCTCTTGTGCTCTCAAATCCCGGAGCCATCGAGTAGCCGTGCAGCAGGATGGAACTTTCTTCATCAACGAGCTTCTTGATAGTCTCGTTTACTTTTTTAGGAGCAGGTATGCTCGGATTGCCCAGTGAATAATCATAGACTTTGTCTCTACCGAGTTTTTTGGCCTGCTCCAGTCCGTAGGCGAAGAGCTCTCGGATGATGCTAGGCGCGGTGCCGTAGCCGTAATACTTCTCATTTACCATGGCGAATCTCCTTTATCTGATTTATCTTTTACACTTTCAGTGCCGAAGGTATTCCTTCTATTGTCTCTATTTTAGCACATACCTTTGTATGTGAGTGTTTTTATTTCGACCGCCGCAGTCCGTTATGCTACAATGAGGTATCTAATATTTCTGACTGATCAAAAAGGGGGAACCATGCTGTTCGGACATGAAAAGACAGAGATACTGCATCTGCCGACACCGCTTGAGCATCTTAAGAACGTGTCGGAAGATCTCGGCATAAACGTGTACTGCAAAAGAGATGACCTGACGAATCTGGCGACGGGAGGCAACAAGCTGCGCAAACTTGAATACTTCCTGAAGGACGCTCAGGACAAGGGAGCTACGATGCTCATCACCGAGGGCGGTGCTCAGACCAACCACGGCAGGCTGACAGCGGCTGTGGCGGCAAAATACGGTATGAAGAGCGCCATAGTGACCTCGGATCCTTATCCGGGCGAGATAAGCGCTAATCTGCTGCTGGACGGCATGCTCGGCTGCAACGTACACTTCGTAAAGGACATGGAGACCGGCAGGCAGGCGGTCATAGACGAATACACCGCCAAGGGAGAGAAGGTATATTATGTGCCTATGGGAGGATCCAACGAGCTTGGAATCCTCGGTTATGCCGAGTGCGCTTCCGAGCTTGATGCCCAGGCAAAGGAGATGGGCATAGATGATGCCGAGATCTACGTAACGGTCGGCAGCATGTCAACGTACATGGGTCTTCTGATAGGCTTGAAGGAATGCGGATCGTCTCTACGCGTAAAGGGAGTTAACGTGCTTCCGTACTCTGAGAACGCTGCTGATGAGAAGGGCAACGAAGCAGCTCTGCGTGAGGCGCTGAGTGATTACTATAAAAGGATATGTGAGTTCTACGGCAGAGACTTCAATGTTTTCCCGGATGACTTTGACATAACCACATCTTACATCCACGGGGCGTACAACAACGCCGTCGAAGAAGTCAGAGAGGTCATGTACTATCTTGCTCGCAAGGAAGCCATAATAATCGACCCATGTTACACGGGCAAGACTTTCGAGGCGATAGTTGACAGAGCCAAGAGGGGAGATATAAAGCAGGGCACAAACGTGATATTCATGCACACAGGAGGACTTCCGGGCATTTACACGCTGCACCACAGGGTGGAGTTTGAACGCGAACTCATGCCGTACATGCATATAGAAGAGTAGGAGAACACGGTTTTGGCTGACACAGAAGAAAAACAGGTCCTGACAGAAGAAAAACAGACCCAAACAACTGAAGAAAAGAAGAAACCGGCAAAGCGCATCAGCAAGCTGAAACTGGCAGGCATCATCCTCGCGGCCTGCCTCGTGATCACGGGCGTGATAAGACTGGCTGTCTATCTCGGCAGTTTTTCGCATACTCATCTTTCAGAAGATGGACTTACTCATGCCATACGTTTCCAGAACAGCGTCGTGGTGCACGGCATAGACGTGTCGCAGTTCCAGGACGATATCAACTGGAAGAGAGTCAAATCGAGCGAGGCGGATTTCGTGTTCATACGCGCGGGCTACCGCAAGGCTGAGACAGGCGAACTCAAAGAGGATGAGGAGTTCAAAAAAAACATCAGGAAGGCGAACCGCGCAGGCATCATGACCGGCGCGTACTTCTTCTCGCAGGCAGTGAACGAGACTGAAGCGATCGAAGAAGCCGACTACCTGATCGATCTCGTGAAGAAATACGATATAGACATGCCGCTGGTCATAGACTACGAGATATACCACGGAGGCAGGCTTGAGAAAGCCATCGAGGCCGGGGATCTCCCTGCTGCATCGCTCTATCATGACATAGTGATCGCATTCTGCAGGAGAGTCGAGGAGGCCGGCTACGAATCCGCGGTCTATGCCAACTATGACATGCTCACGAATTACATGGATGCATCCATACTGGATGACGATGTTACCATCTGGGCTGCGCAGTACGGTGGAGAATGCACTGTAAAGGGCGACTATCTGTTCTGGCAGTGCTCTGAGGAAACGGCCATAGACGGCATCAAGGATCCTGTAGACCATGATGTCTGGTACATCGAGCCGGGAAAAGTCTATGAGACAAAAGCCGCGGGCAAAAAGGATCAGACGTCGATAGGCGAATGCGAGATACTGATGGACTCCGGAAGCTGCAAGCTGAAAAACAACAGGGCAAAGCCTAAAGTCGTAGTGATGAACGGAGATAAAAAGCTGCATCTGGGAAAGGATTACATATTATCTTATGTCCGCAATACCGTGAGCGGCACCGGGTACGTGATAGTGCACGGCATCGGAAAGTATAAAGACTGGACGACCAAGGCATTCACCATAGAATAAGAGGTAAACATGAGATTCGTAAGCTGGAACGTCAACGGCTTCAGGGCCGTGCTCAAAAAAGGATTTGAAGATATATTCGCCGGTCTTGACGCGGACTTCTTCTGCCTGCAGGAGACCAAGATGCAGGAGGGTCAGGCGGACTTCCACCCGGAAGGCTACTATGAGTTCTACAACTACGCGGAGAAAAAAGGCTACTCAGGCACCGCAATATTCGCGAAGAAGTCTGCAGGCGAGCCGCTCTCTGTCGCGTACGGCATCAACGGCGAGCATGACGATGAGGGCAGGGTGATCACTCTTGAGTACCCTGAGTTCTATCTGATCTGCTGTTATGTACCTAACGCTCAGGACGGCCTTGCCCGCATAGGCTACAGATGCGAATTCGAGGACGCGATGAGAGAGTACATGCGTGAGCTCGACAAAACAAAACCGGTGATCTACTGCGGTGATCTGAATGTGGCTCACAATGAGATCGACCTGAAGAACCCGGGTCCAAACAGAGGAAACGCGGGCTTCTCCGATGAGGAGAGAGGCAAGATGACCGACCTGCTTGGAGCAGGCTTCACGGACAGCTTCCGCTACATGTATCCTGAAACTGTCACATACTCCTGGTGGTCATACCGAATGAAGGCCAGAGAGAGAAATGCAGGGTGGCGTATAGACTATTTCATCATCTCAGACCGTCTCAGAGACTGCCTCAAAGAGGCGGAAATACTCACGGATATTTACGGAAGTGACCACTGCCCGGTATCCATTGAAATATTCTGATTTTTCTCTTGCTTTTATTGCCGGCATTTCATATAATACCCGTTGCGAATTAATGCATTAATAATTGAAAGTGGGGTAAAATAATGGCAAACATTAAATCCGCAAAGAAAAGAATCAAGGTTATCGACAAGAAGACAGCACGCAATATCAGAGTAAAGAATCACATCAAGGAAGCTGAGAAGGCATTCCTCGCTGCGATCGAATCCGGTAATGCGGAAGAAGCCAAGAAGGCTTTCGAGCATGTTGAGAAGAAGCTCATGCAGGCAGCTGCAAAGGGCACATTCCACAAGAACACTGTCGCAAGAAAGATTTCCAGATTCGCGAGCAAACTGAACGCGCTTAGCGCAAAGTAGTCTCACCCGTCCCCACACAGCGTATAAGTTAAATGCGCATCCAGCCGGAGTGTCTCCCGGCTGTTTTTCTTTGCGAAGAAAAAGGTCATAAACAAAAACGATTACTGACAAGCAAGGCGTTTTTCCTTTATAATTAATTGGTTAGAGTTCAAAGAAAAGAGACGCAAATGAGTTATCTGGATAACATAAGAAATTTCAGCATAATAGCCCACATAGACCACGGCAAGTCGACGCTTGCCGACCGTCTGATAGAGAAGACCGGCCTTGTCGAGGCCCGCGACATGAAGGAGCAGTACCTCGACAACATGGACATAGAGCGTGAGCGCGGAATTACCATCAAGCTGCAGACAACACGTCTTAAGTATCAGGCGAAGGACGGGCAGGAGTATATCCTGAACCTCATAGATACACCGGGACATGTGGACTTCAACTATGAGGTCTCGCGCTCGCTTGCCGCGTGCGACGGGGCTGTGCTTGTCGTTGACGCAACGCAGGGCGTAGAGGCGCAGACGCTTGGCAACGTATATCTGGCTCTCGATGAAGACCTCGAGATAATGCCTGTGCTTAACAAGATGGACCTTGATTCCGCCCGTCCGGCAGACGCGAGGGCAGAGATAGAGGACATCATAGGCCTTGACGCTTCTGAGGCGCCGGAGATCTCCGCCAAGACCGGCATGGGCATCGATGAGATGCTGGAGAAGCTCGTCGAGGTGATACCACCTCCTAAGGGCGACCCGGACGGCAAGCTGAAAGCTCTCATATTCGATTCGTACTATGACAGCTACAAGGGCGTCATCATCTATACCCGCATCTTTGACGGAAGGGTCAGGAAGGGCGACGTTATACGCATGATGAACACCGGCAAGAACTACGAAGTCACAGAGGTAGGCTACTGCATACCGGGCACCGTGCCTTCGGATGAGCTGAAGGCAGGTGAGGTAGGCTATATCTGCGGAAGCATCAAGCAGGTGGCTGATGCCCGCGTAGGTGATACCATAACTCTGGCATCGGATCCGGCGGAAGAGCCGCTCAAGGGCTATAAAAAAGCCCAGTCCATGGTGTACTGCGGGATATTCCCGGCCGAGGGCGAGAAGTACGAGAACGTCAAGGACGCTCTTGAGAAGCTGCAGGTAAACGACGCGGCATTCAATTTCGAGCCTGAGAACTCAGCAGCCCTGGGATACGGCTTCAGATGCGGTTTCCTGGGACTCCTGCACATGGATGTCATCACGGAAAGGCTTGCAAGAGAGTTTGATCTGGATATAATCACGACGCTGCCTTCGGTAGTCTACAAGGTAGTGATGAAGGACGGAAGTGTTCTCGACATACAGAATCCGTCGAACCTGCCTGACCCTATACTCATATCCCGCATAGAGGAGCCTATAGTAAAGGCGGATATCATGACTCCGAACGATTACGTCGGAAGCATCATGACGCTGTGCCAGAACCGCCGCGGAAAGATGATCCACATGGAATATCTGACCAAGACCAGGGTACAGCTGCACTACGAGATGCCGCTCAACGAGGTCATCTACGACTTCTTTGACGCTCTCAAGTCACGTACCAGAGGCTACGCCTCGCTCGACTACGAGTTTTTGAGATATCAGCCGGCCAAGCTGGTCAAGCTCGACATACTGCTTAACCGTGAGCAGATAGACGCGCTGTCTACCATCGTGCCTGAAGAGGAAGCCATGGCCAAGGGCAGAGGCATCTGCGAGAAGCTTAAGGATATAATCCCAAGGCATCAGTTCGAGGTGCCGATCCAGGCTGCAATAGGGCAGAAGATAATCGCCCGCGAGACGGTAAGGGCGTACCGCAAGGACGTTCTGGCCAAGTGCTATGGAGGCGACGTCTCGAGAAAGAAGAAACTTCTGGAAAAGCAGAAAGCAGGCAAGAAGAGGATGCGCCAGTTCGGCCAGGTAACGGTGCCGCAGGAGGCGTTTACAGAAGTCCTCAAGCTTGATGACGGAAAGTAGAGACTAAATATGTAAAGAACACTTTACGTTTTGATGCAGATATGTAAAGATTACTTTACATACTAACGACACAATAATGTAAAGGATACTTTACATATCGACTGATAATGATAAAAAAGACAGGACTTTATATTCACATACCTTTCTGTGTCAGGAAGTGCAATTACTGCGCTTTCCTGTCTTTCGACGCAGAGACTTCGCCGCGGAAGGAATACACCGACGCTCTTGTGAACGAGATCACATACAGGGGAGAGCAGCTGGGCCAACCGGAGATCGACAGCGTATATGTCGGAGGCGGAACTCCGTCAGTGCTGGACATTTCGCAGATGCGCGACATAATGCACGCTGTCGGCAAGTCGTTCAGGGTAAAGGAAGGTGCTGAGATAACCATCGAGGCCAATCCGGCGACTCTGGGGCGCAAGGACGGAGTCATGCTTGCCAAGCTGCAGGCATACAGGTTCATGGGTTTCAACAGGCTGTCCATGGGCGTCCAGGCGATGGACAACGACAGGCTGCATTACATGGGCCGCATACACACCGCTGAGAACGTTGTCAGGGACATGGAGCTCATAAGGCGAAAAGGCTTTGACAATGTCAATCTCGATCTCATGTTTTCTATACCGGGAGAGACTACTGAGGATGCCCTGAGCGATCTTGAAAGGATACTCGGGCTGGATCCTGAACATATATCCTGCTACAGCCTGCAGATAGAAGAGGGGACGCCTTTCGGTGACATGGCGGAGGCAGGTGAGCTGACTGAGGTGCCGGATGAAGAAGACAGACGGACATACCATGAGATCTGCAGGGTGCTGAGGGAAGCCGGCTATGAGCATTATGAGATAAGCAATTTCGCTAAGCCGGGATTCAGATCGCGCCATAACAGCCTTTACTGGGACATGTCCGACTACATAGGCGTCGGCCTTGGGGCGAGCGGTTTCATGGATGGACGCAGGTATAAGAACATATCGGATATAGAGGCATACATAGAGGCTTTCGCGAAGCTGCCTGAAGAAGGCGGCCGCATCGAAATACCTCTCGAAGAAGACCATCTGAACAGCAGCTTCGACAACATAAGCGAGGCGGTATTCACGGGACTGAGGCGCGCGGAAGGCATCAGCTACGAGGAAGCGATAGACGCCTATTTGAGATGCGCCGAAGGACTGATGCATGAGGATCCTAAGGCCGCGTTCTGGCGCATATTCGCGGAAGCGAAGGAGGAGGCGGAAGACTATGTAAGGCGCGGTCTTCTCATAATAGATGACAAAGGCCTTAAGCTCACAGAGCAGGGCATAGATATAAGCAACCAAATAATGTCACTGTTTGTATAGGAAAGGACAGAAGCATGGAAAAATACATAATGGCGCTCGATCAGGGTACTACAAGCTCAAGAACTATCATCTACGACAGAGCGGGCAACATGATATCCGTGGTCCAGAGAGAGTTCACCCAGATATTTCCGCATGAAGGATGGGTAGAACACGACGCGATGGAGATATGGGCTTCCCAGATGGGTACCGCTCAGGAGGCGCTGCTCAAGGCGGGACTGACATACAAGAATATCGCCGCCATTGGCATAACAAATCAGAGAGAGACGACCGTAGTATGGGACAGGAAGACGGGCATCCCTGTATACAACGCCATAGTATGGCAGTGCCGCAGAACGGCCGATTATGCCGCGAAGCTGAAACCGCATGAAGAAATGATCAGGCAGAAGACGGGACTTCTCGCAGACCCTTACTTCAGCGGCACAAAGCTGGCCTGGATACTGGAGAACGTTCCGGGCATAAGAACCAGGGCAGAGAAGGGCGAGCTGCTGTTCGGAACGATAGAAAGCTGGCTCATCTGGAAGCTGACGGGCGGCAAGGTACACGTATCAGATTACTCGAATGCCTGCAGGACCATGCTTTTTGACATCAATACGCTGAAGTGGGACGAGGAGCTCTGCGGACTCCTGAATATCCCGATGTGCATGCTGCCTGAACCGGTGGAGTGCTCATCATACTACGGCGACACCATCGACGAGATATTCGGAGGTCCGATACCTATCACGGGGGCTGCCGGAGACCAGCAGGCCGCTCTCTTTGGCGAAGCGTGCTTCAATGAGGGAGACGTAAAGAGCACATACGGAACGGGCAACTTCCTGCTGCTTAATACGGGAGACAAGCCTGTAATGTCCAAGAACGGACTGCTCACCACCATCGCGTGGGGCCTCGACGGAAAGGTCACATACGCTCTCGAGGGTTCGGTATTCGTATGCGGAGCAGCTGTTCAGTGGCTGAGAGACCAGCTGCGGTTCTTCCGTGATGCGTCGGAGTCTGAGGAACTCGCCAATCAGGTCCCTGATGCAGGCGGAGTATTCGTAGTTCCGGCCTTTGTGGGACTGGGCGCTCCTTACTGGGATCCTGAAGCAAGAGGATCCATGTTCGGTATCACAAGGGGAACCACGCGTGAGCATATCGTAAGGGCGACCCTCCAGTCTCTGGTTTACCAGAATGAAGACCTCCTTGCAGCCATGAAAGCAGATACCGGCAAGGAGATCACCTCGCTCAAGGTCGACGGCGGCGCTGCAATGAACAACCTGCTGATGCAGTTCCAGGCTGATATCTCGGATGTGGATATCGTGAGATACGCTTCCATCGAATCCACGTCGCTCGGAGCGGCATATCTGGCAGGCCTTGCGGTAGGGTATTACGACAGCCTTGCAGATATCGTTGCAAGCAAGGAGATCGCAATGACGTTCAAGCCTTCTCTCGGTGAAAAGGAGAGAAAAGAAAAACTGAACGGATGGCACAGGGCGGTCAAAGCAACGATCGCGTTCCGTGAAGAATAGAAAACAAAAAGATTCCCGTTTGACGGGAATCTTTTTATTGCGCAAATATCCTTATTTTGTAAGCTCGCCTCTCAGGTCGGTCTGCATGAGCCTCCGGATATCTTCCTTTGGCAGGCCTTTGCTTAGCAGGTATGTGAGCTTTGTGATCACAGCTTCGGTGGTCATGTTGCCTCCACTGACTGCGCCTGCTTCCACAAGAGCCGAACCTGCCTTGTAAGTGCCGAGACTCACCGTACCCGCTGGACACTGTGTGCAGACCACGACGATAGTACCGCATCTGCTGGCCTCCGAAATGAGACGCGAAAGAGCAGTGTCATAATCAGGTATATTGCCTTTGCCGAAAGTCTCAAGCACGAGTCCATCAAGCGATTCAAGCATTATAGGCTCAAAGATGTCGAACTGTATGCCCGGAACGATCTTGATGACGGCTATACGGCTTTCATTCAGTTTGACGATATTAAGGGGCCCGGAATGCAGACTTGTCTTTTCATATTCGTTTATCGAAGCATGGTTATACTCAATCGTGATCCCTGCATCAGCGAGCTTGTTGAAGTTAGGTGATGTGAAGGCCATCATGCCGTCAGCCGAGTACTTGATGGCACGGTTGCCGCGCAGTATCGAGTCTCCAAAGCACAGGCTTACTTCACGAATGACTCCGTCGGCCGCGATCATCATCGAAGTGATCAGATTGTCGCGCCCGTCACTCCTGAGTTCGCAA
Organism: Mogibacterium sp.; assembly: GCA_017510505.1. Classification (GTDB taxonomy): domain Bacteria; phylum Bacillota; class Clostridia; order Peptostreptococcales; family Anaerovoracaceae; genus Crickella. The sequence goes on along the minus strand of JAFWNE010000023.1, from coordinate 73,499 downwards.
AGCGGGATCTGTGCTCCCGTAAAAACGACAGGCTTGTCCAGCCCCTCAAGCATGAATGAAAGGGCAGAAGCGCTGTAGGCCAGAGTGTCGGTCCCGTGAAGCACTACAAATCCGTCGTATTTATCATAATACAGGGCTATCGAGTCAGCTATGGAATTCCATTGCTCATATCTGATATTGGTCGAATCAAGAAGGGGCTCGAATTCTATGAGATCCCATACGGGCATATCAGGAGAGCTGAGGTCACGGATGTTCTTAAGTTCCTCCAGAAGCACTCCCTGCTTAGGAGCAAAACCGTTTTCCGTGGGAACCATGCCTATGGTGCCGCCGGTATGAATAATGAGTATTTTTTTCTTTTCCATATTAGAATGATACCATATAAGACTTAATGAAACTTGACAACTTTTTTCATAATTTTGTAGACAAGAAGGGGCCTTTTGTTTATAATACTACTTGCGCATGTAAAAAATGTGGCGCATTGGTCAAGAGGTCAAGACGTCGCCCTCTCACGGCGGAATCCAGGGTTCGATTCCCTGATGCGCTACCACGAAAAACGGCTCAGGCCGTTTTTTTTAAGTTTTGAATAGGATATAATATATACGGATTATTTTGGCCCTTAGGGTATCACATAAAGAGTTCTAATTCCCAAAGGAGGAGTTCAATATGATAAACAAGATCCTTGTTGAAGCATGTGTGAAAGCATTCAAAGCCATCCTTGAAAGAGAGAATGTACCGTATTTCATAAGAGATGATGAAGAGGCTCAGTACTTCTACAATCTATGGGAAGAGACTGATGAAGAAAAAGAGCTGGCATACAGACAGGCTGCTCCTGCGATCGAGCGCATTGTATCGCACGAACCATATATTTTCGAAACCGGCGGAGAACCGCTTTGCATACGTTTAAACTATCTGGACAGAAAACTCGAAAGGGACTCATTCGGAGAGATCCTGCTTGAGCGCCCTGACCTTGACTGGCGTTTCTCCATATCCGTAAAGAACGATGCCAGGATCCTTTCCGCTTTGCCGGTCGCGGACCGCGAGCTCGACATGGACAAGGATGTGATCAAGAATTCATTCAACGGTATCGATGATTTCGGCGACCGTATTTTCGGCGTACCGTGCTCAAACGAGTATTTCGATGATGTGAATGATATCCTCTTGAACATTGCTCCGCGCGACAGTGAAAACTGGGCAGAGCTGATCAAGGACGAAAAGTTCATATACGGATCGCTCATCACACCTATGCTTCAGGCATTCAGCCGCGAATTCCCGCGCATATTCAAGTTCCATCCTGAAGCCGCTCAGAAACTTTACGATTACTTCTACGGCACGATAGACTATTATTTCATCAAGCCTATAGAAGAATTCGAGGTGACGCGCATAGGCTGCGTGAATGCCCACGGCGGTCTCGGACGCATGCCAAACAACACAAATCTGATGACACCTAAAACAGGATTCCCTTCGGAACTTCTTGAAGTCAGATTCGCCACAGGCAAATACGGCGAGGTATCCAGAGACACGATCCAGCTTAACTTTGACGGCGGCTGGGCATTATGCCTCACAATGAAGCCGGTATATGATACTTATGGAGAGTTCGGATTCGATGTTCAGGTATACATTCCTGTAACACCGTTCGGAAGCTACCGCGATCAGGTAGATTGGAAATAACAGATGTTGAAGACTCCTAAGACAAAAGCAGGCAGATTCATAAGAGAGACGCTGATAGTTCTTACATCAGCGTTTTTCGGTTCATCGGTGCAGATATTCGTCATGATACCAAATGGCATGACATCGGGCGGGATGCCGGGTATCGCCAGACTGATCACTCACTTTTTACCGGTAAGCTATTCGCTGGTCTACTATACACTGTCAATGGTGGTGCTGGTGATCGCATGGATAACCATGGGGAAGGGCGAAGTGAAACGCATAGTGGCTCTGGGTTTCGCGTACCCGATAATGCTTTTCATATTTGAACATATCGATTACGTATTCCTGAATTCGCCTGACCCGTTTCTCGCAGCCATACTTATTGGTCTGTTTTACGGGATCGCGACCGGTGTCGGATATATAGGGGGCTATTCTTCAGGCGGCACCGATACGCTTGCCAGAGTAGTCAAATTCAAACTGTTCAATCATCTGCGTACAGGGGACATACAGATGGCCATGGATGTGGCAATCATCGCCATATCGGCATTCGTATTCGATACAAATATCGCGATGTACGCCATCGTCACAGCTGTAGTGGCAGCCAGAGTGATCTCGCTGATCACGGTTGGATACAGCGGAAGGTTCGTGCAGTTTGACATAATTGCAAGCTCAAAAGAAAAGTCCGATCAGATAACGGAATATGTGCTGAATGACGTGAACAGGGCAGTCACGTCACATGTCTCACGAGGCGAGTATACTCATGAGGAGCGCAGGACGCTTTCCGTGATCTGCACACCGGCGGAGAGCATCAAGATCAAAAAGTATGTCGCGGATGTCGATCCTGATTCGTTCGCGACGGTAATGTCCCTGACAAATGTATGGGGAAAGCGCTTCCAGGACATCAATGAAGCGGATAATACATAAAAGAAAGTGAGAAGAACATGGTAGACAACAAATACTTAGCGCCATTATACCTTATAGCGTTCATCGCATGCCTTGTGGTGTTCTTCGGAAAGCATCAGTGGGGCTGGCTCGCAGCATCGGTCATCTGGCTGATGCTTGGCATCTATTCCTTTATCAGGTACAACAGAAACGGCAACGACCTGGATAAATAGCGCCGGCGCTTTACAGAGAGAAAAAGTTTTAGGGGAATAGCCATAAAGGCTATTCTTTTTTAATAATTTTTTTCAGAAGGGTCTTGACAGGGAAGCAAGTGTGTATTATTGTACTAAGTAGTTAATACAATAATACAAAACAAACGTATATACGTAACACAATACACGGCCGATAAAAGCTGCCGGACAGCAGAAAGGAAGTAAAGAATGGAATGGGATTTCAAAGGCGGAGTGCCGATCTACTCCCAGATCATTGACGAGATGACGATGCGGATCGCCAGCGGGGCATATGAACCCGGCGAGAAACTGCCGTCGGTCAGGGATCTGGCAATGGATGCGGGAGTCAATCCCAACACGATGCAGAAAGCGCTGGCAGAGCTCGAACGCAAAGGACTGGTTTTCTCAGAGCGCACCAGCGGAAGATTCGTCACTAAGGAGGAAAAAGTTTTGAAGGCTTTGCATGAGGAACTTGCCAGAAAGTATTTCGAGGAGTTTGCTGACAAGCTCCGCAAGATAGGGATGTCGGGCGAAGACATCGCCGGAGCCATGAAGAAATGGCTCGAGGACATCAGGTAGAGGAGGCGAGAAAAATGGCAAGAATAGAGATCAATCACGTAACAAAACAATTCGGAAGCCTGACTGCGCTGGACAGCGTAGCGCTCAAGCTCGAGAAGGGACAGATAGTCGGTCTGCTGGGACCTAACGGAAGCGGTAAGACAACGCTTATAAAGATATTGAACGGACTGCTCCAGCCGACAGCAGGCAATGTGACCATAAACGGCATGGAGCCGGGCGTAGGGACAAAGAGAGTCGTAGCCTATCTGCCGGACAGGAACGCGCTTCCTGATTACATGACAGCTTCGCAGCTTATGGATATCTACCAGGATTTCTTTGAAGACTTCGACAGACAGAAGGCGGAAGCGATGGTAGATGATCTGGGCATCGACCGCAAGCAGGCGATGAAAAAGATGTCCAAGGGAACAAAGGAAAAGCTGCAGCTTTGCCTGGTGATGGCAAGAAAGGCTGAGGTATATCTGCTGGATGAGCCGATCGGCGGAGTCGACCCGGCAACGAGAGATTACATTCTCAGGACTATCATCTCAAACTACAACGAGGATGCTGTAGTCATCATCTCGACACATCTGATATCTGATGTCGAATCGGTACTCGATGACGTCGTGTTCCTCAAGGAAGGCAAAGTAGTCCTTCATCAGGCCGCGGACGAGATCCGCGAAGAGAAGGGCGAAAGTGTAGATAAACTCTTCAGGGAGGTATTCAAATGTTAGGTAAACTGCTTAAATATGAGATCCCGGCGATGGGACGCAAGCTGCTGCCGCTGTACGTGGCATGGTCTGCAACAGCGCTGTTTCTGGGACTGACGACACAGTCGGCAGATTCAAAAACCGAATTCATGGTAGTCATTTCCGCACTTCTGTACACGGCAGTGGCGACAGCCATCTTCGTGATGACCATAATCCTGATAGTACAGAGATACAGCAACAGCCTTCTCGGCGACGAGGCGTATTTCAACCATGCTCTTCCGGTAAGCGTATCCGCGCATATCGGCAACAAGGCGATATCCGCGACGCTGTGGGTCTTCATTACTGTGCTGGTCGCGATACTGACAGCCATACTGATAGCCATAGGTGCCATCATAGTATCGGGAGACAGCTTCAGCCTTAAGGAAATGATACACGATCTTATGAACATGGATATCGACTGGCCTAAGCATCTGGGACTATACATCGTTGAAATCCTGATCATGATCATAACAAGTGTAGTAAAAACGATCATGCAGATCTATGCTGCTGTCACAATAGGACACCAGGCTCAGAATCACACGACCCTGGCATCGATAGGAGCATATATAGTGATATTGATCTTTGAATCAGTGGTTGGAAGAATGCTGTTGCCTCTCTTCGCGCATACCGGATACGGTGATGACGGATTCCTGAACTTCACAATGATATTCATTCCGGGAGTCATAGCCACAATAGCGCTCTCGGCGGTATACTTCTTCGTCTGCAAGTACCTGATGGAGAAGCATCTCAATCTCAACTAGAAGCAGGGACATGTCAAAATAATAGGGCTCTGAAAAGGGCACAAAAAAGATGCGAAGGACCGTATATCCTTCGCATCTTTTTTGTGTTTTTCTACATGGATGTATATCCGCCGTCAACCGGCAGCGCGACGCCTGTCACATAAGTGGTAGCAGGGGATGCCAGGAAGATGGCAGCTGTGTCGAGTTCGCCCTCGTCACCATATCTTTCCATTGGGATCATGGTCTTTGCGTTGGCCTGGAAGAACTCGCTGTCGAGAGTCTCTCTCGTGAGCGGCGAGTAGAAGTATCCAGGGCAGATCGCATTGACAGAGATGCCATACTTGCCCCATTCAGCAGCAAGAGCGCGTGTCAGATTGACTACGCCGCCCTTTGCGGCATGATAAGGCGAAGCAGGGGCCACCTTGTTTCCCACGAGTCCGTACATTGAAGCGATGTTGATGATGCGGCCATACTTGGCAGGGATCATAGCCTGTTTCGCAACTGCGCGTGCCATCTTGAATGTTCCGAAGAGATCTATATTGAGCTCATTCATGAACTGATCATCTGTGATGTCTTCCGCAGGGGCGACAGCTCCCGTGCCGGCGTTGTTGATGAGGATGTCGATGCGGCCGAATCTGTCCATGACAGTTTTTACGGCGTTTTCTACCATCTCTGTATCAGTGATGTCGCATCTGACGGCAAGAGTTTCCACACCATATTCCTTAGTGAGATCGGCCGCTACTTCTTCAATGAGGTTCTGACGGCGGGCAACAGCAACGATGTTGCAGCCCTGACGCGCAAGAGCCTTTGCCATCTGTACTCCGAGTCCTGTGGAGCAGCCTGTCACAATGGCGACATTGCCTTTAAGATCGAAAAGATCACTCATTGGTATTACCTCCTTGCTTTATGTATAAATAGAAGAGTTTTTACAAGATTATTATTGCACCTGGTGATAGCTATGTAAACTCGTTAATTAATTAACGAGAAAAACAGGTCAATTTGCAATAGAAATAGAGTCAAAGCATTGAAATTTCAACGGTCAATTCATCACGCTAAAGTGAAAATACTCAAAAAAACCTTGTGAAAACGATAACTAAATGTCAATTTAAGATTGACTTAAAGCAGAAAAGGACCGATAATATATACATAATTGTATATTGTCACCAACCCCATTCTTGCGACGATTCGAATCAATAAAGATAAACCGGATCTGACCATGCCGTAAAAAATAAAAGTCGAAAAAAGCTAAGAGGTGACAATAGAAAAGGAGTATTATATGAATTCTGAAATGTTAACTTTTATTCTGTACTTTGTGGCCCTTATGGGAGTAGTAATCTACTTCTATATCAAGGATAAGCAGAGAAGCCAGGAGGACTACTTCCTCGGCGGACGTGCGATGGGCCCTTGGGTAGCTGCTCTCTCAGCACAGGCTTCCGATATGTCGGCCTGGCTGCTGATGGGACTTCCTGGATCGATCCTCGCATTCGGATTCGGCCAGATCTGGATCGGTATCGGACTTGCTCTCGGTACTGCCGCAAACTGGATCCTCTGCGCGAGAAGGCTGAGAGTATTCTCGGAGGAAGCTAATGACTCGATCACCATCCCGCAGTTCCTCGCAAACAGATTCGATGCTGACAGCAAGACACTGCAGGTTATTTGCGCTCTGATCTTCCTCTTCGCATATACCATCTATGTTGCTTCCGCATTCGTAGCGGGCACAACGGTATTCGGAACACTGTTCCCTAATATCTCGACAACAACTGCGATGGTCATATTCGCTCTTCTGATCGTATTCTACACGATCTTCGGCGGATTCACTGCTGTATGCTGGACAGACTTCTTCCAGGGCATGCTGATGATGATCGCTCTGATGGCGGTTCCTATTGCTGTTTGGGCAACACACACAAATCTCGATACCTCGCTTCTTTCGCAGGTATATGAGTACACAGACGCAAGCGGAGCGGTAGTAACATGCGACTTCGGAAGCGGAATCTTCAGCGCGAGCCTGCCTGACGTTCTGACAGGTCTTGCGTGGGGTCTCGGATACTTCGGTATGCCGCACATCATCGTAAGATTCATGTCGATCGAGAAGCCTTCGGAAATCAAGAAGTCCTCGACGATCGCCATCATCTGGGTAGTCATCTCGCTCGGAAGTGCCTGCCTCATCGCCTACATGGGCAGAATGCTCGTAGCGGACGAACTGCTTCCTTTCGGAATGCAGAAGATCGTATTCATTACAATGGCAAGGAAGTTCTTCCCGCCTGCGCTCTCCGGACTGCTGCTCGCTGCTATCATTGCTGCATCCGTATCGACTGCAGACTCACAGCTGCTCGTAGCATCCAGCTCGTTCACAGCTGACCTCTACACACAGTTCAAGAAGAACGTAAGTGAGAAGGAAGCCGTAATGGTAGGACGTATCGTAGTAGTTGTCATTGCTGTCATCGCTTACCTGATCGCATCCAGCAAGGGAGCAGGAGCGCAGGCTATCATGAACCTGGTAGAGAACGCATGGGGCGCATTCGGCGCTTCGTTCGGACCGGTCATCATCCTGTCGCTCTTCTGGAGAGAGTTCAACTACAAGGGAGCTATCGCGGGTATTCTCGCTGGCTTCATCGTAGACCTCGGCTGGCTCTTTGGCGGACTTTCCGCTTCGACAGGTGTATATGAGCTCCTGCCTGGATTCATCTGCGGCGGACTCGTAGCGTTCATCGTTGCAAAGGTAACACCGACACTCGACAAGGAGAGAGCGGTATACGACAAGGCAAGAGAAAGAGATGCTGTAGCTGAATAATTACTCAAGACAGTTACAGACAAATAAACAGAATTAAAAGATGCAGGCTTACCGGCCTGCATCTTTTTCGTTGTACAGATCACATATTGGCCGCCCCGGAGAGAGCGGTAAACATAAGAGCAGGCCTGAAGGCTTTTTTTGCTTATATTTCATTCTGTTAAGAAAGAGCATAACAAGCATTTAGATTCGTTTACGTATAGGGACAGCATGATTATTCTGTGTAATCGTGGGGGACTATTACTCAAAAAAGGAGGTTATCACCATGAAAAAGAGAATGATCACTGCATTTCTGATGTTTGCATTGCTGGTGCTGGGCGTACCGGGTCAGGCGTTTGCCGATGATGATCCACTCCTGAGTAACGCGACATATCACACTGAGGAATCCGATTACATACCGGGTGACTGCGTGCTGACAGCGACCAAGATGATGATAAAGAGAGCTGCCATCATGAACGGTCAGTCGGAGTGGGGCGATATCACGAATGAGCTGCTCCGGCCAACGGCCACATATGAAGACGGATGCCTTATAAGTGATTTCCGCTTCGTAGATGAAGGACTCTCATACAGAGTCAGATACGCGGAGTTCAGCGGCAGTTCCGATGGCGAAAGGATAGAGGAGTTCAGGAAGCTTCTTAAGGAGCATCCTGAAGGAATCGTCGTGCATGGAGAAGGCGCCGCAGAAACAGGGACTCATGGAGTTCTGGTCGTAGGAGTCGACGGTTATCAGGTTTACGCGGTCGACGCTACGTACAATAAGGGAGACTTCAACAAAGGCATACAGAAGTGGCAGGATACCACGATGCTGGATCCGTGGATGGTCACACAGTACTGGTACATAGACGAAATAGTACGCACTGAACCTGAAACAAAGATAAAGCCGATAAAGGAATTGTATTTCAATATATTAAGGCGGGCATAACAAGTGTTTAGATTGGTTTACCGGAAAAGGGCAAGAGTTTATCCTTTATAATGCGGAGGAATCTGTATGAAAAAAAGGTTTACGACATTATTGATAGCCCTGGCGCTTCTGGTAACGGTCATGCCGGCGCCTGCTTTTGCCGCGCAGTCATCGCTTGATGACAAGGCGGTATACTATACGCCTGCCTCGGATTACAAGAGCGGAGACTGCATACTCACGGCATCAAAGATCATGATCAGAAGGGCATGCATCATTAAAGGCAGGGGCGACTGGACAAAGATAAGCAACGAGTCGCTGCGCAGCATCGCCACGATCTTCGGATTGCTGCTCAATTCATTCAAGGTAGATGTCGAAGGCCTTGTCTACAAGGTCGATTGCGGATACTTCAATGGGAATGGAGACGCGGCAAGGGTAAAGGAGATAGAGGATCTTCTCAGGGTGCATCCGGAAGGCATTGTTGTGCATGGAGATAACGCTGCGGTTTCAGGAACACACGGAGTGCTGGTAGTAAGCGTAAAGAACGGAGTGCTTTACGCCGCGGACTCGTCACGCAACACCGGTCTCAACAACAAAGGCATCCAGAAATGGGAAGACACTACCATGCTCAATGTGAGCAGAGTGACAAAATACTGGTACATAAGCGAGATCAATGCTTCTACCAGGACAAAACCAAGCAGCACTTCTTCTGCGGCGGCAGTCCCTACAAGTACGCTCAAGATCAAATCGGTCAAAGCTCCTTCCAGGGTAAAGAAGGGCAAGGCGTTCACTATAAAGGGAACGGTCAAGTCCAACAAAAAGATCAAGAAGGTGACCGTACAGGTGCTCGACAGCGCGGGTACAGCGGTGCTGAAGGCATCTAAAAAGCCTAACGCAAAATCTTACAGTGTAAAAAAGCTGGATAGTAAGATAAAGTTCAAGAAGCTCAAAAGAGGTTCATATACTTATCAGGTGATAGCCACGGATTCTGTACAGACCCTCACACTGGTCAACAAGCCGTTCAACGTATATTGACTTATAAAGCGAGTAAATAACAAAACTGACGCAGATATCAGTCTGCGTCAGTTTTTCTGTTACAAACGATTTTAAGCCGATTTACTTGGCGATGTAACGGGATTCGATATAGTATCTCTTCTCGTTCGCTTCACCCATCGAGAATGTCTTGCGAGGAAGAGCTCCGTCAGCGGCAACAGCAGGGAAGAGCATGAACTTGTCCATTGGCGGCAGCAGGAATCCTGCATTGCCGTCCTTTGCGGACAGTCTCTCAACGACAGCAGCGCCGTGGATGTAGTCGATATCGCAGACTTTCTCTTCCTTGACCATGATGTCAAGGGCTGCCTGAAGCGCGCCGACTTCCAGCTTGCTCTCAGGCTTCTCGATAATGATCTTGCCTCTCTTTTCACCGGTGATGTAAGGGATCTCGAATGCGCCTTCAGGTACGGCGGCATCAGCGTCAGCCAGATATGCCTTGCCGTTCAGCTTATTGAGGTGGCCAAGAAGCTTGTCTACAAGATCCATTCCGGACTGGCCTTCCTTAGCGAAGATAACTCTGTGGATAGGCTCGAATACGATGCCGTCATCATGGATGTTCTCGATCTCGCAAAGAGCGTATCTTGCAGGGTGTCCCTCGATCTCTTCAGGCGAGAGAGTCTTCTTGATGTTCTCCCATGCGGTCTTGGCTGTAGCCAGCGAGTGGTTTCCGTCTCCCATGGCCTGGAAGATGACATGTCCTGCGCCGTATTTCTCTTCAGCCTTGTCATAGAGAGCGGAAAGAGCTTCCTTAGCGCCCTCAAGGTTCTTCTCTTCGATGAAAGAACCTGTGATGTGTCCGCCATCCATCATGAGGTCTGTGTCATAGATGACTTCCCTAGGCTGGTCAACGAGCGGCTCGATGACTGTCTTGTCAGGGTCGTCGATAAGGATGAGGATGTGAGGCATCTCGATAGGAGCGTCTCCTCTGATCCTCAGGCGAGGCGGTATACGTTCTACTACTGTGCCCTCAGTCGCTCTTGTGAGAGAAGTCGAGCCCTTGTTGAAGTCATATGCCTCGAGGTCTGTAGCGATGACCAGGCCGAGACGTGTACGGCCTTCAGCAGTCCTCTTTACGAGCATGCAGCCGGGATCCATCTTTCTGAGAGTGCCGTCTGCAAGATACTTGTCCATGGCTGCGCGGATATCTTTGATCCTCTCAGCTTCACCCGGCTTGTCGAGGTAAAGCTCAGGAAGCATCAGTCTGAGTGTCGACGGCGCGTCACCTACGATCTCCTCGACTTTGTCCCAGTACTCAGGCTCGGATGTGAACTGGTCGCATGCTACGACAGCCCATTTGAAATAGTCCGTTCCTTCTTTCGGCAGCATGATCTGAGGTACATGCAGACCGAACTTGCTCCAATCATATTTTGCCATTTGTATTCCTCCAAATTTTGAATAAACAGCATCAGGAAACGTCCGCCGCACATGCTGCGGCAGCGCTTGTTTACTGTACTTATTATCGACCAAAAAGGGATTATTTGCAAGGTCATATGTGGTACAATTATGATAAGAAGAAAGGGCCCGCGCGGCCTTGATAAATAAGTGTTTTATATGCATTTGCTCAGGAGGGATTTCAATGATTTCCAAAGCAATGGAGCCTTTCCTCGCGGGTAGCTCACAGATAAGAGCTATGTTCGAGGAAGGCAAGAGAATGGCTAAGGTCTATGGTGCTGAAAACGTTTATGATTTCAGCATAGGAAACCCGGGACTTAAGCCGCCACAGGAAGTTTTTGACGCAATAGATGAGATCAATCACGAACTCGATCCGCTCTATGTTCACGGGTATCCGTCTAACGCCGGCTACGAATCCACAAGAAAGGCGATAGCTGATGACCTAAACGAGAGGGCAGGCGGCGACTATTTCGATGTGGATCACATAATCATGTCGTGCGGAGCGGCATATTCCATAAACATGATCAACAAGTGCATCTTCGATCCGGGCGACAAGCTGGTAGTGTTTGCGCCATACTTTGTCGAATATGCCAACTGGGCTCGTAACTGGGGCGCAGAGACCATCGTGGTCCCGGCAAATGATGAACTGAGCTTCGACCCTGACGCAGAAGCTCTCAGAAAGCTCCTCGTTCCGGAGGTCAAGGGCGTCATGCTCAACAATCCTAACAACCCGACGGGCAAGATCTATTCAAGAAAGGCCCTGGACGCTGTAGCGGACGTGCTGAGAGAGGCAGAGGAAAGGTTCGGACATACCATTTATCTGATCTGTGATGAACCGTACAGAGAGCTGGTATATGACGGCAGTGATGTTCCGTTCCCGGGAGATTACTACGCTGACTCGCTGATCGCATATTCCTGGTCGAAATCACTTTCGATGCCGGGCGACCGTATAGGCTATGTGGCTGTTCCGAAATGCGCTGAAGGTCATGCTGAACTAAGTGAAGCTCTAGTCGTCGCAGGCAGGGTGCTCGGAGGCACGAATGCTCCGACCATACAGGAACTGATAGTTGAAAGATGCCTTAAAGCGAGATCTGATCTTGATTACTACAAGAAAAACGCAAAGGATCTTTATGAGATAGTGACCGGCGCAGGGCTTGAAGCGCTTTATCCTCAGGGCGCGTTCTACATGTGGATCAAGTCGCCGGTAGAGAACGAATATGATTTCGTATCGGCAGCCAAGAAGGAGAGGATACTGATCACACCGGGAAGCGCGTTCAACGGACCGGGCTGGGTAAGAGCTTCTTTCTGTGGAAAGAACGAGACCATACAGAACTCAAAGGAATCCTGGATGAATCTCGGAAAAAGATTCAATCTGATATAACGTAAAGATAACTTTACATATATTGCCAACAAAAACACGCTTCCTGAAGAAGCGTGTTTTATATTGCCCGGTTATGTAAAGAAGACTTTACATGAATTTAACGCTTTGGAGCGGTGTACGGTTCAACGCCCGGGTAGATGCGGATGCGGTCCTTTGCGGTCGCTGCGATCTCACCGAAGTCCTGCAGCTTTTCTTCGCCGCGCAGAACTCTGAGGCAGCCGGCTGCGAGAGCTTCCATCTCGTACTCGCCGGCCATGACCTCGACAGGGCAGATGAAACTGACATGCTCAGTGATATAATCGGCAACATACTTCGAATAGGAGATGCCGCCGGTGAGGATTATCCTGTCGACCTTGCCGGAGACAGTAGCAGCTAGTTTGGCGATATCCTTTGCGACATTGAGGCACATGGCTTCGTAAACTATGGCCGCGTAGCCGTCGCCGTCATCGATCATCTTTTCTACGTCACGCGCGTCTGCAGTACCGAGGTGAGCGATGAGTCCGCCCTTGCCGTGGAAGAGCTTCATGGCTTCCTTATACGAATACTTGCCGCTGAAGCAGAGGTCTACGAGGCCCTTTGCGCCGACTCCGCCTCCGCGCTCCGGCGTGAAGTTGCCTTCGTCATCATTGGCGCTGTCGATATTGACTCCGTCCTTGTACAGCCTGATAGAGCTGCCGCCACCCAGATGCGCTACGATGAACGTGCACTCATCGAATCTCTTACCGAGCTTTTCCTCTGCGCACTTGATGGCCATGGCGCGTGTATTGAGCGTGTGGCCGACGGTGAAGTGAGGGAGTTCAGGCACTCCGCTGACTCTGCATACAGGGATCTTCTCATCCGTGCCTATCGCGTCATATATGCATACAGGGATGCCTTTCTCCTTATTGAGGTCGAAGGCAATCATGCTTCCGATGAGCGAAGGGTGCTTGGCCATATCCTCAGGCCTGGTCAGGTAGTCTATCATTGCCTGATCGATGGCAATGGCGCCGTGAGGGCAGGCTATGATGTTGCCGCCTCTTGATACCGCGGCTGTGAGTGAGTCGACCGGAACACCGTTTTTTTCCATGGATTCGAATATCTTGTCTCTTCTGAATTCGAACTGCTCTACAACGTCTCCGAAAGGAGCGAGCTCTTCTGTCGAGTGGCGTATGGTGTCGTTGAACACTTCCTTGTCATCGTCGTAAACCGCGATCTTGCTCGAAGTGGAGCCGAGGTTCATGACGAGGATCCTTTCTTTTTTCATCTTCATTCCTCCGCAATAGTTTGTTATATCTAAGTACAAGAGGATTGTATCACAGAAACCGGCAAAAAAAATGAGCCGTTTGTGAAAACGGCTCACTTATTATTTTCTGTTTTTATCTTGTCGAAGCGAAGGTCTTGAGTTTTTCCTGATCTTCATCGACTTCTTCTTCGTACTCGTTCGTGAGCTTGAACTTGTCGAGCAGGTACATAACGAGTCCGAGAAGCATTCCGACTACCGCTGCCAGGCTCATTCCCTTGAGCTGGACCTGTCCGAGGTTGATGGCGATGCCGGAGAGTCCGACAACGAATACTACCGAGGTAAGCGCAAGGTTGCGTGCCTTGGAGTAGTCTATCTTTGAATCGACCATCAGTCTGATACCGGAAGCACCGATCATTCCGTAGAGCAGGAAGCTCACGCCGCCCATTACAGGTCCCGGGATGGTCTGGATGAGAGCCGATGCCTTGCCGATGAATGATAGCAGGATGGAGAAGCATGCCGCTCCGCCGATGACGTATACGCTGTAGACCTTTGTGATAGCCATGACACCGATGTTCTCGCCATAAGTAGTTGTAGGGCAGGAGCCACAGAATCCGGAGAGCGCTGTCGAGAATCCGTCAGCGAACATCGATCTGTGGAGACCAGGGTCCTTCAGGAGGTCTTTGCCTACGACCTCGGAAGTGACTACCTGGTGTCCGATGTGCTCTGATACGACTACCAGCGTCGCAGGGATTATGATGGCTATTGCCTGTCCGCTCCACTGCGGTGTCTGGAACGCAGGAAGTTCGAACAATCCCGCGGTTCCGACTGCTGAGAAGTCCACGAGCCCGAATATGAGAGCCAGGACATAACCGGCGATGATTGCGATCAGGATCGCTATGGCGCTTGCGAATCCTCTGTAAAGGACTCCGCCGAATATTGCCAGCAGCAGTGTTACGAGGAATACGATCAGGACCTTAGGATCGAGGTCCGCGACCATGCTTCCATCATCACCCAGGATGCCTGCTGTCTGCGCTGCGCTGCCTGCGAGTTCAAGTCCAATGAGCGCTACCACCGGGCCCATGGCCGCAGGAGGCAGGATCGCGTCTATCCAGGCGGTGCCGACAAACTTGATGATCAGCGCCACAAGGCACATCAGAAGTCCCGTGACGACGAAGCCGCCGAGCGCATATCTGAAGCCCAGGTCAGGATTTGACATTACAATGAGCGCAGGCGAGATGAAAGCGAATGAAGAACCGAGGTAGGCCGGAGCTTTGCCCTTGGTGACAAAAATAAAGATAAGCGTTCCTATACCGTTCATTAGAAGGGCTATGGAAGGGCTTATCCCGAAGATGTAAGGTACCAGCACTGATGCGCTGAACATCGCGAATGTGTGCTGGATGGAGAGAGGTATACCTTTACTCAAAGGCACTTTCTCCTGGATCTGGATGATTTGTCTTTGCTTAGCCATGATTGTCTCTCTTTCGTTAGCGGGATTTTTATTGCGGTAATTATATATAAACATATATTGAGAAGACAATAGAGAAAAACACAATATCTTGTATTAAAAAAAGTGAAAAGGTGTTATCATATATACATCTATGGGAAAAGAGATAGATGAAAAAACACTGAAAGAGGCAAAAGAAAAGCTCGCCTGCAAGATAGAGCCGGCCACGTACGGTGACGGCAGTTCTTCAGGTGGTTCTTCGCATGCCTCCGGAGGGCAGGCGGATTTCATCGATTCTACCGGAAAGGTGCTGCTTACGCAGATGACGAGTGCCGGCGGATGAGGCGCCAAAATAGGGCCGGGAGTCCTATCGAACCTTTTGGCGGGTCTGCCTAAGATAAGCGACCCGCGCATACTCGTCGGTTTTGAGAGCAGCGATGACGCATGTGTCTATAAACTGACCGACGACATAGCGGTCATAAATACAGTGGATTTCTTCCCGCCTATAGTGGACGATCCGTACATGTTCGGACAGATTGCCGCCGCTAACGCCCTGAGCGATGTCTACGCGATGGGAGGGCAGCCTAAGCTCGCCATGAATCTCCTGACTTTCCCTAACGGAAAGCTCCCGCTTGAAGCAGTCAAGGGCATTCTTGAGGGGGGCAATGACAAGGTAACAGAGGCAGGAGCGACTATAGTAGGCGGACACAGCATAGATGACAAGGAGCCTAAGTACGGACTGTCCGTCACGGGCTTTGCTCATCCGGACGATATACTCAGCAACAGCGCCAATGCAGGCAATCTGCTGGTCATCACAAAGAAGATCGGAACGGGCATACTCACTACGGCTTCCAAAGCTGATCTTCTGACGGATGAGGAGAACGCCGAGATAGAGGCGACCATGGCATTCCTGAACAAATACGCATGGGAGGCCATGAGGGGTGTCAAAGTCGACGGATGTACCGATATCACGGGTTTTGGTCTTTTAGGACATGCTGCGGAAATGGCAAGGGCAGGGAACGTGACGCTCGAGCTTTACAGCCACAAGGTGCCGGTATTCCCAAGGGCTCTGGATATGGCTGCCATGGGAATAATCCCTGCGGGAGCTTACCGCAACAAGGATTACGTGGGTAAGGATGTCATAGAATTCCTCTCAAAGGATCCTGAAAGGGATGCGGATCTGAGGGCAAGGATAGACTGCCTGTATGATCCTCAGTCGTCCGGCGGTCTGCTGATTGCCGTGAACGAGAGTGAACTTCCGAGACTCACGGAGCAGCTTGGAGAAAAGGGCTGTGAGACTGCCGTCATAGGCTGTTTCAAGCCGAAGACAGGGAAATTCCCGATAGAGATCCACGATTAAGGATCGTAAAAAATAACAATAAAAAGCTGCAGAGTCATGTGATCACAAGGCTCTGCAGTTTTTAGTCATATAAGATTTATTTAACAATAAGTCTATACTTGTCTATTCACTTAGCTTGCTTTTGACATAAGACGCAAAAGCTTCAGCGGCCGGCGAGAGCGATATGCTCCTGAGCCTTATCATGTAGAAACTGCGGTCTTCGTTGAAATCCTTGATGTTCGCGACCCTGACCCTGCCTTCGAGAGAGGAAGCTATCTTCTCGGATATGATGGCGCATCCCAGCCCGGCCTCTACCGAACGGATTATCGCGTCCATGTCATCGACGAGCGCGGCGACTTCGAAATCTTCCTTTCCGAATCCCGAGTCAAGCGCTGCCTGCTCAAAGGTCCTTCTTGTGGCGGAGCCCGTCTCGCGCCAGATAAACGGATATGTGACAGCGTCAGCCAGTTTGATCTCGGAAGGGATCTCATAGGACACCGGCGCTATAAGCACGGACTTGTCGGCGGCCACTTTGGTGCATTCTATTGAGGAAGAGGTCACTTTTTCACCTATGAATCCGATCTCGCCTCTGCGGTCGCTGATGTTTTCTATGACAGACTGGGTGTCAGACACTGATACATAGTACTGTATGCCTTTGTGCTCGCTGCGGAAACCGGCGAGAAGATCAGGCAGGAAGGTGACACCCGGAATGGATGAAGCCTGTATCTCAAGTATTCCGCCAAGGCTCTCGCTGTCATCATTGATTGCCTCAAACGCCAGAGCCCTCGCGTTGATCATTTCAACGGCGTACTTATAGAACTTGGAGCCCTGCGGAGTCATTTCAACAGTCCTGCTCTTTCTGTCGAGCAGCTTGACTCCGAGTTCTTTTTCAAGATTGCGTATGTGGGTGCTGATGGTAGGCTGTGTGAAGAACGTCGCGTCGGCAGCCTTGCTGAAACTCTTGTACCTTACGACGTTTACGAAAGCTTCTATCTGTTTGAAATCCATTAAAAATGATCCTCCTAGTCCATTCCAAGCAGCTGTACCTTGGAAAGCCCCGGTACATCGCTGATCTCGCTCAACATGCTGTCGAGCCTACCTGGATCCTCTCCAAGTTCAAGCGTGATGACCACGTTTGCCCTGGAGTCTACGGGAGGATTCTGAGTTATGGTCCATACACTGTATCCGTAGCGCGAGATGATGCTCAGTACAGAAGAAAGGGTACCGACTCGGTGACTCATCATCATGGAAATGATGGCGTGACGGCCCATCGAGACTGTGCTTATGTCTCTTACCATGTCCCGGTACTTGTAGAAAGTGCTGCGGGATATGCCGACCATTTTCACTGCTTCACTTACATCAGCGGCCTTGCCCTCATCCAGCAGTTCTTTGGCGAGAGCAACCTTCTCACAATATGACGGCAGAAGCGCCTTGTCTACGATCAGGTATTTACCTTCCATATAATTCTAATCCTATCTAGTGCATTTTTCAATAACATACGATTTCATGTCCGGTATCTCTATGACATCTTTGTGGATAACAGGTTTTGAGAAGATGCCGGCAAGTCCGGAAGGGACTTCTGCGCCTGTGATCTCACGGACCTTGTGCATATTGCCTTCATCGCTGCCTGTCAGTTCTTCGCCAAGAGCCTCAAGTACGGCGGCTGAGAACTTATATGGTGATGCCGTCGAGAGAACGACAGTCGCCGCAGCATCGCTTCCAAAAGGAACGGTATCAGCAGGCGCGTCTCCTGATTTGTATTTCTCCATGCATGCCCATGCGATGGAGGTGTGAGTGTCCATCAGATACTTGTCCGACTCAAATACGGTTCTGATAGCTGCAGCGCCTTCATCGTCTGAAGCGAAAACGCCGGTAAACACTTTCTGCAACTCAAAGAGCTCATCATCCGTTATCTGATACTCGCCGGTCTGCTCAAGCTGCTTCATGTATGCAAGAGTATGTTCAGGTCCGCAAATGTACCAGAGCAGGCGTTCAAGATTGCTCGACACAAGGATGTCCATTGAAGGTGAAGTTGTCTTGTAGAACTCGCGCTTTCTGTCGTAATGTCCTGTGTTGAGGAACTCGGTGAGCACATCGTTCTTGTTTGACGCGCAAACGAGCCTGCCGACAGGGAGCCCCATCTTAAGAGCATACCAGCCTGCCATTATGTCGCCGAAGTTACCCGTCGGCACAATATAATCTACCTTGTCGCCTTCTTTGATCACGCCTTTATCTATCAGCTGGGCATACGCAGAGAAGTAATAGACTATCTGCGGAACGAGCCTGCCTATATTTATCGAGTTGGCGCTTGAAAGCGACACGCCTTTTACAGGCTTAGGGATCTCCCTGAAGAGTTTTTTTACTCCTGTCTGCGCGTCGTCAAAGTTGCCGCGTATGGCGCATGCGGTAACATTGGAGCTGTCAGGAGTCACCATCTGCAGTCTCTGCGTGTCCGAGACGCCTCCGTGAGGGTAGAATACGATGATGCCTGTGCCCGGCACATCTCTGAATCCCTGAATAGCGGCGCTTCCCGTGTCGCCGGATGTAGCTGTGAGTATCATTATGTCATCGGTAAAGCCGTTCATTCCGCGCGCCGCGCTCATGAGATTAGGCAGGGCGGAGAGGGCGACGTCCTTGAACGCCGATGTCGGTCCGTGCCAGAGCTCAAGTACATAAGCGTCGCCCACCTTGACGAGCGGCGTTATGTCAGGCGCTGAGAATTTGTCTTTGTAGCTGACTTCAACCAGTCTGTTTACCTCTTCTTCACCGTAATCATCGAAGAAGACGTTCCATACGGCCTTTGCCATGCCCCTGAAGTCGAGTTTTATAATGCTTCGCCAGTCTGCTTTTACTGCTTCGATGTCTGCAGGAACATACAGTCCGCCGCCGGCTGCCTGTCCGTCAAGGATGGCCTTGCTTGAACTGACTTTTATCGACTGATTCCTTGTGCTTACGTATTCGATCATTAGTATTGCCTTTCCATGTATTGCGGTACGGTGGCCGCGAATCTTATAAGATAATGAAATCCATTGAAATAATACATTGATTATGTTACATTACTTTTAACCTAAAGACAAGTGTTTTCGGTATACGGACACAAGTCAATTACTTGTCCTTGACACACGGATTTTTCAGAAATATAAGCCGGTCTATTGTGTTTCACCACAAAAAATAAACGGAGTATTTCCGGAAACCATGCTGAAAATATTGGACATTTTTTAATACAAAACACAAAACAACAGCTTGGAGGCAGCGAAATGAAGATCGCCATTATGGGATTCGGCACCGTGGGAAGCGGTGCATATGAAACAGCAAAGAATGCAGGAGGTATAGATATCGTCAGGATACTTGCCAGGCACGGAAGGCCGGGCTACGAACATCTGGACGATATCATCACACCTAACATAGATGACATCGCCAATGACCCGGAGATAGAACTGGTCATCGAGTCCATAGGAGGAGTACACCCGGCAAGAGAATATGTGCTGGCTTGTCTCAGGGCAGGAAAGCACGTCGTGACTCCTAATAAGAACCTGATCAGCGCATGCTATAAGGAACTTATGGATGAGGCAGCGGCTAACGGGGTGAAGCTCAGATTCACATCGGCTGTAGGCGGCGGCATCCCGTGGCTCTTCAATCTGCTCCGCACAAAGCGCTGCGACGAGATAGAAGAGGTAAGGGGCATAGTCAACGGCACATGCAACTACATACTCGACGCCATGTACGACAAGGGAGCGGATTTCGGAGAGATGCTGAAGATCGCGCAGGAGCTTGGATATGCGGAAGCGGACCCAAGCTCGGACATCGAGGGCACGGACACGCTCCGCAAAACAGTAGTGACCACGAACCTTGCCTTCGATACGGTCGTATCCGAGGATGAAGTGCCTTGCTACGGCATCGACACGATCCAGTCCTGCGACGTTGCGTATCTGAAGGAGAAAGGACTTGTCTGCAAGCTGATGATGAAGGCAAAGAGATCCGGCGACTCGGTAGAGGTCTATGTGGAGCCGACGGCGTTCCCGGCGGGCTCGCTCGAGGCAAACGTGAAGGTCAACAACAACCTGATCACTCTCACGGCGAGAGACATCGGCACTCAGAGCTTCTACGGACAGGGAGCCGGCATGATGCCTACAGGACAGTCGGTCATACAGGACGTACTGGACATCCGTGACGGCAAGGAACAGGCCATCCCGGCCGAGGCTTCTGCTCTGAAGGCGGACAACAGCAAGGCGGTCCACAGGTATTACATCAGACATGACCGCATGTGCGAACACATAGAACCATTCATCGATACTTATGAAGAGAAGGAAGGCATCTACTACTGCATCTCAAAGCCTGTAGCGGTAGAGGAGATGCATAAGATGGGACATCACCGCAAGGAGAAGGGCAAGGAGATGTTCTTCGCGGCTCTTGCGGAATAAGAAGACCAAGGAAGGAACAATATGCTAAAGGTACTGAAATTCGGCGGCTCGAGTCTGGCAGACAGCTCGCAATTCGCAAAAGTAAAAAAGATAGTTGAGAGCGACAGCTCCCGCGAGGTGGTCATAGTATCGGCTCCGGGAAAGAGATACAGCAGTGACAACAAGATCACCGATCTGCTTTATCTGATACACGCGCACATCAAATACGGTGTTGCGTACGACGGCGTCCTCTCGATGATCAAGGAGAGATACGTAGAGATCAAGGAAGGCTGCGGCCTGGATATCGACATTGCGGGTATCATGGATGACACCTTTGCCAATGTCGACAAAAAGACATCCGTCGACTTCCTGGCTTCAAGAGGCGAATACTTCAGCGCGAGGCTGATGGCGGAGTATCTCGGATATCAGTTCGTTGACGCGGTAGAATGGCTTTGCTTCGAGTACAGCGGAAAGGTGAATGCCGCAAAATCTGAGGAAAAGCTCAGAGAACTCAAGAGCATCTACGGAAGGATAGTGACTCCGGGATTCTACGGGGCGCTGCCGAACGGTGAGATCAAGGTGTTCCCGCGCGGCGGATCGGATATAACGGGAGCATTGGCCGCCGGTTACCTCGGTGCTGACGTTTATGAAAACTGGACGGACGTATCGGGCATCCTCATGGTAGACCCAAGGATAGTAAAAGACCCTAAGACCATAGCCAGAGTAACGTATGACGAGCTCAGAGAACTCAGCTACATGGGAGCGTCAGTACTTCATGAGGACACGGTGTTCCCGGTAAGGGTCAGGGATATCCCGGTCAACATCCGCAACACCAACGCGCCGGAAGATCCGGGCACCATCATCGGAGAACACTTTGACGATGAACTTGAAGAGGAGACCGAAAGATTCATTACCGGAATCGCCGGAAAGCGCAATTTTTCGATCATCAATATTTACAAGAGCAGGATAGGAGAGGAGAAGCTGGGGCTGTTAAGGCAGGTGCTCGAGGTATTTGCCCGCTACGACATTCCGGTAGAGCAGATCCCTAGCGGCGTGGACAGCTTCTCGGTGGTATTCCCGAGCGACAGCATAAGAAGCAGAAAGCACGAACTAATGCACGAGCTGTCGGAGTTTGAAAGTATCGACAATGTCGCTCTTACAGAGGGCATCAGCCTGATAGCCATAGTAGGACGCCAGATGGCTTACAGAACAGGTATTTCGGGCAAGATATTCAGGACTCTCGGAGAAGAAAACATCAATATCAGAACGATAGAACAGGGCGCGGATGAGATCAACATCATGATAGGAGTCTTTGACGAAGACTTCGAAAAGGCGATACGCGTGCTCTATGAAAGCTTTGCGAAGAAGTAGAAAGAAGGGACAAAATGAAAAAGTACAATGTTGGAGTAATGGGCGCGACCGGAGCGGTCGGACAGCAGATGATAAAGGTGCTGGGCGAGAGGAACTTCCCTGTGGGAGAACTCAGATGCCTGGCAAGCGAAAGGTCGGAGGGCAAGACCCTGAGCACGCCGTTTGGCGATGTAGTGATCCAAAGGACATGCGAGACGGCTTTCGAAGGACTCGACATAGTGCTCGGAGCTTCCGAGAACGACATCGCCGAGGCCATGGCTCCTCATATCAAGGCATCCGGCGCGGTCTTCGTGGACAATTCTTCGGCTTTCAGGCTGTGTGAAGATGTTCCGCTGGTAGTGCCTGAAATAAACCCTGAGGACGTGGAGTGGAACAACGGAATAATCAGCAATCCTAACTGCACCACTATCATCTCACTGGTTGCGGTAAATGCTATCAACCAGCTGTCTAAGATAGAGGCCATGTACGCATCGTCGTATCAGGCAACGAGCGGCGCAGGCGCTGCAGGTCCTGTAGAGATGTATGATCAGTCTGAAGCCATCCTGAAGGCAAGAGCCGCGGGCGGCGAGGGCAATTCATACGGCGCGGACATCGATCCGAAGGTATTCCAGTATCAGATCGCTTACAACGTTATCCCGCAGATCGGCGGATTCGGCGAGAACCTGTATTCATCCGAGGAGATGAAACTGCAGAACGAGGGCCGCAAGATCATGCACCTGCCTGAACTCAAGGTCAGCTGCACATGCGTAAGAGTGCCGGTAGAGAGATCGCATGCGGTATCGATCGATGTGATCACAGAGAAGAGACTCGAGCTCTCAGAAGTAAGAGCGGCTGTTGAGCAGGCTCAGGGATGCAGGCTTTACGATGAACCGAACGATAAGATCTATCCGATGCCTATACTGACATCGAATCAGGACATCGTATATGTCGGCAGGATCCGCCGCGACCTCGTTAACGAGAACGGCATCAATCTCTGGTGCTGCGGCGACCAGGTAAGAAAGGGAGCAGCCACAAACGCTGTTCAGATCGCAGAACTTCTGATCAAGGAGTAGGGCAGAGAGAAATCGATAACAACAATAAGGGGACGGGCTTTGCCCGTCCCTCGTTACTTCCTGATATTCAGTTGTTTGCCGTACATGTCTGCAATACGGCTTATTTTGTTTTGTCTTGTTTGTGTTTCTGAGGCTGCCCCGTGATCGCATCTGCTGATTAGATCTTTTGTGTCCGGCTTCTTTCACTCCCGGTTGCCACTAAGTAGGCATGCCTTGCAGAGGATTTATACCGGAACAGCCTCCTTATAAATTGCACCCATTGGTCTGCTCCTCCGTTTCTGCGCGTCCCGCGCTTTTGTAGTTTGCCGGATCACTTCGTCGACTTCCGATTTATAAAGTCTTTCCTTGGTTTCTTTTCCGTCCGGCTATTACGTCCCTTCTTCTTGTCTTGATTGTACTGATTTAAAAACACGATTGCAATGTTTTTTCAGCAATATAAATGTATTTAAAAAAAACAAAATGAAACCCACTTTTTTGTTCAGGTTAACAATAAATGCCTAAAACGATAATCTGTGACAGCGGCACAAAACAACTTATGTGTGGTATCATAATATTTGGTGAAATAGGCTAAGACTGAACAGGAGACAGCGGAAATGGTCGAAACAAAAATATACGTGGGAATGAATGATTCCGTTGAGAAAAAACCGGTCGTGGAGGAGATTGCTAAGGACCTTTGTGTGTTCTTCCACCAGGAATCAGTCCTCATAACCGAAGGCCGCGTGAATGCGTATTACATCAGTGAATCGCTTGAGTAATAATAATGAAACTTGATGGATTCTTTGAGGAGAACAAAAGAATAGCGGTCGCTTTCTCAGGGGGTGTCGATTCGGCATATCTGCTTTATGCGGCAGTCAGGGCGGGAGCGGATGTCAAGGCCTATTGCGTCAGATCGGCATTCCAGCCCGGATTTGAGTTTGAAGACGCGCGGAAACTGGCTGAGCAGATAGGCGCAGAGTTTGAAGTGATAGAGGTCGACGTTTTGTCGGATGAGAAGGTCACCGCGAATCCGGCTGACCGCTGCTACTATTGCAAGACCCGGATAATGACTGCGGTAAAAGCCGCAGCTTCGGCGGATGGCTATGAAATGGTCTGCGACGGGACCAACGCGTCTGATGACGCTACTGACAGGCCGGGAACCAAGGCTCTGCAAGAGCTCGGCATAAGATCACCTCTCAGGGAGTGCGGACTCAACAAGACGGAGATCAGAATGCTGTCAAAGGAAGCCGGACTCCCGACCTGGAGCAAGCCTGCCTATGCCTGCCTTGCCACACGTATCAGGACCGGAGAAAAGATCACATCGGATAAGCTCCTGACTACCGAAAAAGCCGAAGCCATCATGCAGGACATGGGCTTCAGTGACTTCAGGGTAAGGATGAGAGGAAAGGACGCGCTCGTGCAGATCGCGGAGGGTCAGCACGCTGACGCGCTGATGCGTGAAAGCGAAATCAAAGCAGCTCTGGCCGGTCTGTACGAAGAGGTCGAAATAGATAAAACCCCAAGGCTTCGCAATATTGACCTTAAGGAACTTGGATTATAAAATAAATAAGTTAGAGCACAAATCGGAGGAGACTGCAAAATGGATTGTCTGATCATTGGTGTTGCCGGCGGAACCGGTTCCGGCAAATCGACTTTCACAAACCGTATCAAGGATGAGTTCGGCGACAGAGTGACGGTCATTTATTATGACAACTACTACAGGGCTCACTATGATATCCCGTTCGAAGAGCGCAAGCTGATCAACTATGACCATCCTGACGCTTTCGAGACGGATCTCTTCATAGAACATCTGAGAAAGCTCAGGAACGGCGAACCCGTCGACTGCCCGGTGTATGACTACACCATCCATAACAGGAGCGAGGAGACAGTCAGGATCAATCCGTCTCCGGTCATCATCGTTGAAGGCATAATGGTCCTGCAGAATCCTGAACTCAGAGATCTGCTGGACATCAAGATATACGTCGAGGCGGACGCTGACGAGAGGATACTCCGCCGTGTGATCCGTGACGTAAAATACCGCGGAAGAGATGTGGAGGGCATCGCCCAGCAGTATCTGACTACGGTAAAGCCTATGCACTACATCTACGTGGAGCCGACCAAGTATCTGGCTGACATAGTACTTAACAGCGGCATGAATGACGTCGTATTCGACGTGATCAAGGTCAAGATACTCTCGCATCTGGCCAGGGTAGAACAGCAGGGATAAATGAAGGACAGGATCTGCGAATTCGAATGCAATATTGATGACATGACGGCGGAGGAACTTGCTTTCGCGGCTGAAAGGCTGATGGAAGAGGGAGCCAGGGACGTGACTCTTGCCCCTATAGGGATGAAGAAGGGGCGTCCTGCCACTCTGCTGACTGTGATGTGCGCCGATGAAGAGGCTGAGAAGGAGCGTTTCATCGGGCTCATCTTCAAATACACTACAACGATAGGCATACGCGAGCTCATATCTGAAAGGCATATCCTTGAAAGGAGCGAAAGGACTCTGGACACTCCGTACGGACCTGTAAGGATCAAGGAAGTCAGCGGATACGGAGTAAAAAGAAGCAAGGCCGAATATGAAGACCTTGCCCGTGTCGCGAAAGAGCAGGGCATAAGCATATCCGAGGCGAGAAAGCTCATTTCGGAGCTTATCTGACGGGGGTACATCATGGAACTCAGGGAAAAGATAAAAGAGACTGTCGCATTTCTGAATGAGAACGGTGTTAAGGATCCGGAGATAGGCATCATACTCGGATCAGGCCTTAACGATTTCGCGGACAGGATGTCCGATCCCGTGATCTTCTCATACAACGACATCCCGAACATGCAGTCCGGCAAGGTCTCAGACCACAGAAGCCAGCTGGTCTTTGGCACATATAAGGGCAAGAAGATAGTGATGCTGGCAGGCCGCTTCCACTACTATGAGAGCGGCGACATGCAGAAAACCGCGTATCCCGCGAGAGTATTGGTCGGGCTGGGCGTAAAGCGCTTCATAATCACCAATGCCGCTGGCTGCGTCAATAAGGACTGGAACGTCGGAGATCTGATGCTGATCAGCGACCATATCAATTTATCGGGAAGCAACCCTCTTATAGGCGATAATCTGGACGATTTCGGCGTCAGATTCCCTGACATGACATATACATATGACAAGGATCTCAGGGAAAAGCTGAAGAAGGCGACCGCAGCTGAAGGAATTAAGCTCCGCGAGGGCGTATATACCATGTTCAGCGGCCCGAGCTTTGAGACTCCGGCTGAAATAAGGTATGCAAGGACCATCGGAGGCGACGCGGCCGGAATGTCGACAGTTCCTGAGGCCATAATCGCCAATCATGCCAAACGCGAGATAATCGGCATCTCTTTGATGACCAACATGGCTGCCGGAGTTCTGGACCAGCCGCTCTCAGGCGCAGAGGTCACAGAAGCTGCCATGAAGGCAAAGGATGTATTCGCCAGGGTCGTCGACCTTGCGATAGATATATAAAAAGCACTATACGGTAAAGGAGATAATAACCCCAAATGGAAGCAAAACTCACTAGAGAGCAGGCTAACGAACTGCTGCACAAGTACGTCAAAGGCGAAAACTACATAACTCACTGCTACGCGGTCGAGGCTATTATGAGAGGACTCGCAGAGAAACTGGCACCGGAAGATGTCGAATACTGGGGAATCGTCGGACTGCTGCATGATCTGGATGAAGAGACATGCCCGTGGAGAGAGGACATGGCGACTCATGGACCGACTTCCGCGAAGATCCTTCAGGACGAAGGATTCGGTGATCCTGTGATGGAGAACGCGATCATGTCGCACAATCCTATATGCGGCAAGAACCCTGAGACGACTCTGGAATATGCTATCATAGCGGCAGATCCTATGTCGGGATTTCTGAAGGCTATCGCCCAGATTTATCCGGACAAGAAGATCGCGAGCGTCAAGCATAAATCAGTCAATAAGAGGTTCAAGGAGACACGCTTTGCGGCGGGAGCCAACAGGCAGTACATGAGCCTCATCGAAAAAACGGGAATGGATTGGGACACCTTCGTGGATGTATCTCTCGAGGCGATGAGAGGTATCGCGGATGAGATAGGACTTTAGGAGATCAATATGACAATCAAAAAGAAGGGCGCTGTTGCGGGACATTTGGAAGACCTTGCATATAAGATGACGGAGATAGATACAAGGCCAAACGACGGGTCGCTTCTCGGAATGAAGCAGAAGGTCGCTGAAGCCATAGATCATCTGTTAAGGGCGATGTTCCCGTATCACTTCGGGAAGTCGCGCGCAAGATTCGTCGAGACGGAGAAGAGGACATATGAGCTGATGCAGGCTTATGACGCGCTGGATCAGTGCCTTGAGCTGGTCGTGGATGATCATGAAGAGGCCGCGGAAAAGGTGAATGAGATCATAGACGCCTTACCCGGGATACTCGAGATCCTAAAGACCGATATCCAGGCGGGCTATGAAGGCGACCCTGCCGCAAAGAGCATGGATGAAGTCATCATCACTTATCCGGCATTCTACGCGATAGCGATCTACAGGATAGCCCATAAGCTGTATGAGATGGAGATCCCTATGATCCCGAGAATCATGACGGAGCTGGCTCATCAGACAACGGGTATCGACATACATCCGGGCGCTAAGATCGGAAGATACTTCTTCATAGACCACGGCACGGGTGTGGTAATAGGCGAGACCACCACCATAGGCGAGCATGTGAAGATATACCAGCACGTGACGCTCGGGGCCAAGAGCTTTGCTCTTACAGAGTCCGGCACTCCTGTAAAGGGAGTAAAGCGTCACCCTGACATAGGCAACAATGTCATCATCTATGCCGGAGCGACCATACTCGGCGGTGACACAAAGATAGGAGACGACTGCGTGGTTGGCGGCAACGTCTGGCTGACACAGTCGCTGGAACCTGGTGAGACCATCGTTACCAACGCCTGCGGACAGCACAGATCCAAGGACAGAAAACTGCTTGAGGAAAGCATAGAGTGGTTCATCTGAACCTATGCAAAAACAAGCGCCGCACTGTTGAATGGGCGGCGCTTTTTTAGTATAATTTTTTGAGTGCGGTCAGCACTTGTTTTGTGCTGCTTGTACCGCGACCTGGGGGTAGATAGGTGCTGGTGTGCCTCGCGGTCTTCAAAACCGTTTGCAGGGGGTTAGAAGCCTCCCGGGTGGGTTCGATTCCCACGTACTCCCGCCAAAATGATTACGGAGGTCGATGCCATGACAAAGAAAGAATTACTGAGAGGACTCCCTAAGATCGATGAGGTGCTTAAGCAGGAGTCTCTTGTTGTATTGTCAGAAGAGAAAGGCGACCTTATGGTCACTGAGGCCGTTCGCGCGGTGATAGCCGGACTGAGAGCTTCCATACTGGATCTCAGCGACAAAAAGGCAGAGGAATTCGACGCGTCAGCGCTTGAGATCGAAGCCGTTGCAGAGGCAGCGGAGGCGAAAGTCCTGCGCGATGAAGAGCTCAATCTCTATCCTCTGATCAACGCGACCGGCACAATACTCCACACTAACCTCGGAAGAGCGCCTCTTTGCAGGGACGCCGTCGAGAACGTAGCGAGAGTATCGAGAGGCTATTCCGACCTTGAATATAACGTGCCTAAGGGCAAGCGCGGCTCGCGCCACGATCTTGTGAGCGAGCTTATAGCAGAGCTTACGGGTGCGGAAGACGCGATGGTGGTCAACAACAACGCGGCCGCCACGATGATTGTCCTTGCCACGATAGGCGCCGGCAAGGAGATAGTGGTATCCAGGGGCGAACTGGTCGAGATAGGCGGAGCCTTCAGGATCCCTGACATCATGATGCAGTCGGGAGCATACCTTCAGGAGGTAGGCACCAGCAACAAGACAAAGGCATCGGACTACGAGAACGCCATAATCACCAAACAGCAGGCTGAAGAAGCCATGTTCGACATGGATCCGAGGGGCGGCATGCGCTTTGAGACAGGCGCCCTCATGAAAGTGCACAAGTCCAACTACGACATAGTCGGCTTCACAGAAGAAGCGAGCCTTGAGGAACTTGTGGAGATAGGCAAAAAGTACGATCTTCCGGTCATCTTTGACATGGGGAACGGCCTTATGCTGGACATGTCGGCATACGGACTCAATGAGCCTAACATCCCGGCTTCACTGGCGACAGGCATCGACGTGATGCTCTTTTCCGGCGACAAACTATTGGGAGGTCCGCAGGCGGGCATCATAGTAGGCAAAAAGAAATACATCAAAGCAATGAAGAAGCATCCGCTCGCGAGGGCTATGAGGGTAGACAAGATGACCTTTGCCGCTCTCGAAGCGACGCTCATGAAATACAGAGACCCTAAAGTGGCCCTGAGGGATATCCCGGTGCTCAACATGATCTCCGCATCAGGCGAAGAAATAAGAGCAAAGGCGGAGAGACTCGCGGACGCCATCAAGAGGGTGAATCCGGCTCTATCACTCGAGCTCGTGCCGGTAGAGGACCAGATAGGAGGCGGATCGGCCCCTATGGTGAGGCTTCCGGGATGGGCAGTCTCGGTAAAGGACGGCATGAAGTCAGCCGACAGGACCGAGAGAAAACTCCGCAAGGCGGAGGTACCTGTGGTGGCACGCATTAACGAAGACAGGCTGCTTCTCTGCGTTCGCACCATAGCGGAAGACGAGCTTGAGACTGTCGCAGAGGCACTCAGAAAATGAAGAACATAATCATCGGCACGGCCGGTCATGTCGACCACGGAAAGACAACGCTCATAAAGGCTCTCTCCGGCATCAACACCGACAGGCTCGAAGAAGAAAAAAAGCGCGGCATCACCATAGAACTGGGCTTTGCCCACATACCTAACGATGCCGGATACAACATCGGAGTCATCGATGTTCCTGGGCATGAGAAATTCATAAAGCACATGCTTGCGGGCATTGGCGGCATAGACTTCGTGCTTTTCGTAGTGGCTGCCGATGAAGGTATAATGCCTCAGACAAGGGAGCACTTTGAGATACTCCAGTCCCTCGGCATAGACGACGGCATAATCGCCGTGACCAAGAAAGACATGGTAGAGGAAGACTGGCTCGAGATGCTGCTTGAAGAAGTCGACGATTACTTCAAGGGCTCATTTCTTGAGGGAAAGCCGGTCATCCCGGTAAGCGGAGTGACAGGCGAAGGACTTGAGGAATTAAAGGCCGAGATCATAGCCAAATGCGAAAGGGAAAACAAGCGCCGCGAGGAGAAAGAACTCTTCAGACTGCCGGTGGACAGGGTGTTCACGATGCAGGGCTTCGGCACCGTCGTAACGGGGACCCTGATGGACGGCAACGTGAAGGTCGGAGACGATGTGATCATATATCCTAAGGGCACTAAGGCTAAGGTCAGAGGCATACAGACCTACGGAAAAGACACGGACACAGCCGTGGCGGGGCAGAGGACGGCGATAAACCTGTCCGGCATCGCCAAGGAAGACATAGACAGGGGTGATGTGATAGCATATCCGGACGCTGTCACAGTCACCAACATGATAGACGCCGAGATCAGCATATTCAGCTCGACCGACAGGGTGGTCCTCAACAACAGCAGGGTGCACCTGTACTGCGGATCGGACGAAGTGCTGTGCAAGGTGATACTTCTTGACAGGGACGCGATCTCTGCCGGAGAGACATGCTACGCGCAGCTGAGGCTCGAGGAGCCGGCGGCCGTAAGGCGGGGCGACAGGTTCATCATAAGATTCTACTCGCCTATAATCACGGTCGGAGGCGGCCGCATCCTGGACGCTCAGCCTGCCAAGCATAAAAGGAACAAGCCTGAAGTGCTTGCCGGCATGGAAGTGCTGTCCAAGGGCACTACAGATGAGATCATCTACGCCAAGACAGGCGAAAGGCGCTTCGTGAGACAGAAGGAGCTGGCCCGCGAATTGGGACTTCTGGACGGAGAGATGAAGGCAGCTTCGGAAAAAGGCATCGGAGCAGCAACTTTGACACTTCTGCCGGATGATACGCTGGTGAATGATGTCAAGATGGCCCGTCTTAAAGATGACATGATCAGGATGGCCGAGGATTACCACGCGGACAATCCTCTTGCAGACGGCATACCCCGCCAGGAACTTCTCTCGAGACTGAAGGAGAGATGGTTCACGGAAGATGACAAGCTGGTGCAGGCATTCGTAAAGCACATGCTGGCTCAGGGCGTCATAGAAGACAAGGGGAAGTCCATAGCCATAAGCGGCTTCAGCATCGAGTACACTGAAGAGCAGAAGGCGCTGAAGG
This sequence comes from Mogibacterium sp., assembly GCA_017510505.1. Classification (GTDB taxonomy): domain Bacteria; phylum Bacillota; class Clostridia; order Peptostreptococcales; family Anaerovoracaceae; genus Crickella. Next base: position 42,127 of record JAFWNE010000023.1, on the reverse strand, counting down.
ACAAGATCGCCGGAATGTATGAAAACGCCGGCATAGAGATGTTCAAAAATGATGAGGTATTTGCGCTGTATAAGGACGGAAGGATAATCCGCGCCATACTCGAGGACCTCGAAGGCGAAGGGAAGATATACAAGGTCAATCCTTCGTACTACATAGCAAAAGAAGCCTGGGACAAGGCAGTAGAAGCGGCAAGGTCGTTCGAAGGCGGCTTCACGCTCGCGGAGTACAGGGACAGGCTGGGGACCTCGCGCAAGTACGCAGCAGAGTTCCTGCCGGCAATGGACAAAGCCGGCATAACGGTATTCGACGGTGAGACTCGCAAAGTGGTCAAGAGACAGTAATGACAGAGAAAAGGACAGCAAAACTGAATAGGATGAAGCGCGCGGCTTCGGTCATTGCTCTTTTGCTGTGCGTCCTGATCGCTGCCGGCTGCTCCGCCAAAAGCGAGCCTGAAAAGAAGGTGGCCAAAGAACTGGATGCTCTCAAGACATCGGAGTCGGTCGGAAGCGAAGTGTCTGACATGGAGAAACTGCTTTCCGATGAGGGAAAGGACAACTTCGACACATTCCTCAAAAAGCTGAGAGACTTTGACTATGAGCTGACGGGAGTGAAGGAAGGAGGCGACCAGGCCACTGTCACGGTGAGGATAAAGACCTACGATTTCGGCAGGGCCTACCTCGCGGAGTGGACAGAGTATCTCAGAGAACACGGCGATTCACTGGCCGGAGATGAAGAGCTTACCGGGTTCTACGAAGAGCTTTTCGCGAAACTCGCCGCTCTCGATAAAAAGGAGAGCATCAAGGATGTGGACATTGTCTGCGTAAAGCCTCTCGACAACGGAGAGTGGATAGCAAACATAAAGGATAATGAACAGCTCCAGGATGCCGTTTTCGGCGGCATGATGAGCGAGATGAAAACACTCGCCGGGGAGTAAAAAACATACAAACGGAGGAAATAAGATGATCAACAAGTACAGGAATTTCTGCATGCACGAAGGCGGACATGAGGGCGGAGCCGCTCCTGAGGACTGCACACATGACTGCAGCACATGCGGAGCGGACTGCGCGTCGAGAGACGGCGGGATACAGAAGGCCGAGCTCAACCCATACAGCTCTGTAAAGAAAGTCATAGCTGTAGTCTCGGGCAAGGGCGGAGTAGGAAAGTCAATGGTAACGGCGCTTTCAGCTATCGCTGCCACAAGAAACGGCTTTAAGACAGGCATCATGGACGCGGATATCACAGGTCCGTCCATCCCTAAGATGTTTGGCGTAAAGACCAAGGCTTACGGAAGCGATTACGGCATCCTTCCGGAGGAGACACCGCTGGATATCAAGATGATGTCCATCAACCTGCTTGTAGAGAATGAGACGGACCCTGTAGTCTGGAGAGGACCGGTCATCGGCGGAGTCGTTGAGCAGTTCTGGACCGACGTATACTGGGGGGATCTTGACGTCCTCTTCATCGATATGCCTCCTGGGACAGGCGACGTACCTCTGACGGTATTCCAGTCGCTCCCTGTGGACGGCATCATCGTCGTCACATCGCCTCAGGACCTTGTAAGCATGATAGTCGGCAAGGCCGTAAAGATGGCGAAACTCATGAACATACCTGTTCTCGGTATCGTAGAGAATATGAGCTACATCACATGCCCGGACTGCGGACGCAAGATAGAGATGTTCGGAGCCAGCAAGGCTGAAGAAGTCGCGGCTGAATACGGTCTCAAGCTTCTTGAGAGACTTCCGATCGATCCATTGCTTTCGCAGGAGGCGGACATGGGCAAGATCGAGTTCAACGAGGGCACACAGATGGAATCCGTTCTGGAGGTGCTCGAAGAGCTCGGACTGAAAGCGGAATAAGTATTGGCTGTAACACGGTGTTTTAAAGAAAGGGAACTTCATTGGGCGAACTGATAAGACTTGAAGGAATAGTCAAAAGTTTTGACGACACCATGGTGCTGAACGGCATAGACCTCAGCGTTGACGAGAACGAATTCGTCACGCTGCTGGGTCCTTCGGGCTGCGGAAAAACGACTACTCTGCGTATAATCGCGGGATTCGAGAAGCCTGACCAGGGCAGGGTCTACTTTGAAGGCAAGGACATCACGGACATGCCGGCAAACCAGAGACCGGTCAACACGGTGTTCCAGAATTACGCGCTCTTCCCGCACATGAGCGTGGGAGAGAACATAGCGTTCAGCCTCAGGGTCAAGAACAGACCGGAGGCAGAGATAAAGAAAAAAGTGGCCAATGCTCTGAAGCTCGTCAATCTTAAGGGATTCGAAAACCGCCGCATAGACCAGCTGTCGGGCGGTCAGCAGCAGAGGATAGCCATGGCAAGAGCCATCGTGAACGAGCCGAGAGTACTGCTCCTTGACGAGCCGCTTGGCGCGCTCGATCTCAAGCTCCGTCAGGAGATGGAGTACGAGCTTGTGCGTCTCAAAAAAGAGCTTGGCATCACGTTCATTTACATCACTCACGACCAGGAAGAAGCTCTGACGATGTCCGATAAGGTAGTCGTCATGAACGAGGGATACATCCAGCAGGAGGGCACCCCTCAGCAGATCTACGATGAGCCGGTCAACGCTTTCGTTGCCGACTTTATCGGCGACAGCAACATCCTGTCCGGCCAGATGGTGGACGAGAAGGTAGTACGCATAGACGGCATCGATTACCCGTGTATCGACGGTAAGGAAGAGGGCTTCCCGCCGCGCCGCAGGGTCGACGTCGTAATAAGGCCGGAGGACATCGATATTGTTCCTTACGGCAAGGGACAGTGGAACGGGACCATCATTTCCAAGCTGTTCATAGGCGTACACTACGAGATGCTGGTTCAGAGCGAGCACGGAAAGGTCGAATGGCTGCTGCAGAACTACGACCAGCACGACGTGGGCGAGAAGATCGGCATGAAAGTCGATCCTGAAAACATACAGATAATGCACAAACCTAAGAGTGAGGCGGAATCCGCCATCGAACTGGATCTATGACCGCAAACAAGAAAAGCTACTCAATTCCATTCATATTATGGATAATCGCCGGAACGGTCATCCCTCTGGCTTCGATATCCTACTACGGCTTCACCAGCAGGGAAGGCGGCTTCACATTCGCCAACATAGCGGCGATGTTCAGGGACGATCACATACAGGCGCTTGGCCTCTCGCTTTCGCTTGCGCTTATAAGCACGGCTATATGCCTGTTGCTGGCTTTTCCTATGGCAATGATCCTGAGGGAAAGCAAGTACGGCAAGCAGGGATTCCTCATATTCGTCATCATACTGCCGATGTGGATGAACTTTCTGCTTCGTACCATGGCATGGCAGGTGCTGCTTGAAAGGCAGGGCGTAATAAACGCGATAATCACAGCGATAGGCCTGCCGCGCCAGGAGATGATGAACACTCCGGGAGCCATCGTACTGGGCATGGTCTACGACTTTCTGCCGTTCATGATACTCCCTATATACAACACGGTCTCCAAGATCGATAACCACCTCATCGAGGCGGCATATGACCTCGGAGCCACAAAGGGCAAGGTATACACCAGAGTCATACTGCCTCTTTCGGTGCCGGGCATCGTTTCGGGCATAACCATGGTGTTCATCCCGGCGCTTACGACATTCGTTATTTCAAACATGCTGGGCGGAGGCAAGATAAACCTCATAGGCAACATCATAGAGCAGGAGTTCACGGTGAACTCAAACTGGTACCTGGGCTCCGGACTCTCGCTTGTCATGATGGTATTCATTATCTTCAGCATGCTGCTGCTCCAGAAGTTCGACAAGACGGGAGGAGCAAACCTGATATAGCATGAAAAAGACACTAGGACGGATATATATTTTAATAATCATGTTATTCCTGTATCTGCCGATACTGACGCTTATCGTGCTTTCTTTCAACGATGTGAAGTCGATGTCGGTATGGGGCGGCTTCAGCCTGCACTGGTACGCGGAGCTGTTCCAGAGCAGGCTCATGATGGGCGCTATCGTGAATACGTTCTCGATAGCCATTCTGGCAGCCCTGATAGCGACCATCGTGGGGACGCTTGCGGTTCTTGGAATGGCGTCCATGAAGCCGCGCACGCAGAACGTTCTGCTGGGATTCAACAACATCCCTATGCTGAATGCAGATATAGTCACGGGCATAGCGCTGATGCTGTTCTTCCTAATGATAAAGGCGCCGCGCGGATACATGACCATACTCTTCAGCCACGCGACCTTCTGTATACCGTACGTGATACTTTCAGTCAGGCCTCGCGTAAACAAGAACACCGACAGGCTGTATGAGGCCGCGCTCGATCTCGGAGCGACTGAAAAATACGCTTTCAGAAAGATAGTATTGCCTGAACTCAAGCCGGGCATAATGTCGGGATTCCTTCTGAGCTTCACGATGTCTGTAGATGATTTCATCATCACATACTTCACAAGGGGAGCCGGCATAAATACCATCTCGACACTCATTTACAGCGAGGTCAAGATCGGGATCAGGCCAAGCCTTTTCGCTCTTTCGACCATCATATTCGTGGTCGCGCTCGCTGTGCTTCTGATCGCCAACATCAGGCAGGACAAGGCAAACAATCTGAAAGACGCAAGGGCAGCATAAAAAGTAAAGAAAACTTTACATTAACGATAACACTGTTACCGAAGGAATTTGAGAATGTTCAAAGAACTGACCGTAGACGGAGTAAAAAGAGAATTAGACAAGCATATAAGGGAGTCTGTCAGAAGCTTTGCGGAGCTTGACATAGTCCCTAAGCTTGCCGTGATCAGAGCGGGCGATGACGACGGTCAGTCTTTCTATGAGAACGCCATAATCCGCCAGAGCAGGAACTTCGGTATCGAGACACAGTCCATCAGTTTTCCTCATAACGCTAATCAGGCGCTGCTGGAGGTAGCGCTGAGGGCTGTCAATGAGGACGAGAGCGTTCACGGGGTCATACTGCTGAGGCCTTTCCCTGAAAATATCGACGGAGAGCGCCTGAGGACCATGCTGAATCCTGAAAAGGACGTCGATGCCATAACGGATATGTCCATATCCGACCTCTTCGTAGGCAAGGAAGACGCTTTCTTTGCCTGCACGGCTGAGGCATGCATGGAAATAGCGCGCTACCACAAAATAGATCTGGCAGGCAGGAATGTCACGGTCCTGGGACGCAGCATCACTGTAGGAAAGCCTATCGCGCTTATGATGCTCGCAAAGAACGCGACAGTGACCATATGCCACTCCGGCACGCCAAGGAAAGACACCATTAAGGCCTGCAAGAATGCGGACATAGTGGTGCTTGCCACCGGACTTACAGAGAGCTTCGGAAGCGAGTTCTTCCGCGACGGCCAGATCATTTTCGACGTAGGGACAGGAACCGGAGCCGACGGCAAGATGCACGGCGACCTGAACATTGAAGAGATAAAGGCGGGCGGCAAGATCAGCGACCTGACATATACGCCGGTACCGGGAGGCATCGGCAGGGTCACGACATCCATACTGCTCCGCAATATCATAAAGGCTGCCGGAAAAGCGGCGGACGAGAAAAGGGCAAAACGGGACGGAATGATGAGTTTGATGGAGATGATGTAATGGGATTCAGATACTACTATGCTGACAGGATACGCGAAAAGATGCCTGAATTCAGAGGCACGGATGAAGAACTCCAGTCGGCGATAGATGACGTAAGCCTGCTGTACAAATCCGCCATAAGAGAGGTGGAGACCAGGCTGAGCATACTTTCCGATGATTTTGACAAGAAGCATTCATACATGCCTATACACCACGTGCAGTCGAGGCTGAAGACATTTGAAAGCTTAATGGAAAAGGCCGGCAGATACGGCATCGAGGATCCTCTGAACAACCTCGGTACCGTGATGCGCGAGATCCTCGATATCGCGGGCATCCGCGTGGTGTGCAACTACGAAGAGGATATAGCCACGATGTCAAGGCTGCTTCTTTCACAGGAAGACATCGAGATGATAAGGGTAAGGGACTACTGCGACAAGCCTAAGGAAAGCGGCTACCGCAGCGTGCACGTGGTAATAGCCGTACCGGTATACCTCGTTAACAAGAGAAAGATGGTCCCGGTGGAGATACAGTTCCGCAGCGTCATGATGGACGCCTGGGCCAGCCTGGAGCACGAGCTCAGATACAAGAACAAGGGCGAACTCACGCCGGACATCACCAATTACCTGAAGACATGCGCGGAGACGCTGCACAAGGTGGACGAGCAGATGAGCCGCGTACGCCATGAAGTTTTGAAGAATGACAGCAAATACAGCGATTACTAAGGAGAACACGTTAAAATGAAGAACCTCGCAAAGACATACGATCCTAAAGAATTCGAAGAGCGCATCTATGAGATGTGGGAATCCGAGGGCGCTTTCGACGCGGATATAGACAGAGACAAAGAGCCGTTCACCATCGTGATGCCGCCTCCGAACATAACGGGACAGCTTCATATGGGACATGCTCTCGATCATACTCTGCAGGACGTCCTCACAAGATGGAAGAGGATGCAGGGTTATGCCGCTCTGTGGCTCCCGGGCTCAGACCATGCGAGCATCGCCACCGAGGTAAAGGTAGCGAATGAGCTCAGGGAAAAGACCGGCCGCGACAAGAGGGATTTCGGCAGAGAAGAGTTTTTGAAGCACGCATGGGCGTGGAAGGAAGAATACGGCGGACGCATTACAAAGCAGTGCCGCAAGCTTGGCGACTCCTGCGACTGGAGACGCGAGCGCTTTACCATGGACGAGCAGTGCAACAGGGCGGTCGTAAAGTATTTCATCGACCTCTACGAGAAGGGATGGATATACAAGGGCAACCGTCTGATCAACTGGTGTCCGTGCTGCAAGACCTCTCTTTCCGACGCGGAAGTAGAGCACGAGGATGAAAACGGCAAGTACTGGTACTTCAGATATCCTGCAAAGGACGGAGGCGAGGGCATAACCGTCGCCACATCCAGACCTGAGACAATGTTCGGAGATATCGCCATAGCGGTGCATCCGAGCGACGAGAGATATAAAGACCTCGTAGGAAAGACAGTCATCCTGCCTATAGTGGGCAGGGAGATCCCGGTGATCGCGGACGAATATCCGGATCCTGAAAAGGGTACCGGAGCCGTTAAGATCACGCCGGCACACGACCCTAACGACTTCGAAGTCGGCCAGAGACACGATCTCGAGATCATCAGCTGCATGAACGATGACGCGACGATGAACGAATACGCCGGCAAATACGAGGGCATGGACAGATATGAATGCCGCAGGGCATGGGTCAAGGATCTCGAAGAAGCGGGATTCCTCGTAAAGACGGAAGAACTTACCATACCTGTCGGAAAGTGCTACAGATGTCACAGCGCCGTTGAGCCTATGATGAGCGACCAGTGGTTCGTAAAGATGGACGAGCTGGCAAAACCTGCCATAGCCGCGGTAGAAACTGGCCGCATGAAGTTTGTTCCTGAGAGATTCTCCAAGGTCTACCTCAACTGGCTCTATGAAATAAGAGACTGGTGCATCAGCCGTCAGCTCTGGTGGGGACACAGGATCCCTGCGTTTTACTGCGATGAATGCGGCGAGATAGTGGTAGCCGACCATATGCCTGAAGTCTGCCCTAAGTGCGGATGCAAACACTTTACTCAGGATGAGGACGTTCTGGACACATGGTTCAGCTCAGCGCTCTGGCCGTTCTCGACACTAGGCTGGCCTGAAAAGACCGACGCTCTGGATTATTTCTATCCTAACTCGGTGCTCGTCACGGGCTACGATATCATCTTCTTCTGGGTAGTCAGGATGGTATTCTCAGGATATGAGTGCATGGGAGACGCTCCGTATGATTACGTCTTTGTCCACGGACTGGTCAGAGATGAGCTCGGACGCAAGATGAGCAAGTCCCTCGGCAACGGCGTCGATCCTCTGGATTCGATCGCCCAGTACGGCGCGGACGCCCTGAGATTCATGCTGTGCACGGGAATCTCGCCGGGTAATGACACCAGATACATCCCTAAGAGGATCGAGGCCGCGAGAAACTTCGCAAACAAGCTCTGGAACGCTTCCAGATTCACGATAATGAACCTGCAGGATGAAGAGGGCAAATGGCTCCCGATGGAATTCGACGAGGCAAGGCTCGCTGACGAGGATAAATGGATACTGCAGATGGCCAATGACGGCGCTAAGTACATCACAGAGCAGCTCGACAAGTTTGAGCTGGGCATGGCGGGCCAGAGAGTTTATGAGCTCATCTGGGACGTCTTCTGCGACTGGTACATCGAGCTCGTCAAGGGCAGACTCTATGGAGATGATGAAGAGGACAAGAAAGTGGCCAGATTCGTACTGACCAAGGTGCTCAAGGATCTTCTGAAGTTCCTGCACCCGTTCATGCCTTTCATCACAGAGGAGATCTGGGGATTCCTGCCTCAGGATGAAGAGAAGACAGGCCGCGACGCCATGCTCATCAGAGCCGAGTGGCCGGTATGTGATCCTGACATGGATTACGCCGACTCCGTAAGGAGGATAGAGACCGCGATGGCAGTGATAAAGGCTGTCCGTAACATAAGAGCGGAAGCTGAGGCTGCACCGGGAAGAAAGCTCAATCTCATCATCAGGACCGACAGTCTGAAAGACGATATAGAGGCGGTCGCGGAGCGCATCAGAAAGCTGGCCAACGTCGTGGATATCGACATAAAGGACAGCAGCTTCGACATGCCTGATGACGTCATGACAGCTGTCATAAACGGTGCTGAGATAGCCGTAAAGCTGGATGACCTGGTCGACAGAGAGGCGGAGATAGAGAGACTGACGAAAGAGCAGAAGAGGCTTGAGTCTGAGGTCGAAAGAGTAGAGAAGAAGCTCGCAAACAAGGGATTCACGGACAAGGCCCCTGCAAAGCTCGTTGAAGAGGAGCGCGCCAAGGGCGAGAAGTACCGCAGCATGCTTGAGACAGTGCTTGCGAGACTGGAGTCGCTTAAAAAGTAATGGCAAGCTTTGACGGACTTGAGAGAATGAAGGCTCTGCTGGCGGCTCTGGGCGATCCGGAAGCCGGCTTCAGGGCTATACATATTGCAGGCACCAACGGAAAGGGCTCTACCGTGGTGATGACCGCTTCCATACTTGAGGAGGCGGGATACAGCGTGGGTCTTTTCACTTCGCCGCATCTTGAGGACGAATGCGAGAGAGTGCAGATATGGGATGGCACTCACCACATGATAGAGCAGGCGGAGCTTGACTCGCTTAAGGAGAGAGTATATTCCGTCGAGGAAGATGTAAAGAAAACTTTACATAATGCCGGGCTCGAGTACGGCAAGCTGACCGTCTTTGAGGTGTACACGGCAGCGGCCTATCTGTACTTTGCAAAGGAACAGCCTGACTATGTAGTCCTGGAGACAGGACTCGGCGGAAGGCTGGATTCAACGAATACCCTTGAAAAGCCTCTCGTGAGCGTCATAACTCAGGTCGGGCTCGATCACACTGCCCAGCTCGGCAATACCATCTTCAAGATAGCGCGAGAGAAGGCAGGCATCATAAAGCCGGGCGTTCCGGTCGTTTCACAGACAGGCGACATGAATACCAAGAACATATTCAGGCGCATGGCCGCTGAGAACGGAAGCGAGTTCATAGACGTGTCGGAAGTGGCAGACAGCTACAGGAAATATGAGCTGGCCATGAAAGGCGGGCATCAGATAAGGAACGCAGCTACAGCCGTGGAAGCCATAAAGGCAGCAGGCATAGAAGTGTCCGAAGAAGCCATAGAAAACGGCCTGGCAAATGCCTGGCTCCCGGGCAGATTCGAGATACTGAATGATGAGCCGGGTGAAGAGCCTGTCTTCATCATAGACGGAGCCCATAATCCTGACGCCATATCTGAGCTGGTAAAGACATATGAGGCATTCTCCCGTACAAATAAAATCAAAAGAACGCTGGTAATTTTTGGCTGTATGAAAGACAAAAATTCGGTTCGTATGGTACAATTACTTACGGGAGGTCTCAAGGGATGCTCCTACGCGGCAGCAGCCGTGGATTATGAAAGAGCAGAAGATCCTGGGCGGATAGGCGAGCTCATCGCCGGATGCGGACACGGGTGCATGGTATTCGAGTCGACCCGTGAGGCATACGAATACGCTAAGGACTCGGCTTTTCAGTGCATCCTGACGACCGGATCCATATATCTGGCCGGAGAAATTAGGACCCTGTTCATGAAGGATCATTAAAATCCCGAATATATATCAAGTCATCACTTAATCATTTCCAAATCAATAATGTGGAGAAAGGACCGGTACCATGTTTGACAGAAACGGAAACGACAACAGCAACTATAACCAGATGATAGTTGAGGAGATCCGCAAGAGTTCAGAAAAAGTTGCAGACCTCGTAAACAGAGAGTATCTGAGACAGAAGAACAACGTGGAGCTCATCGCATCCGAGAACTATTGCTCCGAGGCCGTAATGGCCGCCTGCGGAAGCTGCCTTTCGTGGAAGTATGCTGAGGGATATCCTCAGGCTCCTATCGTAAGGACATCAGGCAACAAGGGCAGATACTACGGCGGAACTATCGTTGTAGACGAACTCGAAGAGTACTGCTGCGATCTGTGGAGAAAGGTATTCAACACAGACTATCACGTAAACGTACAGCCTCACTCGGGTTCTCAGGCTAACTTCGCTGCTTATAAGTCAGTACTTGAGCCGGGTGACACCATCCTTGGTCTCAGCCTTGACAACGGCGGACACCTCACACATGGTTCCGGCGTAAACTTCAGCGGCAAGCTTTACAACGTAGTCTCCTATGATGTTGACGACAACGGCCGTATCGACATGGAAGACGTAAGAAAGAAAGCTCATGAAGTAAAGCCTAAACTGATCCTCACAGGAGCATCTGCATACGCAAGGATCATCGACTTCCCTGCATTTGCTGAGATCGCAAAGGAAGTAGGAGCTTACTTCATGGTAGACATGGCACACATTGCCGGTCTCGTAGCTGCCGGAGAGCATCCAACGCCGTTCGGTTATGCTGACATCGTTACTACAACTACACATAAGACACTCAGAGGACCTCGCGGCGGACTGATCTTCGCAAGACCGGAGCTCGCAAAGGCTGTTGACTCCGCTGTATTCCCATACGCACAGGGCGGCCCGCTCTGCCACATCATCGCAGGCAAGGCTGTATGCGCTGAGGAAGCTCTGAAGCCTGAGTTCAAGGCATACGCTCATCAGGTAAGACTCAACTGCGCTGCACTTGCTGACGAGTTCATCAAGATGGGTTACAAGATCGTTACAGGCGGAACAGACAACCACGTATTCCTGGTAGACCTCAGCGATGAGCCGTTCTCGGGCAAAGAGCTGCAGGCAGCATGCGACGAGGTAGGCATCACGCTCAACAAGAACTGCGTTCCTAATGAAAAGAGATCGCCGTTCCAGACATCCGGCGTACGTGTGGGAACTGCTCCTATGACTACAAGAGGATTCCTCGAAGATGACTTCCGTAAAGTCGTTCACAGAATTGATGACGTAGTAAAGGAACTCAGAGCAAAGAAGGCAGCAGAGGCAGCAGAAGCAAAATAAACTAAAGGGGAGGTACTGACCTATGGTCAAATTATTGATTGGACATAAAGGAAGCGGCAAGACCAAAAGAATGATTGAGCTGGCGAATGAGACTGTCCAGACAGCCAGAGGAAGTATCGTATTTATCAACAAGAATTCAAGACTCATCTACGACCTTGACTACAAGATCAGAGTCGTATGCATGGAGGATTTTCCGCACATCACCAATGAGGACGAGTATATCGGATTCCTGTTCGGTATCATGAGTTCTGACAATGATATCGAAACGATCTTCCTTGACGGCATCATGAGACACAGAGATTTCGCTCTGGACGTTTTGCCGAGCTTCATTGAGAAGATCAAGATCATTTCGAAGGAATCCGGGATCGACTTCGTTCTCAGCGTGAGCGCAGAGCTTGAAGAGATGATCGGCGTCGTATTCGAAGGTGTCGAAGTACTCAACTGATATGACAACGACAGAACAGATTCTTGAAGGACTTAAAAAGGGCAGAGCCATGTACGAGGAAGTGCATGGCTCTCCTTCACTTGCAGAAGACGGCATGACAGGTGCAAACGAACTGTGCCTGGGCGACAACCTCGAATACATGAAGGGACTGCTCTCGAGGGGCTATGCGGGCGCTTTCAGGCTGATCTATATCGATCCGCCTTTCTTTACGCGCTCAAGCTTCAACGCCTCTGTCAGCGTAAAAGACAGCGCCGGAGCCAGCCACAAGGTGCACCATCTGGCATACGACGACAAGTTCGACCGCAGCCTCGAATACTATATTGAGAACATGGCCGTCCGCCTGCTGCTGATGAAGGATCTTCTGGCGGATGACGGTCTCATGTGGATACACCTTGACTGGCATTCGTCGCATTACATCAAGCTTGTGCTTGACGAGCTGATGGGAGAGAAGAACTTCGTCAACGAGATCATCTGGCAGTATAAGTCGGGCGGATCAGGCAAGCGCCATTTCGCCAGAAAGCACGACAGCATCCTTGTATATTCAAAAACTTCAAAATATTATCTTGACGTTCCGAAGGAAAAGTCCTATAACAGAGACCGCAAACCTTACAGGTTCAGGGGCGTCGCGGAGTACAAGGACGAGGGCGGCTGGTACACTCTCGTAAACATGAAGGACGTCTGGAGCATAGACATGGTAGGACGAACCTCGTCCGAACGTACAGGCTACGCCACTCAGAAACCGCTTGAACTCATGAAGCGCATTGTTCTGGCGTCGACGGAAGAGGGCGACCTCGCGGGCGATTTCTTCTGCGGAAGCGGAAGCCTGCTTGAGGCTGCCCAGATGCTCGGCAGAAGGTGGATAGGCTGCGACAGCGAGGAGATAGCGACTTCGATGGCAAGGCGCAGGCTCAGAAAGGCCGGCGCGAAGTTCGAATTCATGAGACAAGAGCCGGTCAAGCTTCAGAGGGGCAGGGCTGACATAGCCATACTGAGCGTTGACCGTCTTGAGGACGGAAGAGACCTGTACAAGTGCAGGCTCATCGATCTGGTGCCGGACATAGATACCGGATCAGTGCAGATGAAGGACCGCATACATGTAGAAAACGCGCTGAAGGCTGACAGACTGCAGTTTGCGGACCATGTGATAATAGATCCCGAATACGACGGAACCTTTGAGGCTAAAAACGTATTTGACGCTGATGATGAAAGCATGAGCTTCATCTCGGGCGGCAGCTTTGAGGCTGTCGTTGTTGACATTTTCGGCAAGGAGTATGAAGCATCCTTTGTCATGGAAGGATGATCACAATAAAAAATGAGTGATAAAGAAAAGAAAAAAGCAGATATAGCTATGAGCAGCCTTGACAGGAAGCTCGAGAAAGAGGTCGCAGAAAACAAGGAGGCAAACGCCAGATATTTTCATGACCCTGAATTTCACGGACATTCAAAGCTCCGGATCAGAGCACGTGAGATAGGGATGGCGCTTCTTGGAGTTGTAATGGGCTCGCTCGCGACGGTATCCATCATGATCCCAAACGGGCTGACTTTTGGCGGCATCACAGGTATCGCAAGGATCATACAAAACTACACACACTGGAACTATTCGCTTGTTTACTATGCTTTGGCTCTTATCATAACCGCGATAGTATGGATATTTCTTGGGTGGAAGGAGGTCAGAAAGATACTTCTGATGTCCTTGACTTACCCGATCGTGATGTTCGTACTTGAAGTCAATAATGTAGTTATCGTAAAGAGCGATGACCTTTTCCTTGTTTCGGTATTCTGCGGTGTAGTAATGGGTATTTCTGGAGGACTCACGTTCAGAGCCGGCTTCTCATCGGGCGGGACCGATTCTCTCGCTAAGGTCATCAAGTTCCGCTGGCTGCCTCATCTTGGCATAAACGACATAACTTTCGCGATCAACTCCCTGATCGTAATAGCCAGCGCGTTCGTATTCGGAGTAAATATTGCTCTCTACGCTGTAATCATCATTTACATGTCGATGAGAGTAAGCGAGGCTGTTATGTACGGTCTCAGCAATAAGATAGTAGAGCTGGATATCATCCCTGGTGATGCAGATGCTCTGACCGATTTCATAATGAATGAACTCGGCCGCGGTGTTTCAAGTATTGAGATCACCGGAGAGTATACAGGAGACAAGAGAAAGCAGCTCAAGATACTCTGCTCGCCACGCGAGAGCTTTCTTATAAAAAGGCACCTGGCCAAGGAAGATCCGAAGTCCTTCGTTTCGGTAATCAGTGTCAAGTCCGTATGGGGAGTGGGAAGAGGATTCTCGGACATCCACAAAATAGACGGATAAAAGTGAATGCAAATCAAAATGCTGCCTCAGAAGGGTGAACTAGTAAGATGAAAGTAGACATGTTAAAAAAGGCATGTCTACTTTTCTTATGCTAGGATTTATTCAAGGAGGTGGTTTCATGGGAAGAGCAAAAGGCGGAAAGAACAGGCAATGGACCAACGAGGAGAGACTGAAATATGTTCTCATGTGTGAGGAAGATCATATACCTGTACGCACGTTAGCAAGAGATTCAGGCGTGCCAAAAGGAACGTTGGAAACCTGGATTCGACGGTATAGAAGCGGCGGGATTGATGCATTGAATCCGGAGAAGCTTCGGCGGGGGAATCATTTTTCTGCACTCCATAGCAGCAAATCTCTGACTGAGAAGGAACGGCTTGAACTGTTGGTTGAGAAACTGCAGATAGAGAATGAACGGTTAAAAAAAGGATATATAGTGAAAGGAGTTGGTGCCGGCAAGGAATTCGTTACTACAAAAGACTTGAATTCCAAATAATAGACATATTGAGGGAACAATATCCGGTAGCAGAGCTGTGCCGTGAGATGAACGTAAACAGATCCGGATATTACAAGTGGGCTGCACGCAAAGGAACAAAGAATCGTTATGAGAAGGATCGAGAAGTGCTCACTGAACTGTTGGCCGGAGCGCATAAGAAGCACAGATCATATGGATACCATAGACTGGCTCAAATGGTTAGAAATGAAACCGGATGGCTGTTCTCAGACAATCTGGCCCACAAATGCTGTAAGTTTGCAGGGATAAAGGCGAAGGTTACTCACTACAACTGGAGTCGTCCTCAGCTTGGGCAAGAGCATAAACGATTCCCTAATTTAGTCAGAGGAAAATGGGAAGTGGACGCGCCGATGAAACTTATAGCTTCGGATATGACAATGATCAGGCACAAGGGAGCCCGCTATGAGTGGACATATCTTCTGGATGCTTTCAACAATGAGATAATCTCTAGTCACATAACTAATGTTGTTGGAGATAGACGGCCGTATTTCCGATGCTTGGAAGATTTGATGGAAAAAACAAAGGAACAGGCATTTCCCGTCATTTTGCACACCGACCAAGGATCTGTCTATTCCTCCGAAGCGTTCTTCAACGCTCATAAGAATTCTAACATAATCCGTTCAATGTCGCGAGCAGGAACTCCAACTGACAACCCAGTGATTGAAGCGATAAATGGCTGGATCAAAGATGAAATCTACTCTGAAGGATGGTACAGGAGATTTGATTCCGCCGAAGAAATGATCAAAGAATACATCAGTTATTACAACAATGAGCGGCCAGCCTATGCACTGCACTACAAAAGCCCAGTCCAGTACAAGACTGAAATGGGCTTTGTATGACTTTTTTAAACTGTCTACTTTCTGTTGACTAGTTCACCTCAGAAGGGCAGCATTTATTATGCGCAATTATGTAAAGAAAACTTTACATATCGTAATACTTTTCAGCAAGATAGCGTGAGACAAGATTCGTTGTACGCGCGTTGAGTATCAGGTAGTTGTTGACACAGTCCGGATCATCCCTGAACGCGTCAGCGCCAAGGAGAGATGTGTCCATGAACAACGATTCCGGATGAGTGTTTACAGGCACATCTATCTCGAATGAGCGGCTCTGTGAATTGAATACAGCTGTTACAGGACTGTTTCCGTCAGGGAAATACGCGCAGGATACAGGATCCTTTATCTGTTCGCCTGATATCTTCAGGACTGGGTCCGCTTTTTTGCCTGAAGCAGCTCTTTTTATCGTATGTCTGACGCTGAGCCTGCCGCCCGCGGCAGGGAGGCCGTAAACGGCCAGTGCCTGATGGATATCAGGCACCTCAGCAAGCGTGAGATACATAAGCCTGTGAAGGTGCAGCACGTCTTCCCGGTTATGAGTCAGTATTATCTTTTCTACCGTACTGTTGCCGGACAGAGCGTACTGATCAAATAGAGCAACGCTTTCGCGACCTGTGATGGTGTCTCTGCGGTCTGAGAATATGCCGTAGTGGTCTTCTATGGACATCTGGCTCATCCTTTCAACGCGTTTTCTCATATCCGTACACTTGCAGAGGAACCTGTACAGGTCAAAATGATACATCCCGATGTGTCTGCCCATGAAGTTGGCATCCAGCCTCGCATTCAGGAAAGGGACGTCATAGGCACAGCCGTTGTATGTCACCAGATAGCCCGCGTTGTTTTTCTCAAGATAGTCCATCGCGGCGTCCAGTACCTTATCTTCTTCATAATGGTTCTCCGCAAGAAACTGTGTGATAGTGACGCCCTTGTCCGTGTGCATCAAAAGACCGATGAGCACGGCCTTGCATCTGCTGCGGTCAAGGCCGGTAGCCTCTATGTCCAATACGCATGGCTCCATGCCATCGAAATAATCTCCCCAAAGAGGGTGGTATTCGCCTGTTATCCTGTAGTCTCTTGTAAAAACTTTCATCTGTTTGATTTTAACTTATCTTCGTGATAGAGTAAATCGGCATACAGAAAAGGAGATATGACAAAATGAAACTCGGAATCGTAGGACTTCCTAACGTAGGCAAGAGCACACTGTTCAACGCCATCACAAAGGCGGGCGCTGAGGCGGCAAACTATCCGTTCTGTACCATAGAGCCTAACGTAGGCGTGGTAACAGTGCCTGACGAGCGCGTAACTACGCTCTCAAAGGTCTATAACTCAAGGAAGACCATTTACACTACAATAGAATTCAGCGATATCGCAGGCCTTGTAAAGGGCGCGTCTAAGGGCGAGGGACTGGGCAACAAATTTCTCGGACACATCAGGGAAGTAGAAGCCATAGTCCATGTAGTCAGATGCTTCGTAGATGATAACGTGGTGCATGTAGACGGAAGGATCGATCCTGTAAACGACATCGATGTCATTAACACCGAGCTCATAATCGCTGACATGGAAGTCATGGAGCGCAGGATAGCAAAAACCGAGAAACAGGCCAAGGCCGACAAGTCGGCAAGAGGGGAGCTGGATCTTCTGAAGCGCATCTATGACCTCCTTTCCGAAGGCAGGCGCGCAAGAGAAATAGAAGATCTCAGCGATGAGGAAGCGGCTTTCGTGAAGTCGCTTGACCTTCTGACATATAAGCCTGTCATATACGCTGCTAATGTAGCTGAGGATGAAGCGTCCGGAGAGGACAACGAATACGTGAAGGCTGTAAGGGAATATGCCGCCAATGAGGGTTCGGAAGTCGTAGTCATCAGCGCCAAGGTAGAGGCGGAACTGGCTGAACTCGAAGACGACGAGAGGGAAATGTTCCTTGAAGAGCTTGGCATAGAAGAATCCGGACTCGATAAGCTGATCAAATCATCCTACGCATTGCTCGATCTCATAAGCTTCCTCACGACAGGTGAGGATGAGACCAGGGCATGGACGATAAAGCGCGGCACACTGGCGCCTCAGGCTGCAGGAAAGATCCATACGGACTTTGAAAAGGGCTTTATCCGCGCTGAGACCATATCCTATGACAAACTCATGGAGGTGGGCGGAAAGATATCCGCAGCCAAGGAAAAAGGATGGCTCAGGTCGGAAGGAAAGGAGTACGTCGTAAAGGACGGCGACGTCATGCACTTCCTCTTCAATGTCTAAAGGGTTGACAATTCAAGCTTTTGAGGTTCAGATTGTACTTAAAGCACGGATATTGTTTTTTTGAAGTACACAATCATTGAAAAAGGTCATAAGGGCCTTTATAATGCAAATAGGGATCGCAGAAGCGATCCTATCTCTAGTCCCAATACCCTTTTTCGAAAGAGACCGCACCCCTTGCGGTTTCTTTCATTTTTTGATGATATGGAATTCTGTGGCTGCATTTGTAAGTAAAAAGAGAAGGCCGCGGCCTTCTCTTTATGTATTACGATTATAAAATCATATGCGCTTGTTTTTGCTTGAGTATCTGTAGAGCAATATGCCGAAGACTATGGCGCAAACGCTGATGACCTGAGCCTGCCTGAACGGACCTATCATCAGTGAGTCCGTACGGAGCGACTCCACAAAGAAACGCTCAAGAGAATAGAATATGAGATACAGCGAAAGGGTCTGGCCATGCGCAGTCCTTTTGTTTTTATCGAACCAGCTGAGCGCAAAGAAGAGTATCACGCACCATATCGATTCATAAAGGAAGGTAGGGTGTACCATCTCGCCGTCGACCAGTATGGCCCAGGGCAGGTCGGTTGGACCGCCGTGAGCTTCGCCGTTGAAGAAGTTGCCCCATCTGCCGATGGCCTGGGCCAGAGCTACTGTAGGGATGAAACAGTCCAGAACGTTAAGCGGTTCAATATTCTTCCGCCTCGCGATCACTATAACGGTGAGTATGCCGAATATGAGTCCGCCGTGTATCGCCAGTCCGCCGCTCCTGATGTCGAGCATTGACCTGAGTGTTGTATAATAGTCAAGGTTGAACAGGACGTAATAGGCTCTGGCTCCTATGACACCGATAGGGAGCATCCAGAGGGCTATATCCAGCACGTCATCGCCGGTGAAGCCGTGGCGCGGAGCTCTCCTGCATGACAAAAGAACGGCGAGCAGCATTCCGCATGCTATAAGGATGCCGTACCATCTTATGTCGATGCCGAATATGGTGAACGCTATAGGATCGGGATGACCCATTCAGAACCTCCTGTTTGATCTGTTTTGAGTCTGTAACAGACACTGCAATAGTATAACACAAATTTGTGAAATTTGTTGACAAGGCTTTTTACTTTTGTTAGTATAATCAAGCGCGATTAAGGAAATCACGCGATGCGGCGGCGTAGCTTAGCTGGCTAGAGCGTCCGGTTCATACCCGGAAGGTCACTGGTTCAAGTCCAGTCGCCGCTACCAGATGTGGGATCATAGCTCAGCTGGGAGAGCACCTGCCTTACAAGCAGGGGGTCATAGGTTCGAGCCCTATTGGTCCCACCATTACGCGGCCGGGTAGTTCAGCTGGTTAGAATGCCAGCCTGTCACGCTGGAGGTCGACGGTTCGAGCCCGTTCCCGGTCGCCATTTTTTTTAAAAGACCCGTGGTGGGTGTCGTCAAGTGGTTAAGACCCTGGGTTGTGGCTCCAGTATTCGTGGGTTCGAATCCCACCATCCACCCCAATTTCTTCTTTTAATCAACTGAACGATATGCTACAATATCAATGCTGATGGGGTATAGCCAAGCGGTAAGGCAACGGATTCTGATTCCGTCATTCGTAGGTTCGAATCCTACTACCCTAGCCAGGAAATGAGGGACTCTAGCGAGTCCCTCATCTATAAGGCGACATAGCCAAGTGGTAAGGCAGAGGTCTGCAAAACCTTCACCCCCGGTTCAAATCCGGGTGTCGCCTCCAGAAAAAGACTGCGGAAGCAGTCTTTTTTCTTTGTGCTATCTAAAACCGCCGTAAATAGTATATAATCATCATTGAATATTACGTGATGAGCGAGGTCAAAAAATGGCGCAAAGCAACACATCGCAACAAATGACAGATGACAGGAAACTGATCCTGATAGTAGAGGACGAATTCGTAAGCCGCGAGATCCTCAAGATGACGATCGAACAGAATTACGACGTTCTGCTGGCTGAAAACGGAAGCCAGGCTCTCAAACATATCGAAGAGAGCGGAGACCGGCTGAGCCTTATCCTCCTGGATCTTAATCTTCCGGACATGCACGGCGTGGACATCCTTAACATGATCAATGAAAAAGAGGAGGTCCACAGGATACCTGTCATAGTCCTGACGGCAGATAAAGAGGCTGAGGTCGAGTGCCTGGACATAGGCGCAGCCGACTTCATACCTAAGCCGTATCCGGACATCAAGATCATACAGGCTAGGATACGCCACACCATAGAGCTTTTTGAAAAGCGCGTCATCATCGGACAGACCGAATTTGACGAGCTGACAGGGCTGTATAACAAGGAGTTCTTCTACCTATATGCTGAGCGCAGCGATGCTCACAACAGCGAAAGCCTGATGGATGCGATAGTTATCGACATCAATCACTTCCGCATGATAAATGAGCGCTACGGCAAGGATTATTCCAACGAGGTCCTTAGGCGCATCGGAAACAGGCTGGGCGCTCTGACGGCAGAGGCCGGAGGACTGGCATGCAGAAGAGACGCAGACCACTTCATGGTCTACTGCCCGCACCTCGATGATTATGAGAAGGTGTTTGGCACTTTGTCGGAAGGCATATCCGGAGAGGGCAATGCCGAAAGCATCGTAAGGCTGAGGATGGGCGTATACCCTGAGGCGGACAAGAGCATTGAAATAGAAAGGCGCTTCGACAGGGCAAAGCTGGCCGCTGATTCCGTCAAGAGCAACTATGCCACGCCTATAGGGACATATGACAGCGAGCTGAACGAAAAGAACATGTACAGCGAGCAGCTGATAGTAGCCTTCCCTGAGGCTATTGAGAAGCAGCAGTTCCAGGTATACTTCCAGCCGAAGTTCGATATCAGGGGTGACAAGCCGGTGCTCTGCAGCGCTGAGGCTCTGGTCAGGTGGATACATCCCGAATACGGCTTCATAAGCCCGGGAGCCTTCATAAGCACCTTTGAGACTAACGGACTTATAAACCGCCTCGACAACTACGTGTGGAGAGCGGCAGCCAGGCAGATAAGGGAATGGAGCGACAGACTGGGCGCGGAAGTACCTGTAGGTGTCAGCGTGAATGTGTCCAGGGTCGACCTCTTTGACCCTGATATTTGTGAAACCCTGCTGGGCATAGTCGAGGAGTGCGGCATCTCGCAGGATAAACTTCTGCTTGAGATAACCGAATCGGCATATTCCGAGGATTCGAAACACATAATAGATACAGTCCACAGACTGAGGAGCGCGGGCTTCCGCATAGAGATGGATGACTTCGGAACAGGTTATTCATCGCTCAACATGCTGACGAGCCTGCCGATAGATGCGCTCAAGCTGGACATGCAGTTCGTAAGGACCGCGTTCAGAGAGGGTGGAGATACCGGCATGATAGCAATAATCATAGAGATAGCCGATCTGCTGGGCGTTCCGGTCATAGCAGAGGGCGTTGAAACTGAAGAGCAGATGATCGCTCTGAAGGAAATGGGATGTGACATCGCTCAGGGATATTACTTCTCCAAGCCGGTACCGGCAGAGGAGTTTGAAAGGTTCCTGGCAGACAGATAAGAGTGGATACGAAAGGGGAAAAATAATGATCACAATCGAAAAGCTGAACGAATACGGCGCAGATACAAAGGACGGTCTCGCTCGCTGCCTCGGCATGGAGGAGTTCTACCTTAAGCTGGTCAATACTATGCTTGGTGATGAGAACTTCGATAAGCTTGACGCCGCCGTTGAAGCCGGAGAAGTAAAGAAGGCATTTGAAGCCGCCCACGCGCTTAAGGGGACTCTCGGCAATCTGGCTATCACGCCTATTCTCGATCCTGTCGTGGAGATGACGGAGAGATTCAGAAACGCTGAAGAGATGGTAGACGTATCGGATGTATATCCTCAGTATAAGGATGCGCTGGAGAGATTCAGAGCGCTGGCTGAGTAAAAGCACCGGGAACAGTAAAAAAATGAGAAAAAACAACAGACGCTTCAGAAGGCTGGCTGCGATGATGGCCGTGCTGATGATGCTCGTTTCCGTGACTGCTCTGATGAGCGGCTGCAGGAGCGGCGAAAACGGCTCGGTATACGTTTATTGCTATGGCGATTACTTTGACATGACGCTCCTTGACAAGTTCGAAGAGGAAACCGGGATTATGGTCATCCCGGATTATTTTGATACTGCCGAGGAGATGATCACCGTGCTCGAGAACAACGCGACCACGTACGACTGCGTATGTACCTCGGACTACATGATACAGCGCATGATCTCAAATGACATGCTGGCCGAACTCGACATGAACAACATCCCTGAGATAAAGAACATAGGGGATGTATACATGGAGAAATCCGAGTCGTTCGATCCGGGCAACAAATATTCCGTGCCATACCAGGCCGGGATCGCGGGCATTCTTTATAACAAGACCATGACGGATGGTGTTGAGATCGATTCATGGGACGATCTCTGGAATGAGAAATTCAAGAACAGCCTTGTCATGCCTGACAGCGTACGTGACGCCTTCATGATAGGCCTAAAGAAGCTGGGCTATTCCGAGAATACCACAAGTGAAGCTGAGATAAAGGCGGCTGCCGATGAACTCATCAGGCAGAAACCGCTGGTCTATAAATACGCCAACGATTCCGCGCGAGACCTGCTCGCGAACGGTTCCGCGGCTGTAGGCGTGGTATGGAACGGTGAATACATTTACACGAAAGAGCTGAACGAGGACGTTGAGTTCGTGATCCCAAAAGAAGGATCGGAGTTCTTTATAGACTCATGGGTGATCCCTAAGGACGCGTCCAACAAGGCAAACGCTGAAGCATGGATCAATTTCCTTTGCAGGCCGGACATAGCGGCCATCAACTTCGACTACCTCTATTACACGACTCCGAATGAGGCAGCTTTAGATCTCATAGATGAGGAGTATCTTGAAGAAGCGTCGGTCTTCCCTGATGAGGAGACCATAAACCGCTGCGAATCGCTGATAACTCTCGACCCGGCGACTACGGAGCTGTACAGTAACTATTGGAAGAAGGTAAAAGCAGAATGAGGCAGAAATGGGCTGAAAGGCTCGACACTCCGGAAAAGAAAAAGCACATGCTTTACAGGGTTGCTCTCGTTATCGGGGGAAACCTTCTTTTCGCGATCGGAATCAACAGGATAATCACGCCGATGAACCTCTACAGCAGCGGCTTCACAGGCATTTCCATGCTCCTCCGCATGCTTATCGTTGACGTTCTGAATATACCTGAGCCTTCGGGCATAAGTTATCTGGGCATCATATACTGGATAGTCAACATGCCTCTCTTTTATCTGGCATATAAATCGCTCGGCAAGGAGTTCTGCATAACCACGGCAGTCTCGATAGGCATCGCTTCCGCATGCATGTCGCTGGTGCCTGTAGCCAAAACTCCGCTGTTCGATGACTATCTGACGGCAGTACTTGTCGGAGGCATCATATCCGGTACTGGCGCCGGGCTCGTGCTCAAAGGAGGCACCTCCGGAGGAGGACAGGACATCATCGGAGTGGCGATGTCAAAGACCCATCCAAATTTCAGCGTAGGCAAGATCTCCATAGCGATCAATACCTTGGTTTACGGAGTATGCTTCTTCCTATTTGATATCCAGACGGTCGTATATTCCATGATATTCGCCGTGATCAACGGTCTTGCGCTGGATTATCAGCATACGCAGAATATAAACGTACAGGTCATGATATTCACAAAGAAAGAGGGCATAACAAATAAAGTCATAAACGAGGTAAAGCGCGGACTCACATACTGGAACGGAGCAGGAGGCTATACGGATGAAGACACATACATCCTGATGACCATGGTCACCAAGTATGAACTGCCGAGACTCATAGAGATAGTAAAGAAGATCGACCCTGACGCCTTCGTGATGGTGAACGAGGGGACCAAGATATACGGCAGGTTTGAAAAGCGGTTCACAGAATAAAAAAGAGCAAGCAAAAACTCCTTCGCGGATGCGAGGGAGTTTTTTATTTGCTTATTCAATAGGCTCTGTCGACTGAGGTATCTCGTTGAGAGCCTTGAAGTATTTGTCATGCTCTTTGTCGTAGCGGCGGGTGTAGTCTTTGTTGTTTGAGTGGTGCATGTCGTGCACGTACGAGTGCTCCTTACCGAAGATCTCCGTATTGTCGCTCTCCATGACATAGACCGCGATGTCGCTGCATTTGTCCGAGATATGCTCTATGTTTGTGAGCACCGACTGGAAGTGGATGCCCTTGATAGGATCGCAGACCTGATTGACCATCCTGAAGACATGCCTTGCGTTCAGCTCTTCTACCATGTCGTCTATAACTTCCTCCAGAGGCTCTACCTTTGCGGCAAGTTCCGAATCGTCGGCCTTGAAAGCGCGCTGCGTCTTATCCATTATCTCGTAGATGGCATCGAACGCCACCCGGAGCTCGGCCATTGCCGTATCGGAGAATTCCTTGCCTTCAGCACGGAGGCTTTCCACGACGTTCGCTATGTTCACGGCCAGGTCACCGATACGCTCGTAGCAGATCATGATCTTGATGATGCGGTTCTGAGCGCGTGTTTCAGCGGCACTGTGTATGTTGGACGAAAGCGAAACGAGATACTTGTTGGTAGCGTCCGTCATGCTGTCGAGCAGGTCTTCGCGTGTCTCGATCCTGGCGTCACGCTTGGAGTCATACTTGTATATCTGCTGTACTGCCGCGTCGAAGTTGTGTGCTGCTATATCGCTCATCTCCTCTACGACTCTCTTGGCCTGATCGAGGGCAAGAGCAGGGGAGGTGAAGAGCCTTTCATCGAGGGCGTCGAGAGCCGCGATCGCGTTCTTGTCTTCTTCTTCCACAGGCTCATCAGGGATGATCTTTATTGCTATATTTTCAAACACTTTTGTAAGCGGCAGAAGCACGACAGCCGGGACAAGTCTGAAGAATCCGTGTATGTTGGCTACTCCGCCGGAGTTTTGTGTCGCGTTCCAGAAAGTATCGCTGAGTATGCCGGTGCTTCGTCCGATGAAAACGAGCAGGAAGCAGAGGATGGCAGCGAATACATTGTATATGACATGTACCATTGCCGTGCGTCTCTGAACAGGCTTGGCGCCTATGCGGCTGACAAGGTAAGTTGTGAGGCAGTCTCCGATGTTGACACCGATGATGACCGCGAACACCGCGCCAAATGTCACGCCCACAGAGCTCGCTATAGACTGTATGATACCTACGACAGCGGATGAACTCTGAACGACTCCCGTCACCAGGATACCCGCGAGGAAACCGAGCGCGTAGTTATTGGAGAAGGCCGTCAGCAGGTAGCTGAGGGACTCTCCGAAGCCTGATACCACATTGCTCATGTAGATAAGACCCATGAAGAGTATTCCGAATCCGCAGGCCACGTTGCCGGCAGTCTTAAAACTTCCTTTTTTAAGGAACATGATGAAGACTATGCCGAGTGTGAGTGCGAGAGGGGCGAGGTTGTCAGCCTTGAAGAAGTACAGAGGGCTTTCCATGCCCGAACTTACGTCCATGAGCCTGATGATCTGCGCCGTGATGGCTGTACCTACGTTGGCTCCGAGTACTATCCCTACCGACTGGTGGAAGGTGAGGAAGCCGGCTCCTACCAGACCGACAGTAATGACTATGGTAGCGGTGGAGCTCTGGATTATGCATGCGACGAGCATTCCCAGAAGGAAACCCATCGCCGGCCTGTTGGTCACTTTGGCCAGGGCGTTCTTCATTGCTCCGCCTGAAGAACTCTTGAGACCGTCGCCCATGACCCTCATTCCGTAGAGGAACATCGACAGTCCGCCCAGGAAAGCGATTATATTATAAAAAACAGCCATATAACCTCCGACAGCTTAGTATAGATGGTTATAGTCCCAAACCCTCACAATATTATATGGCACGTCAATGTCAAAACACAACGCAAACAAGGGCAAAACTGAGGAAACCATGCGCAAAAAAATAGTGTTGACATATTCCTACTAACAGAGTAGGATTTATTAGGCAAGAAACGGCCTTACACGGCAGGAAAGAAAGGAGATCTCAGACATGATGGTATCGACCAAGGGCAGATATGCTCTGACTGTAATGGTTGATCTGGCACGCAATGAAGGCGATGGATATGTTTCACTTTCCGACATTGCCGAGAGAGAAAATCTGTCCATGAAATATCTCGAGAGCATCATATCCATCCTCAACAAGGGAGGCATGCTTATGAGTCTCAGGGGAAAGAACGGAGGCTACAAGCTTGCGCGCGAGCCTAAGGACTACAATATAAGCGAGATCCTTCTGCTTACCGAAGGCACCCTGGCTCCGGTCAACTGCATCATGCAGGAGGGTGTGCAGTGCGAGAAAGCCGCTACATGCAGCACGCTCCCGCTCTGGGCAGGGCTCGATAAGGCCATTGAAGGATATCTTTCGGCGATAACGCTTGAGGACGTAATCACCGGCAACCGCAAGAAGATGCTGGGTGACTACTGCGAGAGCTGCGCGCCGGACGGGAAGGCCGAATAGATATAAAACATAAAAAACGATTCAGGAGGATCATGATGAAAGTATATGCTGACAATGCCGCGACCACATATCTCAGCAAGACGGCAAGAGACAGACTCATCCAGTGTCTTGATGAGTTCAACGGCAACCCTAACAGCCTTCACAGTGACGGTCAGCGCACGCAGGAGGTTCTTGACGAAGCAAGAGAGATAGTCGCGAAGTGCATAAACGCAGCGAAACCTAATGAGGTGTATTTCACAGGCGGCGGCTCGGAGTCAGATAACCAGGCTCTGCTGTCCGCGGCAAGAGGACTTGCTCCTAAGGGAAAGAAGCATCTCATTACGCTCAACATAGAACACCACGCTATTCTTCATACCATGAAGAAGCTTGAGAAAGAGGGCTTTGAGGTCACATACATAGCCCCGAAGTCCAACGGCATCGTGGATGTAAAGGACATCGAGGATGCCATCAGAGATGACACCGCGCTGGTAAGCGTAATGTTCGCAAACAACGAGATGGGCGCTGTACAGCCTATCCCTGAGATCGGAGCTCTCTGCAAGTCGAAAGGTGTGCTCTTCCACACGGACGCCGTACAGGCGGCTGCGCATCTGCCTATAGACGTACAGGCCATGAACATAGACATGCTGTCGATGTCCGGACACAAGTTCCACGGACCTAAGGGCGTAGGCATCTTCTATGCCAGAAACGGCATCAGACTGGTCAACGTCATCGAAGGCGGAGCCCAGGAAAGAGGAAAGCGCGCGGGTACGGTAAACGTTCCGGCCATCTCAGCCATGGCATACGCTCTCAGAGAGGGCACAGAGAACATGGAAGCCAACATGAAGAAGGTGAGAGCCCTGAGAGACAGACTTATCGAAGGTCTGAAGGACATCCCTTATTCGCAGCTCAACGGCGACCCTGTAAAGAGACTTCCGGGTAACGTCAACTGGTCGTTCGAGGGAGTAGAGGGCGAGAGCCTGCTGCTTCACCTCGACATGTACGGCATCGAGTGCTCATCCGGAAGCGCATGCACAAGCGAATCGCTCGATCCGTCACACGTGCTGCTCGGGATGGGAGTCCCTGTAGAAGCAGCTCACGGATCGCTCAGGTTCAGCCTGGATATCGAGAACACGGAAGAGCAGATCGACTACATAATCGAGAAGGTGCATGAGGTAGTAGCATATTACAGAAACCTGTCGCCTTACTGGGAAGACCTGCTGACCGGCAAGAGAGAACACTGCATCCCTGAATACTGGAATGCATAAATGTAAAGGAAACTTTACATATAGATGAAAGGAGATAAAAATGTCACTGTATTCAGATAAAGTAATGGATCATTTTGAACATCCGCGCAACGTAGGTGTCATTGAGGACGCTGACGGAGTAGGCGAAGTCGGAAACCCTCTTTGCGGAGATATCATGAAGATGTACCTCAAGATCGAGGATGACAGGATCGCCGATGTCAAGTTCAAGACTTTCGGATGCGGAAGCGCCATAGCTACAAGCTCTATGGCTACGGAGCTCATCAAGGGAAAGACACTGGAAGAGGCTCTCGACCTTACAAACAAGGCTGTAGTAGAAGCGCTTGACGGGCTTCCGGCAAGAAAGATCCACTGCTCGGTACTCGCCGAGGACGCTATCAAGGCAGCTCTTGTGGACTACTATACCCGCAGCGGAAGAGAAATGCCTGAGAGTCTGGTGGGATTTGAGCCGCACGAAGATTGATGCTCAAAATTCATCAAATCGATAACAAAGTTGACAATTGTCGTGTATAATGGTATGAGGCTTTGCCGGGAGGCAGGGCCGCATACTATTTGACTTTTTGGAGAAATGCAAAATGAGTGACAAGAAAGTAATGAAGCTCGCGTCAAGAAGCAAGCGCTTCGGCGCAGGCGTTATAGACTTTGCGATACCTTTTGTAGCCTATCTGGTCTTCGTCGGCGTTCTGGCCGCGAATGGCCTTAAGTATTCGCCATATAACGACTTCGGATATGGCTATGGATACGGTTACGGCTATGATTTCGGATATAATTACGGCAGCAGGCTCAGCGGAGGATCGGCGGCAGTATTAGCGATCATATCGCTGCTGCTCATCGCTTATGTCGTTGTCGAATTCGTGTTCTACGCAAAGGGAAAGTCCATCGGCAAGGCCATACTGGGGCTGCAGGTGGTATCGAGCACAAACGGCAAGCCATTCACGTTCTGGAGGATGATGTTCAGGGAGATCCTTGTAAAGCAGGCATCCGGCGTTCTGATGCTCGGATTCATCTGGATCCTCGTAGATGAAAAGAACAGAGGATGGCATGATAAGATCCTCGACAGCTATGTGGTGGACCTCAAGGAATCCGAGAAGATGAATCTCAAAAAGAAACTTGAGCGCACAGAGGAAATGGCATATAAGGCAGAGAGGGCGGCCGCGCCTAAGGAAGAGCCTGCTCCTGCGCCGGAAAAACCTGCAGAAAAAGCAGAAACAGAGGTCAAAGATCCGGAAACTCCGGCTGCCGCAGCAGCCGTAAAGGCAGCAGAGCCTGAGAAAGAGGAACCGAAAAAGGAAGAGCCGGAGATCGAGATCGAGACGATCACCATCCCTGAAGCGGCGGCCGTCGTAGAAGAGATAGCGGAGAAAGTCAAGGAAGAAGCCAAGGAAGAAGTTAAGAAGCCGGCTGTGAGCATGGCCATGAAGAAGGATGAACTTCTTGCGGCAGCAAAGGAAGCCGGAGTCAAGGTCGGCAGCAAAGCCACCAAGGCAGAGATAATCGAGGCAATAGAGAAAGCCTCTGAAGAATAAAGGTACAGACAGATAATGAAAAAAACAGGCAAGATCGTACAAAACGACAATCTTGTTCGCAACATACACAAGATGACATTTGACATGGGGGAGTGTGACTTCAGCCTTCCCGGTCAGTATGCTATGATAGAAGCGGGAGGGATCCGCAGACCTTATCAGGTGTGTGATTTCGACAGCAACAGATTCACCATAGTTTTTCCGGTAGAGGATGAGGAGAGCAGAAGGCTCGCCTCCATGAGACCGGGAGAAGAAGCCCTGATAACAACGGGCCTCGGCAACGGCTTTGACCTTGACGCCATGCCGGGCGAGGTGGTGCTGGTCGCGGATGATCTTGGGATCCCGGAGATGCTGGGACTTGCCCGCAGTCTTTTGATGCGCGGCACGGACTGCAGACTGATACTGAGCTATCCGAGCAAAAAGGATATCTACATGCTCGAATCGTTCAGGAATCTGGTGAACGAGATAGAGGTCCTGACCCTGGACGGCAGCAACGGCAGGGAGGGGCGCGCTTCGGATGCGGTAAGACACGCATCGTATATCTGCGCAGGCGGTTCCCTGGGCATGCTCAGATCCCTCGCGGACAAGGCGGACGCCGGACAGTTCAGTCTGAGCAGCACAATCCTTGCCGAATCAGCTGATTATGACGACTGCTTCATAGAGACAACAAAGGGAAGGCTCAACGCAAGCGACGACGGGCCTGTATTTGACAAGAACATCATCATATGGGATGCTCTGAAAGATAGAAGAAGTGAAGAGAGGTAATTCCGAATGTACGCACTTACGGCAAAAGGAATGAAATACATGGACGAGTACGCCTCGCGTGCCGGTCTTCCGGGAGTCGTTCTCATGGAGAACGCCGCGAGAGGAGTCGCTGACGCGGTAGCTGAGAGGATACCGGATAAGTCCGCAAAGATACTCGTGCTCGCGGGACACGGCAATAACGGCGGAGACGCTGTTGCCGCGGCCAGATGGCTTGCCCAGATGGGCTATGAAGGCATCAGCGTATATTTCGCGGGCAACATGGAAAAGGCCGGCAACGAGTTCAAGCGTCAGATGAACATACTCGTAAACGCCCACAGAGACGTGAGGATTTCCGGATTAAGGGGCATAGAGCGAAACATCCTGAACGCCAAATATGACTGCATAATCGACGGCATCTACGGCATAGGTCTCAACAAGGCCCTGAGTGATGACGACATCAGGCTGGTCAAGTACATCAACTCGAAGTCGGGCTACAAGGTGGCCGTGGACATCCCGTCCGGGCTCAATGCTTCAAGCGGACTCATCATGGGCGAGGCCATAAGAGCGGACCTGACCGTCACATTCGGCAGCTATAAGACAGGAATGTTCTTCGGAGCAGGCAGGGAATGCTGCGGCGAGGTCAGGGTAGTTGACATAGGTCTTCTGCCTGACGGATATGAGAATGTTACAGATAAGCTCGAGGTCCTGGACAGCAGATTCCTCGATGACACCATAGATCAGGCGCTGGTACCGAGAGCTGAGAGCGGCCATAAGGGCACTTTCGGCACCGTGGGACTGGTTATCAGCTCAAACGGCATGCTCGGAGCCGGCATGCTGGCCGCAAGGGCAGCGTACAGAGCGGGATGCGGTCTTGTAAAGATCTTCTGCCCGTCCAAGTACACGGGATTCTTCAACGTATCGATACCGGAAGCCATTGCGGTGCCGTATAAGCCTGACGACGTGCTGGGAGCCTTTGAAGGCTTCAGGGACGGCGTGGATGTGATCCTCATAGGACCGGGCCTCAAGGAGGATTCGACGGGAAGACTGCTTGTGAAGCAGATACTGGCGGGCAGCAAGCCGGCCGTATTCGATGCCGGAGCCCTCAATCTTATTTCCCGCAACCTCAAGGCGCTTCGCAAAAGAAAATGCCCGTGCGTCATAACTCCGCATCTGGGCGAGATGGCAAGGCTCTGCGGCGAGGACATCAACATTGTCGCCAGGAGCCGCATAGGATTTACACGCAAGTTCTCGGAGAAGTTCGATATCAGCATGGTGGTGAAATCGGACGTATCTCTCATCGCTTTGAGAGATCAGGGCAGGGGACAGAAACTGTTCATCAATACCGTTGGCAACTCGGGTCTCGCTACTGCGGGATCGGGAGATGTCCTGGCGGGAGTAATCGCATCGCTCATCGCTCAGGGCAATCCTCTCGACACCAGCCTCATGTACGGAGTCATGGTACACGGCAAGGCGGCTGAGAAGTTCGCGAAGGACGGCGACTCAAAACGCAAAATGATGGCCGGAGATATTATTGACAATCTGTTCTGAGAGTAGTAGAATCACTGCGTTGCGGTCAGAAAGACCGTAAATACCATGACGACGGGAGGTGAGACAAGAATATGGCACAGGTAATAGTAAGAGAAAACGAGAGCCTGGAGAGTGCTCTTAAGAGATTTAAGAGATCTTGCGCTCGCGACGGCGTTATGGCTGAGCTGCGTAAGAGAGAGCATTACGAGAAGCCAAGCGTAAGACGTAAGAAAAAGTCCGAGGCTGCTCGCAAGAAAGCTCGTAAGTACTAATAACGGCAAAAGGATGCGAACCAGTTATACAGGTTCGCATTTTTCTTAGAAAAGGAGTAATTAAATGGGTCTTAAAGAACAACTGATGCAGGATTACAAAGACGCTATGAAGAGCGCGGACGCCGTAAAGAAGAACACGGTCAACATGGTAAGAGCCGCCATCAAGCAGTATGAGGTCGACCAGAGAGTCACCATCGATGACGACGCTGATATCGTGAAGATCATCAAGAAACAGGTCAAGATGAGAGCTGACGCTCTCGAGGACTTCGTGAAGGCCGGAAGAGATGACATGCTTGAAGCCTACAAGAGCGAGATCGAGATACTCAAGTCCTATCTGCCTGAGGAGATGGGCGAAGATGAGATCAAGGCCAAGGTCGCGGAGATCGCGGAGCAGCTGGGCATCGAGAAGAGCATGAAGAGCATGGGAACTCTGATGAAGAGCACGATGGCAGAACTCAAGGACAAGGCTGACGGATCCGCTGTCAACAAGGCAGTCAAGGAATTCCTGAGCGGAAAGTAATATATGGAATACAAGATCAACATACCTGAAGGAATAGACGTACAGGGACTGTTCGGCAACTATGACGCCAATGTACGGTCCGTAGAAAAATTTACGGGCACGGAAATGTCGCTTCGCGACGACGTGCTGACCATAAGGGGCAGAGACCCTGAACTTGCCGCGCGCATAATAGCGAGACTTATCGAAGCGCTCAACAACGAGCCTGAACTCGACTCGCAGAAGCTCAACTATCTCATAGAGATGGAAGCCGGCGGCAAGACTTATGACGAGCAGAAGGTGACACACGACATCATTTGCTATACGCATACCGGAAGGCCGCTGAAGCCTAAGACACAGGCCCAGAAGGACTACGTGGATAATATCAGGGCCTGCGACATGGTGTTCGGCATCGGTCCGGCAGGAACGGGAAAGACGTACCTGGCATGCGCCATGGCGATAAACGCGTACAAGAACAAGGAAGTCGAGAGGATAATCCTCACAAGACCTGCCGTTGAAGCAGGAGAGAGACTGGGATTCCTCCCGGGCGACATGCAGGAGAAAGTGGACCCGTACCTCCGTCCGCTTTACGACGCTCTATATGACGTTCTCGGCATCGAGGCGTCACTGAGACTGAGAGAAAAAGGCGTGATCGAGGTAGTACCTCTGGCATACATGAGGGGCCGCACTCTCGATAACGCGTTCATCATCCTTGACGAGGCACAGAATACCACTCGCGAGCAGATGAAGATGTTCCTTACCCGTATGGGCTTCAATTCCAAGGTGGTGGTCACTGGTGACGTGACGCAGATAGACCTTCCGAGCGGAACCGTATCAGGCCTGAAAGAGGCCAGAAAGGTGCTCAGCGGAGTTGAAGGCATAAGATTCAATACATTCACCGAAGTAGACGTTGTAAGGCACGAGCTGGTAAAGCGCATAATCAGGGCTTACGATTCGTACGACAACAAGAACAAGGTGAGAGCAAGCACTTCCAAGGGAAACAAAGTCAGCGACAGGTGATATATGCAGATAGTATTCAATGATGAACTCGACAGGCTGACGCCTGAGATGTGGGAACTCATGCAGCAGGCTGCGGAAGAGGCTTTCAGGACCGAATTCGCTGGCGAGATCGATGCTGAGAGTCTTGAAAACGAGCCCGAAATAGGCGTCACTATAGTTGACGATAACACTATACTTGAACTTAACCGCGAATACAGGGAAAAGGACAGCGTCACGGACGTTCTCAGCTTCCCTCAGTTTGAAGGACACGACGATCTTCTCGAAGATCTTGAAAATGATGAAGCATCGACGCTGATCGGTGATGTCGTCATCTGCTATGAACAGGCTGAGAGACAGGCTGACGAGTATGACACGGGCATAACGCGTGAGATACTGTATCTTTTCGTCCACAGCGTGATGCACCTGTTCGGATATGACCATATGGAAGAAGATGAAAAGGCCGTGATGAGGAAACGCGAAGAAGAGGTCCTCGCGGCGATAGGAGTAGTAAGAGGCAAATGAGATCGGGATTTATAGCGATAGCGGGGAGGCCTAACGTAGGCAAATCCACGCTGATGAATCAGATGCTTGGCGAAAAGATAGCCATCACTTCGTCAAAGCCTCAGACAACGCTCAACAGAATAAAAGGCATATATACCGATCTTGAGTATGAAGGCGGGGAAGGACTTCAGATGGTCTTTCTCGACACGCCGGGGATACACAAGCCTCACAACAAACTCGGATCGGCCATAAATGAGACGGCAGTCAATACCCTGAGCGGTGTTGACGTCATTTTGCTTATAATCGACGGGACGCAGGATTTCGGAAAGGGCGATGAAGCTGTTATAAGGCTTCTTGAGAACACCGAAGCCCCTAAGATCCTGGCGATAAACAAGAGCGACCTCATAGGACCGGAGAAATACCTCGAGCTGTATAAAAGATACGAGGACACAGGGCTTTTCGATGATATCTATGGCGTCTCCGCTCTTAAGGGCGATAACGTGGACATGCTTAGAGAAAGGCTTTCCGGTTACATGAAGGAAGGCCCGATGTACTATCCGGAAGATATCGCGACGGATGATCCGGTAAGGTTCATCGTGAGTGAAATAATCCGCGAGAAGCTGATGAACTACCTTGAGGACGAGGTGCCGCACGGGGTATTCGTGGAGATAGAATCATTCAGGGAACCTGAAAGACCGGGTGCCGCCACGGAGATATCCGCCGTGATCTATTGCGAGAAGAAATCCCACAAGGGCATCATCATAGGCAAGGGCGGCGCCAAATTAAAAGGCGTCGGGAAGGCAGCCCGCCTCGAGATCGAGGAACTTTTAGGCTGCAAGGTCTTCCTGAGCCTCTTTGTAAAGGTCAAGGAGGGCTGGCGTGACTCAGAGCGTACAATAAAGAACTGGGGCTATAAGGACGAATGATAATCAGCGCAGAGGGTATTGTACTAAGACAAAGGAAGATCGCGAACAACAGACGCATGATCGTCATATTCACGAAGCAGTACGGCAAGCTTTCCGCAGGGACCTCCATCAACGAGAAATCCCGCGGCAAGGCGGCGCTGGCGCTTCGTCCTTTTACTTATGCGGAATATGATATCTTCAAGGGAAGGGAAGCATACAGCATCAACTCGACTTCAGTAAGCAAAAGCTTTTACTCGATAGGCGAGGACATAGACCGCTTCATGACGGCTTCCGCTTTTATCGAGTATCTTGACAAGGTGCTGCCTGAGGGCGAGCCCATGCCTAAACTCTTTGAGCTGTCCCTCGATTTTCTGCAGTCGGTATCTGTCAGCAATTCCGCGCCGGAGACTCTTCTTTACGCATTCATGGTCAAGACCCTGGCAATGCTTGGAGTAGCGCCTGAACTCGGATGCTGCGTCAACTGCGGCAAACATCCGGACGCTTTCGGAGAGGGCTTCAAAATGTTCTCCGTGAGCGGCGGCGGGATCATATGTCCGGACTGCGCGGAAGAAGAGAAAAGGACGCCGGATTCATTGATTTACAAGCCGGATTTCGATATAATCGATGTGTTTAGATACTTTGAGTTGAAACCCATAAAAACGTTTGAAAAAGTAGGCCTCAAACCCGAAGTGAGGAGAGAGGTCAGAGAGATACTCGCTGACTATACGGACCGCTATCTGGGCGTGGATGTACTCAGGGGTATTGAAGAACCGGAGGTAAAATAAATGGAAATCACACTGGAAAAGATCGAAATCGTAAAGGACAGAACAGGCTCGACATACGCAGAGGCCAAGGCGGCTCTCGAGGCTGCAGAAGGCAGTGTAGTCGATGCCATCATCGCCATTGAGGGCAAGATGAACGAAGAGCACGACAAGGTAGACGGCGGAAGCCTCAAGGACAGCCCTATCTTCGCGAAAATGAAAGAGATCGTAGACAAGGGCAACGTCTCCAGGATCCTCATTACCAGGAACGAAAAGACCATCGTTAACTTCCCTGTGACTGCAGGTGTTATCGGTGCAGTGCTCGTACCATGGGGAGCCATCCTCGGCATAGTCGCCGCTCTCGGTGCACAGTGCAGCATCGACTTCGTTGACGCTGAAGGAAAGGTCATCGATATCGACGGAAAGGTCATCGGCGCTTACGACAAGGCAAGGGGGAATGTGCTCAAGAGCGTAGACAAGGCTCAGGAGACACTCAACAAAGAGACTCTCGACGACCTCATGAACACCATCGACAGCTTTGCCAAGAAGGCCGGCAAGACAGTCAAGGAACTCATCAAGGAGGCTTCCGAGGCTTACAAGCAGAGCGATGCCGAAGACATAATCGAAGAAGAATTCAAGGACGAGGAGCTTTAATAAATGCCAATCGATAAAAAAGATATACCCGTAACCGACAGAGCCGTGACCATGGAGAAGATCATAGCTCTCTGCAAGAACAGAGGCTACATCTTCCCGGGATCGGAAATATACGGCGGACTTGCCAACACCTGGGACTTCGGACCTCTCGGAGTTGAGTTCAAGAACAACATCAAGGATGCCTGGAGACAGAAATTCGTCAGAGAATCAGGGCTCAATGTGGGACTCGACGCTGCCATCCTGATGAACCCTCAGACTTGGGTGGCATCGGGACACGTAGGCGGATTCAGCGATCCGCTGATCGACTGCAGATCCTGCAAGACCCGCTACAGAGCCGATCAGCTCATAGAGGACTGGTACAAGGAGAACGAGCCTGATGAAGAGGTCGTCGTTGACGGCTGGTCAAGAGAAGACATGGAGAGCTTCATTGCCGACAAGGCCATTAAATGTCCTAACTGCGGCAAGAGCGACTTCACCGGCATAAGACAGTTCAACCTGATGTTTAAGACATTCCAGGGTGTTACCGAGGACTCGAAATCCGAGATCTACATGAGACCGGAAACAGCTCAGGGCATTTTCGTAAACTTTAAGAACGTGCAGAGAACGGCCCGCAAGAAGATACCTTTCGGTATAGCGCAGGTCGGAAAATCATTCAGGAACGAGATCACACCGGGCAACTTCATCTTCAGAGTAAGAGAGTTTGAGCAGATGGAGCTTGAGTTCTTCTGCAAGCCGGGCACTGAACTTGACTGGTTCGCTTACTGGAAGGAATACTGCCTGAAGTTCCTCAGTAATCTGGGACTCAAGGAAGAATTCACAAGGTTCAGAGACCACTCGCCTGAAGAGCTCTCTCACTACAGCAACGCTACTACGGACATCGAATATCTCTTCCCGTTCGGATGGGGCGAGATCTGGGGCGTGGCATCGCGTACGGACTACGACCTCATGGCTCACCAGACGCATTCGGGAGAGGACATGAGTTATCTCGATCCTGAGACCAACGAGAGATACGTACCGTACTGCATAGAGCCGTCCGTCGGAGTCGAAAGACTCGTTCTGGCATTCCTGGTCGACGCTTATGATGAAGAGGTGCTGACAGATGCCAAGGGCAAGGAAGACGTCAGGACGGTACTGAGACTGCATCCGGCGCTGGCGCCTTACAAGGCTGCCGTGCTGCCGCTCTCAAAGAAGCTTGAAGACGTGGCCATCCCGGTCTACGAAGAGCTGAGAAAGTACTTCATGGTTGAGTACGACGCGGCAGGATCCATCGGAAAGCGCTACAGAAGAGAGGATGAGATCGGAACACCGTTCAGCATCTGTGTAGACTTTGACACGGCTGAAGACAAATCAGTAACCATACGTGACAGGGATACGATGGAACAGGTCCGCGTACCTATCACGGAAGTAAGAAGCTATATCGAAGAGAGACTTAGATTCTAGGTAAGTTAAATCAAGGCCTGCGCAGCCGGCGCGGGACCGCATCAAACAAGAAAGGTAAATAGTTTATGGCAAAATACGTTTATTCATTTAATGAAGGCTCAAAAGACATGAGAAACCTGCTTGGCGGCAAGGGCGCCAACCTCGCTGAGATGACCAATATCGGTCTTCCGGTACCGTTCGGTTTCACCATCACAACAGATGTATGCAGAAAGTATACCGAAGACGGCGGCGTTCTTGATCAGGCGGTTATCGATGAGGTATGGGAGCACATCGCAGAGCTCGAAGAGGTAATGGGCAAGAAGTTCGGAGACAATGAGAACCCTCTGCTCGTATCCGTAAGATCCGGAGCACCTATATCCATGCCGGGAATGATGGATACCATCCTCAACCTGGGACTCAACGATGTAGCTGTTGAAGGTCTTGCCAAGAAAACCGGAAATGACAGATTCGCTTATGACAGCTACCGCAGATTCATGCAGATGTTTGGCGATGTCGTAATGGAGATCAAAAAGTCCAACTTCGACGCTGTATTTGAAGGCCAGAAGAAGAAAGCCGGCGTTGAATATGACGTTGAGCTGACCACAGACGATCTCAAGGAAGTCATCAAGGGCTACAAAGAAGTAGTAAGGAGAGAACTCGGAAGAGAATTCCCTCAGGAGCCTAAGGATCAGCTGCTCGAGGCTATCAAGGCCGTATTCAGATCATGGAACAACGAAAGAGCTATCCTCTACAGAAAGATGTATGACATTCCGGATTCACTCGGAACAGCCGTAAACGTTCAGTCCATGGTATTCGGCAACAGCGGCAATGATTCCGGTACAGGCGTAGCGTTCACACGTAACCCGGCTAACGGCGACAGCAAGCTCTTCGGAGAATTCCTCGTCAACGCTCAGGGTGAGGACGTTGTAGCTGGTATAAGGACACCGCAGCCTATCTCCGAGATGGCAGACGCTTTCCCTGAGGTCTACACTCAGTTTGAGAAGATCGCCAACACACTCGAGAACCACTATAAAGACATGCAGGACATGGAGTTCACTGTTGAAGACAGAAAACTCTTCATGCTGCAGACGCGTAACGGCAAGAGAACAGCTGCTGCTGCGGTAAAGATCGCGGTAGACCTCGTAAAAGAGGGACTTATCGACAAGGATACGGCTGTAATGAGAGTAGAGCCTGAAATGATAGATCAGCTCCTGCATCCTGTATTCGACGCAGAAGAGCTGAAGAAGGCGACTCCTGTTACAAAGGGTCTACCGGCTTCACCGGGAGCCGCTACAGGCCAGATCGTATTCAGCGCTGACGACGCAGGCGCATTCGCAGCTGAAGGCAAGAAGGTCATCCTCGTAAGAGAAGAGACTTCGCCTGAGGACCTCGCCGGCATGGTAGCCGCTGAAGGTATCCTGACAGCCCGCGGAGGCATGACATCCCACGCTGCTGTAGTAGCCAGAGGAATGGGCAAGTGCTGCGTTGCAGGCTGCAAGGAGATCACAGTAGACGAGGCTGCCAAGACTCTGACAGTCGGCGGCAAAGTATATAAAGAGGGAGACAGCATCTCGCTCAACGGTTCCGACGGAAGCGTTTACACAGAGGCGATCAAGACTCTGGCACCTGAGCTTTCAGGAGACTTCGGACAGATCATGGAGTGGGCTGATGAAGCCAGGACACTGAAGGTAAGAAAAAACGCGGATAATCCAAGAGACGCCAAGCAGGCTGTAGAGTTCGGAGCTGAAGGTATCGGACTCTGCCGTACGGAGCACATGTTCTTCGATGATGAAAGGATCCCTAAGATCAGAAGAATGATCCTTGCTGACGACGAAGCTGACAGAAGGGAAGCTCTCGCAGGACTTCTGCCTTACCAGAAGGAAGACTTCAAGGGCATCTACAAGGCAATGGGAGACAGACCTGTGACCATCAGACTGCTTGACCCGCCTCTGCATGAGTTCCTGCCTAAGACAGAAGAGGATATCAAGGAGCTTTCAGAACAGTTCGGCATCCCTTACGAGAAGGTAGTAAGCAAGACGCTCGAACTCCACGAGTTCAACCCTATGCTGGGACACAGAGGATGCAGACTTGCTGTCACATATCCTGAGATCGCTGAGATGCAGACAGAAGCTATCATTTCGGCTGCTCTCGAGGTACGTAAAGAGGACGGACTCGATATCGTACCTGAGATCATGGTGCCGCTGGTAGGTCACGTCAACGAGCTCAAGTTCGTCAAGAAGACTATCGTAGAGGTGGCTGACAGGCTGATTGCCGAGTCCGGTGAAAAGATGAAGTACATGGTCGGAACCATGATCGAGATCCCTAGAGCTGCTCTGACAGCCGATGAGATCGCAGAAGAGGCAGAGTTCTTCTCCTTCGGTACAAACGACCTGACACAGATGGGCTTCGGATTCTCCAGAGACGACACAGGCGCGATAATCAAGGAATACGTTGCAAAGGGCATCCTTGAGAACGATCCGTTCCAGTCACTCGACCAGACAGGTGTCGGCAAGCTCATCAGGCTGGCTGCTGAAGGCGGACGCAAGACAAGACCGAACATCAAGCTCGGTATCTGCGGAGAGCACGGCGGAGACCCTGCATCCATCCGCTTCTGCCACGAAGTAGGACTCAATTATGTATCCTGCTCGCCGTTCAGAGTGCCTATCGCAAGACTTGCTGCTGCACAGGCCGCTATAACGGAAAAGAGAGGTTAACAATGTTCACAGGAGCCGCCGTGAAAACGGCGGCTCTGTAATTATTAACAAAAAAACATTATTTAACACTAAATTTCTTGTATTTTTCAAGCCATTTGGTATACTGAAAAAAATAGAAAATACAAGAACAAACAAGGAGGTATTCAAAATGCAAGAATATCTGTTGTCTCATCTGTACTGGATAAGCCTGTTTGCTTCGATCTGCGCGCTGGTATTTGCATATGTGCAGGCTAAGAAAGTCCTCAATTCACCTGAGGGCACGGACAGGATGATGGAGATCTCACGTTTCGTCCGTACGGGCGCGGCTGCTTTCCTGAAACGCCAGTATCGTACTGTAATCATTTTCTTCATTTTCATGTTCTGCGTGCTCTGCGGCATGGCAGCGGCACATAAGCTGACATGGTTTGTACCATTTGCGTTCATCACAGGAGGCTTCTTCTCAGGCCTTTCCGGATATATCGGGATGAGCATTGCTACAAGAGCCAATGACCGTACCGCCTGTGCGGCACAGGACAGCCTCAACAAGGGACTCCGCGTAGCGTTCTCGGCCGGTTCCGTAATGGGATTCACCGTAGTAGGACTCGGACTCCTTGACATCTCGCTTTGGTACGCGCTGCTTGACCTGGTGTTCCATCAGTCGCTTGAGGACATCACTGCAGCAATGATCACATTCGGAATGGGAGCTTCCTCGATGGCTCTGTTCGCCCGTGTAGGAGGCGGTATCTTCACAAAGGCCGCTGACGTGGGAGCAGACCTCGTAGGCAAGGTAGAAGCAGGCATCCCTGAGGATGACCCTCGTAACCCGGCCGTTATCGCAGATAACGTCGGTGACAACGTCGGTGACGTAGCCGGCATGGGCGCCGACCTCTATGAATCATATGTAGGATCCATGGTATCGACATGTGCTCTCGGAGCTATCGCGTTCCTCTCGAGCGGCCTCGGAGTCAAATCCGTCGCTCTTCCTCTGCTGATGGCAGCAGTCGGAGTAGTATTCTCGATCATAGGATCATTCTTCGTACAGACCAAGGAAGGCGCAAGCCAGAAAAACCTGCTGGCAGCTCTCCGCCGCGGCACAAACTTCTCGGCTATCGCAACAGCGCTGTTCTCGTTCGTACTTGTATGGTGGCTCTTCGGCAAGGAGTTCTACGGACTCTATCTTGCCATCATCGCAGGACTCGCAGCCGGCGTTTTGATCGGACTCTGCACGGAGTACTATACATCGGATACATATAAGCCGACACAGAAGATCTCAGAATCCTCGCAGACAGGTACTGCTACGCTGATAATCAGCGGACTCGGCACGGGAATGATGTCCACAACGCT
This sequence comes from Mogibacterium sp., assembly GCA_017510505.1. Taxonomy (GTDB): domain Bacteria; phylum Bacillota; class Clostridia; order Peptostreptococcales; family Anaerovoracaceae; genus Crickella. The sequence goes on along the minus strand of JAFWNE010000023.1, from coordinate 712 downwards.
TCCGATCCTCATCGTAGGCGCGGCCATCATCATCGCATACTACTGCTCGGGACTTTGCCCGGTCGATGTTTCAAAGGCAAGCATCGGTCTTTACGGCATCTCGCTCGCAGCTGTAGGAATGCTTTCGACACTCGGTATCACACTTGCTACGGACGCTTACGGCCCTGTAGCTGACAATGCCGGCGGTATCGCTGAGATGGCCGGACTTCCTCCTGAAGTACGTGAGAGAACAGACGCTCTTGACTCTCTGGGCAATACAACAGCCGCTACAGGTAAGGGCTTTGCCATCGGCTCTGCCGGAATGACAGCTCTGGCTTTGATCGCAAACTTCAAAGAGAAGCTGCTGGTCTACATGCCGGACGGACAGGATCTGACACTGAATCTGCTCGATCCTAGGGTGCTGGTAGGACTCTTCATCGGAGCATGCCTGCCGTTCCTCTTCTCGGCTCTCACTATGGGTGCCGTAAACAGAGCAGCACAGAGTGTAGTAGTTGAAGTAAGACGTCAGTTCAAAGAGATCCCGGGCCTCATGGAAGGCAAGGCTACAGCAGACTATGCACGCTGCGTAGACCTCTGCTCAAAGGCTTCCCTGAAGGAAATGATACTGCCTGCGTGCGTAGGCATCGCGGCACCTATCTTAACGGGACTCATCCTGGGCGGACTGGGAGTAGTCGGAATGCTCTGCGGCGCTACGGTAGCCGGCTTCATAATG
>JAFWNE010000022.1:0-63631 GCA_017510505.1 Mogibacterium sp. | reverse complement strand
GATATAGCCGTCGATCTTCTTTGCCATTGTCTGCTCCTTTCTTTGATTTTAATGCAACTCCGTCACCGGAGTTTGCTCACCTGCGAGAACTCGATCTCTGCAGGAGTATCTCTACCGAACATCGAGATGCGCACCTTGACGATCTGCTTCTCCGGATTGATGGCTTCGACGATGCCGAGCTGGCCCTCGAAGACTCCTCCGATGATGCGGATCGTGTCGCCGACCTCGATATCCAGGTCGATCCTGAGTTTCTCGATTCCCATCCTTACGATCTCCTCCTTTGTAAGAGGAATAGGATCGGAACCGTGTCCAACGAAACCTGTAACGCCTTCGGTGTTACGCACCAGGTACCATGTCTCGTTGTTTACCACCATCTTGATGACAACGTATCCCGGGAACAGCTTGCGGGTCTTTACCTTCTTGACTCCGTCCTTGATCTCGATCCTGTCTTCTGTCGGGATCACGACTTCCTGGATGAGGTCCTGCATGCCGCGGTACTCAACCATCCTGTCGATGCTGTTCTTTACCTTGTTCTCATAGCCGGAATATGTGTGCACCACATACCACTTCGCGGTACCGTCGCCTCTGAGGCCCTCGCCTTCGAGCGGGGACACGCTGGACTTTACCGGTTCTTTGGTTTCGGCAGTTTCGATATTTTCGATGTTATCGATCTTATCTGTCATTTAAATCTCCTTGGGTCAGGACAGGGTTATTCCGAGGATGCCCTTGAGAGCAGCCAGGAAGCCCGTATCGATCAGCCAGAATGCTGCTGCGAAGAAAATAACGCAGGCGAACACAACAACGGTATCAGTCACGAGTTCTTCTCTTGTAGGCCATACGACCTTCTTGAACTCCTGTCTGACGCCCTTGAGGTATGCGATGAGTCCTGTTCTTTTCTTGCCCTGACTCTTACCCTTATTCTGAGCCTGTTTATTTGCGGAAGCCTTAGCTGCTGCTTTTGCGAGATCTTCCTTGCTTCCGTTGTTATTGCTGTTAGCCATTTTAAGTCTCCGTGATTACCCTGGTGATTACTTGGTCTCTTTGTGGAGAGTCTCCTTGTTGCAGAACTTGCAATACTTCATGAGTTCGATCCTGTCAGGATTGTTTCTCTTGTTCTTCATGGTATTGTAGTTTCTCTGCTTGCACTCTGTGCATGCCAGGATGACTTTCTGTCTTACGCCTGCTGCCATCTCTTTTCTCCTTATGTATAAAGCTTGAATTTACTGTCTTTTCAATCGAAAACTCGAAGCCCGGTTGCCCAGTGCTCCGATTTTCTTCTTAAAGTCGCTCAATGAGTATACTTTGCAAGGGTTACAAAGTCAAGCGGTTTCTTGTTCGTTTTGGAACCTTTTTTGAAAAAATACGCAGATAGTACCGCCGGCTCACGTCCTCAAAAGCACGAAGCACATGCCGCATCACCGGTCCTCCATGGGCCCACGGGAATGAGCCCGCTTCGCGCGCTCTAGTTCCCGTGGTTCCTTTCGCTGTCAGACCGCTGCTGCGGTGTGCTTCTGCACTTTCTGCGGAGTGTTCTCCGTCGTTACTATCTGCGTACTCTGCTAACCTCTGGCTCTCCTTATGCCATACATCAAAACCGCAGCCGCGTTTGATGCGTTGAGCGAATTGATCTTTCCGTACATAGGAATGGAAAGGACAAAATCGCACTTCTCCTTTACCAGGCGGCCGACGCCTTTGCCTTCGTTTCCTATTACTATGGCTATAGGGCCGGTCAGGTTTGCTTCATAATATGTCTGTCCATCCATGTCGGCCGCTCCGACCCATATGCCCTTATCCTTGAGATCCTCTATCGCGCGTCCGAGGTTGGTGACCTGCACCACGGGCATGTTCTCTATGGCCCCCGCAGCGGACAGGGCTACGGTCTGCGTGAGAGACGCCGCCCTGCGCTTTGGGATGATGACTCCGTGGGCGCCGGCGCACTCGGCCGTCCTGATGATGGCCCCCAGGTTATGCGGATCAGTGATCTCATCCAGTATGATTATAAAAGGATCTTCACCGGATGCTTCCGCCTTGGCAAAGACATCATCCATCTCAGCATATTTATACTCGCTTACCTTCGCGACAACGCCCTGGTGCTTAACGCCCGGCGCCATCGCGTCTATCTTCTCCTTAGGAACGAAGTCGACTATGACTCCCTTTTCTCTCGCAAGAGCTACTATCTTGGATACCGAGCCTTCCGAACCGTCAGCGATAAAGACGCGCTCTACGTCGCGCTCTCCCGAGAGGACTTCGACTACAGGATTGCGGCCGGCCACCACCTCGAGGCCGTCGTTTCCTATCTGAGGACGCCGATCTTCGAATGATTCTCCCGCGTCAAAGCCAAGCACCCTGCGGGCGTCGCTGCGTGCCTTGCCCGATGTCCTTCTCTTTGGCTCATAACTGTCGCCGTAGTCGCGGCGGTTCTTGCCGCCCCTCTTAGGAGCGCTCTTTCTTTCCTTATCGTTGAATCGTTTGTTGTCTCTCTTGCTCATAATTGTCTTTCCTGCTATGTGTTCTTAACCGGCCTTTTTCTCGTACACCACGAATCTGTATGTGATGCCGTTCTCTGTCACCGGCTCGCTCTCGGATATGATCTCAAAGTCCGGATCCTCATCGAAATTTGTAATAAAAGTATCTGCGCCAAGATCCGCGTCCATCTTTGTGACATAGAGCCGGTCGCACATGCTGTAGAACCAGTTGTAGAGCGTAGCTCCGCCTATGAGCCAGACATTTTCCGGGTCATATCTTGAAATGGCATCCCAAAGTTCGTCCTCCGTGTGGACCGCTATGCAGCGCTCCGCCTTGAAGTCCGGATTCTTTGTCAGCACATAATTGACCCTCTTAGGCAGACCTTTTTTGCCCGGGAGCGACTCCAGGGTCTTACGTCCCATGACAACAGCCTTGCCTTCAGTGTGCTCTCTGAAGTACTTCATGTCGGTAGGAAGATGTGCCAGAAGCCCGCCGTCCTTTCCTATGCCCCACTTATTGTCCGCTGCGACTATCAGATTCATGTCACTTCTCCCAATGGTTCACCAGCATGGCTGCCTGCTCGTTCTCGAGCCTGCGGCCGCGATATGAGTAGAACGTATCTACATTGCACATCGTGCATATGTTGGATACAGCTATGTGATCGGCAGGCACTCCGGCTCTCAGGAGTGTCAGTTTATTTGCCTCCCTGAGGTCCAAATGATACTTGCCTCCCGGTATATCACTGCCGTCCTTGTCTTTTGCAGGGTAGCGGCTCAGCAGATGATCTGCGTCATTGCGGCTCCACCGCTCCACAAAGGCATCATATACTTCATCACCCATTTCGTAGCAGTCCTTGCAGACTCCCGGACCTATTGCCGCGTACATGTCAGCCGGATCGCAGCCCAGTTTCACTATCATCTGGGCTATTGCCACCTGGGGTATCTTCCCAAGCGTTCCTTTCCAGCCCGCGTGGACCAGGCCCATGGCCTTTCTGACCGGATCGACTATATACACCGGCGGGCAGTCCCCACCGAATGCTGTAAGAAGCGCGTCCGGGATGTCGGTAACTATGCCGTCCACGAACTGCCTGTGCAGAGCTGCCGGACCGACAGGCGCGACTCCGAGGTCTTCTCTGCGGGTCGCCACATACACATTGTTGGTATGCTTCTGGTCAGTGGCAAGTTCCATCGAGATGGTTGAGCCAAGCTGGTGTGCCAGCAGATCCCTGTTGGCCCTGCAGACCGGCGCTGCCTCTGCCATATCGTCCTTCTTCATGATGGCCATTCTGATACCTTCAACGCCTCTTCCGCTCTCATCATCCCAGCTTATGAACCTGGTGCTGTAGAGGTTCGGCACGCCCATCCTGTCGAGCATATCAAAGGAGACGTACGGTATGCCGTCCGTGTGCTCGTTGAATATCTTTTTTTCATTAGAGAATAGGATCTTCATTGCGTCTCATTATACCGCGGATCAGTCGCTGTCCGCTGTCTGAAGAGGGCTGTTCACGGCGCCCTCGCCTATCTTCTGCAGATAAGCCTGCAGATCTCTGTAGTCCGCGTCCTGCGTGGCATCGTTCGGATTCCACTGGACGTCTGTCGGATACTCGGCAATGAACCTCACGCCCGCGTTTTTACCCACACCCGCGACATGGTAGCTAGGGAGCTGCTCGTATGAATTGTCATTGAGGTCATAGGCGCGGATGGTAACGAGCTTGCCGCCGTAGCCCTCCTGCTGTGCCGACCACAGATAGATGGTCACGTAGTCCTTGCCCTCTTCCATGCTCCACTTGTCGTTGTTAGGCATAGTGAGCAGGAAGTCGTTGAAGTACATGTATGCGACCGACCCGTCTGACGACGCGTTCTTCATGAAGCCGTCCATTATGTTGTAGTTTGCCGCGCCGCCGCTGCTTGTCGTTCCGCCGCCTGTCTGGCTCGTGCTGTCAGAACTTCCGCTCAGCTGGCTGAGGTCAGCCGCAAGCTCATCCTTCAGATTATACTCCCTGAAGATCCCGTTAGTGCAATCTATTACGGACAGATGAGCATAACTGCTGCTCTGGCCAACTATCCAGTCTTTATAGATAAAGCCATCATTCTTGTCAGGATAGTTCAGCATCTGCGCTCCGGTCTTTTCACCGTCACTGGTGATCAAGTGCAGGCAGTAATCATCGTCATCATAAGTGATGGCTCCGCTGTTCACCCAAGGATAACAGTATTCGTAAAGAGGGACTTCTGTGCTCTGCTCCTTGATCTCTCCCTTATCCAGAGAATAGTATTTCAGACTGCCGTCTGTATCCCTGAAATAGATGTTCCCGTTTCCAAGCGACATACTTGCGTTAGGCACAATTTCACTTAGTACTTTATCCTCGCTGAAGTCCGGGCTCAGCAGTCGGAGCTCTCCGTTTTCATTTGTATAATAGATGCCGTTGGATGTGACCTCGAAGTCACCAAGGCCCTCTGCCAGCTTGACCTCCTCGCCGCCATCAATAGGTATATAGCACAGCGTGTAGCCGTAAACGAAGAATATCTTGCCGTCATATATCTGGAACAAATTGTGTCTGTTGATATTCTTGTCCCAGAGAACGACAGGTGATGCTGTCCCGGAGCCGCTGAACATCTCCAGGTCGTATTTGAAGATGCCGTCACTTGCCGATACGTAAAGCGCTCCGTCATACACCGCCAGCGAATATACGTTTCCGGTGAAGCCTGCCTCTACGACGTAATCGTATACCTCTCCGTCTTTAAACAGGGCCGTACACAGAAGGTTATCGTAGCCAAAGAACACTACATCGCTGTCAGTTACGAACACGTTGCTTCCCTTGATTACATCCTGCTGGAGCGTGCTGTAGTCAGTCTTGCTGCCGCATCCCGCGAGCAGCATCAAGGATGTAAGCATGAGTGCCAGGAAAAGCACTGTCAGTTTTCTGCCCGTTTTCATGATGAACCTCTCTTTCTATATACTTTCTGTCTATCTTTTTGATATCAGTTTTGTATCAACTTTTACTATATAGTATGAGAAAAAGCGTCAAGTGTTGCGTCATTTTTTATTTTTTCCGTCGACTATCCGGACGGCTTCGGCCGCGATCCCGCGGAGCCTCTGCCTGTCGTCCGACAGGTAGAGGTAGCCCAGCAGGGCTTCGAAGCCGGTAGCTATCTTATACTCGCGCGGATCCGCGTTCTGCGGTCTCGACATGGAGCGGTGATTTCGCGCCCTCTTATAGATCTGTTCCTCTTCTTCAGTCAGAAAGCCTTCGGCTATCATGGCTTTTGCGGCTTTTGCCTGGCCCGCCGCGGATACATATCTGACGGCCGTATGATGGGCTCTGTCCACATCGCCCGGCTTCTCAGTCACTATCTTCTCACGCACTATTACCTCAAAGACAGCGTCCCCAAGGTAGGCAAGCGTGGTCGTATTCATTCTGTTGATTTCTTTCTTATCCATTTCCTCAGTTAAAAGTGCGGCAGCACAACCGTGTGCTGCCGCCATGTTTTTATATTGCTACAGGTATATTGCGTATCTGCTCTCCGTGCTGATAATTTTCTACCTTAATGTCATCCGTCGTAAACGCATAGAAGTCCTTCACATCCGGATTGAGCGTCACCTTAGGGGCCGGATACTGCGGCCTTGAAATCAACTCCTCAACAAGTGGCACATGCCTGTCGTAGATATGCGCGTCCGCTATGACGTGCACAAGCTCGCCGGCCTTGAGATCCGACACCTGTGCCATCATCATCAGGAGCATCGCGTACTGAACGACGTTCCAGTTGTTGGCCGCAAGGATGTCCTGCGACCTCTGATTGAGTATGCCGTTCAGCGTATCGCCTTTGACGTTGAATGTCATCGAGTAGGCGCAAGGCTCGAGCCTCATCTCCGAGAGATCCTCGAAGTTGTAGAGATTGGTCATTATGCGGCGGCTGTATCTGTCGTTCTTGAGACACCACAGCACGTTGTCCACCTGGTCCATCTCGCCCTGCTTGAACTTATATTTCTTTGCCATTTGGTAGCCGTAGGCCTTTCCGATGGTGCCCTCCTCATCTGCCCACTCATCCCAGACATGGCTCTTAAGATCTGCCAGTCTGTTGGACTTCTTCTGCCAGATCCACAGCATCTCGTCGGTCGCCAGCTTGATGGCTGTCGGCCTCAGCGTGAGCGCAGGAAACTCTTCGGAAAGGTCATATCGGTTGACCACCCCGAAGTTCTTTATCGTGTGCGCAGGCGTACCGTCCTCCCAATGCGGTCGGACCGGCATGCCTTCGGTACTGAATCCGTGATCCAGAATGTCCCGGCACATATTCACGAATAATACGTCTGCCTTGCTCATTAGTTTCTGATCACCTGTACGCCCTGCGGTGTGTCCTTGAGCGTGATGCCCATGGCTGCCAGCTGGTCTCTGATCTCATCAGCGCGAGCCCAGTTCTTCTCCTTACGGGCTGCCTGTCTCTCGTCGATCAGCGCCTGGATGTCATCCCCGAGACCTTCCTCTTCATCATCTCCGCCAAAGATACCCAGCACATCAGTGAGTTCCTTGATCCTTTTGAGAGCCTCCTCAGCAAACGACTTGGAAGCGCCGTCCTTGACATCGAGGTTGATCTCCGATACGAGTTCGAAAATCGCCGCGATGCCGTCTGCCGTATTAAGATCGTCATCCATGACTTCGATGAATTTGTCTCTGTACTGATCGAGCGAAGAGATCTTTACAGCCTCATCAACCATAGGCTCATCCGTTCCGTTAGTCTTGAGGAACTCCAGAGTCTCAATGGCAGTCGCGATCCTCTCATAGCCCTGCTTCGACTGCTCCATGAGAGCATCCGAGAAGTTGATAGGGCTTCTGTAGTGGCCGCTGAGCAGGAAGAATCTGATGACATCGCCGCTATACTGCTCACGAATGTCCCTTACCGTGAAGAAGTTGTTGAGCGATTTGGACATCTTCTTTCCGTCTACATTTATATATCCATTGTGCATCCAGTAGTGCGCGAACGGCACTCCGTTGCATGCCTCCGACTGCGCGATCTCGTTCTCATGGTGCGGGAACGTGAGGTCCTGTCCGCCTCCGTGGATGTCGATGGTCTCGCCAAGGTGCTTCTTAGCCATGGTGGAGCACTCGATGTGCCAGCCCGGTCTTCCCATGCCCCAAGGCGACTCCCACGCGATCTCAGATTCCTCTTTGCGGGCCTTCCAGAGTGCGAAGTCCAGCGGATCTTCCTTTACCTCGCCGATGGCGATACGTGCGCCGCTTTCAAGGTCATCTATGTTCTGACCTGAAAGTTTGCCGTACTCAGGGAACTTGCGCGTCGAATAATAGACGTCGCCGTCAGCCTCGTAGGCATAACCCTTGTCTATCAGCGTCTGGACGAAATCGATGATCTCAGGGATGTGTTCCGATACCTTCGGGTGCACGTCAGCCTTCAGCACGTTGAGAGCCTCGGCATCGTTGAAGTACTCCTTGATGTATTTCTCGGAGACCTCAGGAGCGCTGATGCCCTCCTCCTTGGCTCTGTTGATGATCTTGTCATCCACGTCGGTGAAGTTCTGCACAAACTTGACCTCATAGCCTCTGTATTTGAAGTACCTTCTGAGCGTGTCGAACACGACGAATGGTCTGGCGTTTCCTATATGGAAAAAGTTGTAGACCGTAGGGCCGCAGACATACATTCTGACCTTGCCCGGTTCGATCGGTACGAATTCTTCTTTCCTGTTGGTAAGAGTGTTGTAAACCTGCATGATTCCTCCTGTTTTATCTATATACGGGGCGACCGCCCCTTCCGGACGCTCGCGCTGACCTCAGCTTTCAAACGCCCAATACCGCTCCGATGCACCCCATTATGATAAGCACAAGGAACGGGCTTTTCTTATATTTTGCAATAAGCAATATTGTTACGATTAATATGATAACAGAAATAATGTCAACTGGCGAGCCTGAAATCGCTGCAAATAAGCCGCTGCCCGCATCCGCGCCGAGCTTAGTCAGCAGCCCCGTGCCGAGCCTGCCCGCGCCTGCCAGAGACGGCTTCACAAGTGTCGCTGCTGCCGCGCCGATGAGTCCCATCGTTGCCGGTCTTATACCCGTGAGCATGCCGTTGACCACTTTGCTGTCCCTGAATTTCTGTATCGTCCTGCAGACGATGCTGACGATGCAGAATGCCGGCAGGATCACTCCGAACGTAGCTGCAAAGGCACCCGGGATCCCCGCAGCCTCATATCCGACATACGTCGCTGTATTGACAGCCAGCGGTCCAGGTGTTATCTGCGAGATCGCGACTATGTTGGCAAATGTCTCCTGGCTCATGTCCAGGAACGGCTGGATGCTGTCGTAAATGAGCCTTACTATCGCCAGACCGCCTCCGAATCCGAGGAGTCCGACTTTGAAGAAACTGAGGAAGAGATGGAGTATCATCATTCGGACTCACCTCCCTCGTTATCGTCTGTTCCCGGTCCGTTTACGTCCGAAGCACTGCCTTCCCCCGCCGCAGCTTCTACCGCTCTGCGGCTGTTTATCAGAGTGACAGTAACGCCCAGGACCGCAAACAGCAGTATGACGTATGCCGTATTCACCTTCAGCACGGCAATCAGAATGAACGCTGTCAGCGCCGCCAGTATGGCCCATTTGTTCTTCAGAGCTGACGGGGCCAACTGAATCATCGCAACTGCCACCATTCCCAGTGCCGCAGCTCTGAGTCCGGCCATGGCTCCCATGACGATTCCGTTGTCGCTGAGAGCTGTTATTCCGCGGGCGATTATCAGTATAAGAACGAACGAAGGGATGGTGACACCGAGTGTCGATACGATCGAACCGATCAGCCCCTTCTTCTTATATCCCACGTATGTGGCCATATTGATCGCCACCACTCCCGGCAGGCTCTGACACACCGCAACTATGTCCACGAATTCCTCCCTGGTGAACCACTTCTTCTCTTCGGTCAGTGTGTTCTGCAGAAGCGGAAGCATGGCAATACCGCCGCCTATTGTGAAGGCGCCCAGCTTAAAAAATACGATAAACAGTTCCAGCAATGTGTTCATGAGGACTTTTCTTGATTAGTATGCATTTTCAGCGAAAAAAGCCAAAATTTGCATACTACATCATTCGGAATTAGTTAGTTTCTGTCTTTTTCGCAGATCATTTGGGCGTTTGAGCAAGGCGTTCAGGCATTTAGCTGCCAAATAACTCTGGATTGTGAGTTATTGTCTACTGGTTTTTAGCAATTCAGCTGTTTTTCGTGGAGGCAGTGGAGAGGCAGTATGCATTTTTGACGATTATTTTTTGAAAATACATACTTTTTCAAAAAACTCCTCTCTGACAGGCGTGAATGCCAAGCCGACGCCGCAACCTATGCCATGCAAGCGGACACCGCGCGTTTCTTATGTAAACGGGCGTCGGCATCGGCCGGCGCCCGGTATTACTGTTTTTCTTAGTTCGGGACTAGTGAGCGTTCAGTGTCTCCTCTGAAAGTCTCGAGAAGAAGTATCTTCCGTCGCCCTCGAGGTCGACAAGAGCCTTTGCCTTATCGATCGCTTCATCGACTGTCAGAAGCTCGTGATCGGACTCGCGGCGGAGCTTGTACTCTACCTTGCCCTCGCCCGCAAACTTGCCGACTGTGATCCTGATCGGGATTCCGATAAGGTCAGCGTCGTTGAACTTGACTCCAGGCCTCTCGTCACGGTCATCTACCATGACCTCTACGCCCATGTTCTCGAGTTTCTTCTCGATGTCGTAAGCGACCTTGAGCTGTGTCTCATCGCTCGACTTGACGACAGTTACGATCACGTGATACGGAGCTACCGACAGCGGCCAGATGATTCCCTTGTCATCGTGGTGCTGCTCTACTACAGCCTGCATCGATCTTGTGATACCTACGCCGTAGCACCCCATCCAGTACGGATGATCCTCGCCGTTTTCATCCTTGAATGTGCAGTTCATGCTCTCGGAGTACTTGAGTCCCAGCTTGAAGATCTGGCCTACCTCGATACCGCGTCTGAACTTGACCGGCTTTCCGCAGTGCGGACAACGGTCGCCTTCCTGAAGCGTCTTGATATCCGTAACGATGTCTCCTGTGTAGTCTCTGCCATAGCAGACGCCTATCAGGTGGTGGTCCTCTTCGTTAGCGCCGGCGCACATGTTGACTGTGCCTACCAGCTCTGTATCTACTACCACGATGCAGTTCTTGAGTCCCATAGGGCCTGTGAATCCAGCAACGGATCCTGTTATAGGTCCTGTAACGTCCTCATCAGCGAACTCGATGTAATGCTCAGGTACGTTCAGAGCGTTGACCAGCTTGATCATGTTGAGCTGTCTGTCGCCCCTGATGAATGCTACTACATTGTCCTTAGGCTGCAGATCTGTGTCATAAGTTGTGAACATCAGAGCCTTGATCGACTTCTCTACCGGTAGCTTCAGATAGTTGCAAACATCCTCGATGGTCTTTGTTCCCGGTGTAAACACCTTCTCGACCGGCTGCATCTCTTCCTTTGGCGGTTCATCATCTACGCACTCGGCTCTTTCGACTGTAGCTGCCATTCCGCAGTTATCGCAGTAGAGGATGTCGGACTCGCCCCAGTCAGAGAGTGCTGAGAACTCGTGAGACTTGCTTCCGCCGATAGGGCCGTTGTCAGCCTCTACGATCCTGTAGTCAAGGTCCATACGGGTGAAGATCTTCTCGTATGCGTGATACTGTCTCATGTATGCGGTGTGCAGATCTTCCTCTGTTGCGTCGAATGTATACGCATCCTTCATTATGAACTCTCTTGTTCTCAGAAGTCCGTATCTAGGACGCGACTCGTCTCTGTACTTGAACTGGATATGATAGAGTGAGAACGGAAGCTCCTTGTAGGACGACCATTCCTTGCGGACGAAGTCGGTGAAGATCTCCTCGCATGTAGGGTTGAGGATGAAGTCGTTTCCGTTTCTGTCCTGAATTCTCCACAGTTCAGGTCCGTATGCATACCATCTGCCTGTCTCCTTCCAGAGCTCCGCAGGGTTTACATGCGGCATGTATATCTCCTGGCAGTCGACGTAGTCCATCTCTTCGCGGACGATCTGCTCTACTTTTCTTACTGTTCTCCAGCCTAGCTTAGGGAACATGTATAATCCCGCGGCTTCCTGCTTGATCATGTTTGCTCTTACGAGCAGCTTATGGCTCTCAAGCACAGCATCGGATGGTGCTTCTCTGAGTGTCTTGAGGTGATTCTTCGATAATCTCATGGTTTAAAAACTCCCTTCTATTGAGACAGCGGCCATGGCTGCGATGCCTTCGCCCCTGCCGGTGAACCCAAGTCCCTCTTCTGTCGTGGCCTTCACATTTACTGACCATACAGGGATCCCGAGTACCCTCGATACGTTTTGCTTCATCTGATCTATGTAAGGCGCGAGCTTTGGCGCCTGCGCGATGATCGTTATGTCTACGTTGTTGATCACCGCTTCGCCAAGCATCCCCTTGACTTCCGCCAGCAGCTTCATAGAATCCGCGCCTTTGTATTTGTCATCGGTATCCGGAAAATGTCTGCCGATGTCTCCCAGTCCTGCTGCCCCGAGCAACGCGTCCATCAGCGCGTGTACAGCTACATCAGCGTCTGAATGGCCGTCCAGCCCGAGTTTGCTGGGGATCGGGGTCCCGCAGAGTATAAGGGGTCTCCCCGGGACAAGTCTGTGTACATCATATCCGATACCTGTTCTGGTGCTCATCCGGATATCCTCTCTTGTGGTTATCTTATTGTTGGCGGAAGATCCCTCCACCAGCACCACCTTCATGCCGGCGCGTTCAGCGACCGAAGCATCATCGGTGGCAGCGAACCCATCCTTCAGGGCCTTCTCGTGAGCTTTCAGTATGTCCGACAGTCTGAAGGACTGCGGTGTCTGCGCTCTGTATACGAGGTCCCTTCGGACAGCGTCAGTGTTCATTATAGGATAAGTTATAGTTTCTTTCAATGAAAAACCGTCCGGATATTGCTCATTTTGAAGGTTTTTCATGCGGATCGAGTCCGATGCCGGCAGTGCCGTGCACACAGCCCCGTATTCCGCGACCGCTTCTATATTGCGGCTGATGATGTCGGCGCTCACTCCAGGGCGCGCGGCATCATGGATCAGCACGGTCACTTCATCCGGATCGATACCTTCCGCGACTACCTCATCCATTGCGGCTTTGAGGCCGGCTCTGACCGAACCCTGCCTGTCTTCAGCTCCGTTCGTGATCGAGATGCTGCCCTCAGGTATACCGGCCCTTTCTTCGCACACAGCGGCGATCTTGGCATAAATGTTGTCGAGCGATCCGTCGTCAGGTGAAACGATTATGGTCCTGTCCACGTCCTTATGGGACGCAAAAGCAAAGACCGCCGATTCAAGTACCGTCGATCTCCCATAAGCGAGCAGCTGCTTCGGCCTTTCAGTACCGAAGCGGATCCCTTTTCCGCCCGCCACTATTATCCCGTATACCTTGCTTGCTTTTTTCTCTTTCATTACCTCTTACAAAATGGAAATGGCCGATCCCCTCTTTAGCCATCCGCTATATGTTGGTTTCGACCATCTCGTCTGCTTCTTCCATTGTGTAGCCGCCCGAGTAGATAAGCTCACTCTCAAGTATCTGCTTGGCTGTGCTCAGGAGTTTTTTCTCCCCGGTGGAAAGCGGTTTCTTCCGGTCCGTTCTGACGAGATTCCTTACTACCGCTGCCACCTCCAGGATGTCTCCTGTCTGCATCCTCTCGGTGTTCTCGCGGTATCGTTTGTTCCAGTTAGGGTTCATCGGTTCTGTGTCCATTTTCAGGACCTCCAGAACCTCCCCTATGCGTCCGGGGTCAATAACAGGCCTGACCCCCAGCTTCTCGCAGTTGTCCACGGGGACGGAGGCTTCCATGCGGCAATATGGAAGCGAGACATTATAATACATGCGCATCTCACCCAGAAAATCCTTTTCGACTATCTCGGTGATAATGCCCGCTCCGTACATCGGATATACAATGTGATCGCCGATTTTGAACATGGACAGTTTTCTCCTTTTACACTGTGATTATAACCTTTCGTGTATCAAAAATCAAACAAAAAGAAAAACTGTAATATTATCACTCGTATATATACTTGTCAACCATATAATTCAACAATCAAAAAACCTGCCCGCACCGGGCAGGTCATGTTTCCTTTTTATCTGCTTTTACGACAGCCATGCGCGTATAGCGTCGCTCACATTTGCGGCGCCAAACACCCTGATATCCGCTCCCCCGCGATACTGCTTAGCGTTGTTCTCAGGAAGTATGACTGCCTCATATCCTAGCCTTACGGCCTCCTGGATTATCCTGTCTGCGTTCGGCACCGAACGGAGATTTCCGGTCAGCCCCACTTCTCCGACCGCCACAGCCCTTCTGCCTGAAGATCTGCTCTTGAACGAGCTGTAGATCGCAAGCGCTACAGCCAGGTCTGTAGACGTACTTCCCGTATTCATGCCTCCCACGACATTTACATATACATCGTAGTCCAGCAGATTGAGTCCGGCTTTCTTCTCAAGCACGGCAAGTATCATGCTGAGGCGGTTCTGGCTTATGCCTATGGCCGTCCTGCGTGCAAATCCCACGTTTGCGCGGCTCACCAGGGCTTGTATCTCAAAGAAGACCGGCCTGCTGCCCTCATAGACCGCGGAGATGACCGAGCCCTCTTCGCAGGTGCTGTTTTCTATCAGGCTTCCTGAAAGATCAGGCACTTCTATCATGCCTTCGGAAGTCATCCTGAAAGCGCCTATCTCATCAGTGGTGCCAAAGCGGTTCTTGAACGAACGCAGTATCCTGAGATCCCTGTCGCGCTCTCCGCTGAAGCTCAGCACGGTGTCCACCATATGCTCTATGGTCTTAGGGCCGGCGAGCTCACCGGACTTGGTGACGTGGGCCACTATGAATACCGGAACATGATTGTTCTTGGCATATCTTATCAGCTGGCCCGAGCACTCCCTTATCTGTGTCAGGCTGCCCGCTACCGAATCAGCCGATGCCGAGTACATGGTCTGTATGGAATCGACTATGAGCAGGCACGGCCTTATCTCATCGCAGGCAGTCATGATGTTCTCGATGTTGGTCTCAGGATAGATGTACAGCCTGTCGCTGATGCTTCCAAGAACACGGTCTGCCCTCAGCTTTACCTGCTCGCCGGACTCTTCTCCGCTGACGTAAAGTACAGGTCCTGTCGTCTCGGCTACCCTGCCTGCCATCTGAGCGATGAGCGTGGATTTTCCTATGCCCGGCTCGCCGGATATGAGAGTGAGAGATCCCGGCACTATGCCTCCTCCAAGCACGCGGTCAAGTTCCGAAAGGCCGGTGCTCATGCGCGCATGTTCTTCCGTGCCTACCCTGCCCAATTTTACCGGACGGGTCTCTCCCCCGAGCCTTCTGCGTGTATCGCCGGCGGCTTCTTCTGCCGGCGCCACCTTATGTTCAACTATCGTGTTCCACGAGCCGCAAAAAGTACACTGGCCCTGCCAGGCCGTGTACTCGTTGCCGCACTCCGTGCACATAAATACTGTTTTTGCCTTCTTTGCCATTATGCCTTTTTATCTTCCCCGCCGGACTTCTTTACCGGCGACTTTTTTACTGTCTCAAGCTCGAACCAGAAATCCGAGCCCTTGCCTTCTTCACTGTCCACACCGTACTTCGCATTGTGCAGGTTCAGCAGGCCCTTCGCGATAGCAAGTCCGAGGCCCGTGCCTTCGATGCCGCGTTCGTGGTTGGCCGATGTCCTGTAGTACTTGTCCCAGACATGTCCGATCTCATCGGACGGAATGCCTACGCCGTGGTCTATGCAGTGGAAGGCCACCTTCTTGCTTCCCTTGGTAAGTTTAATATCCACGTACTTGCTGTCGCCCGCGTACTTGACCGCGTTCGAAACGAAGTTGGTCATTACCTGCATCAGTCTGGTGCGGTCTCCGACCACATATGCCGGCTTACACGGGTGGAAATGCATGTCGAAGCCCTCTGACTCGGCAAGCACTCTGAAGCTCTCATAGACGCTCTCAGCGGCTTCCACGAGGTCGAATGTCTCCATGTGCATCTCGACATTGTTGGACTGCAGATTGGATACCGAGAGCATGTCCGTTACCAGCGTGTTGAGGCGCTCGGTCTCGGAAATGATTATGTTGAGGTCGGAATTCCTCTTCTCAGGATTGTCTCCGGAGATGTCGATTATCTTCTCGGCGTATGAGCGTATCATGGTGAGAGGCGTCTTGAGATCGTGCGAGACGTTGGCGATGATCTCGCGCTGATAAAAGTCGGTCTTCTCCATCTCATACGATGCCATGTTCAGCGCCTTCGCCAGTTCCTTGGTCTCGGTGAATCCCGCCCCGTTGAACTTGACGTCATAGTTGCCCTTTGAAAGCTCCTTGGCTGACCGTGTCAGGTTCTCTATAGGCGATGACAGACGCACCGAAAGCGCGAACGCCAGCAGGAACGAAACGACAAGGACGATGAACGAGATGTATATCAGCATCTTGCGCAGTATCCTCACAGTGGCTTCGTCAGGGTAGAGCGGCGCGACGATGCTAAGGACATTGTTGTGTCCGTACGCGTTTATATTAGCCGCGTAGACCAGCCTGGAAAGAGCTCCTGAAGGATCACGCTTTGTACTGGTGATGCTGTTCTGGCCGGAAGCGATAAGCTTCGTTACGGCATCATTGACATCGGCCTCGAAGTCGCCTGTATCCTTTACAGTACGCGTACCATCGTAAATGAGGCTGCCCTCCGCCGTATCCATACGGATGTAGATGCCGTTCGATCCGGCAGCCTGGACAGCAAAGGTGTCAAAGCTGTTGAGGCCCTGCCTGAACTGTGTCTCAAGAGCGTCGGCGGTATGGATGACCTCCTGTGACCTCAGTCTTTCGTAGTAACTGTTCATGAAGAAGTTGGACAGACCCCAGAGGACCGCGACCAGGAACAGCGCAAAAACGACGAACGATATAAGCGTCGTCATCTTGATGCTGTTGGTATCCAGTCCGCCCTGTTCCTTCCGGATCTTGTTCTTGCCTGTGTGGTCTGCCATCTGTCTCTGCTATTCCTCGTACTCGAATTTGTAACCGACACCTCTGAGTGTCACGATGAACTTGCGGTATGGCCCAAGGCAATTGCGCAGGTTCTTGACGTGTGTGTCGATGGTCCTGTCATCTCCGAAGAAATCGTAGCCCCAGATGTCTTCAAGGAGCTTCTCTCTTGAGAGAGCGATGTTCTTGTTCTGTATCATGTAGAAGAGAAGGTCGTATTCCTTCGGTGTAAGGTCGACGCGCTTGCCGTCTACAGTGATGGTGCGTGCCGCCATGTTGACCTCGAGTCCCTCAAACTTCTGGATAGCGGACACCTTTCTGTCCGAAGAGTCCCTGCGGTTCAGGACTGCGTTGACTCTCGCCATCAGCTCCTTAGGACTGAATGGCTTGACTACATAGTCATCGATTCCCAGCTCAAATCCGAAGAGCTTGTCGTACTCTTCTCCTCTTGCCGAGAGCATGATCACAGGAATGTCCTTGATCTTCTGTATCTCCTTGACCGCGCTGAAGCCGTCGAGCTTCGGCATCATGATATCCATGATGATGAGGTCGTAGTCGTTCAGCTTCACCATGCCTATGGCGCTCATTCCGTCAGCCGCTTCTTCGGCCTCGTATCCGCTGAATTCCGCGTACTCTCTTATGACCTCGCGGATCTTATCTTCATCATCTACAATAAGTATCTTTTTCATACGGGTTCCTCCGTTTTTTGTTCTGTGCATATACATAGTTAGTATATCACATCAGGCACCATGGTTGCGCCATAAAAGAAGAGCCCGCTCTTTTGAGCAGGCTCCTTTTTGATCTTGTTTTCTGATTATCAGTTGCGATAGAGCTCTACCGGATCCCAGCCATAGTCCTGATAATAATTGACATCAAGTCCGTTCAGGTTCACGTAGTCAGATACGGTGATCTTTCTGTTCTCATCGCGGGCATCGCTGTCGCTGTAGACGGCCATGAATTCATCATAGTGCTCGCCAAAGAGTTCCTTAGCGCTCTCTTCAAAGGCACCGCCGTCAGCTACCTGATCAAAGGCCGTTACAGTGTAGTCCGCTTTGCTTACATGCATGACTCCCGGATGATTTCCGCCCGAAACGCATTCAAGCACATCGCCATTGACGTTGTAGTTCTCTACCCAGAAATCTCCGAATACGACTACTTCATCTTCCGGTGTATAGTCCACGTGGAAGATCTGTACTGTCGGGATGCTGATCTCAGCTTCCGCGTACTGCGGTCCTATGACTTCAGCCATGTACTGATAGCACGCAGCTTCAACCGGATCATCGCCGGCATAACCGTAGGCCGCGCCGTCGATGTGATCAACTACATCCTTGCTGTCGGAAAGATCTTCACCTCCGCCGCCTCCGCATGCCGCGAAAGCAAACGTGAATACCATTGCAAGGCTGATCAAAATTACGAGTTTCTTTTTCATAATGTATTTCCTCCTTGAGTTCCGGAAAACCAAAATCAACCAATTACAATATATACAAAACAGCGCCTGAGATTAACAGTTATGTATCCTTTTTAAGATTAAAAAAGTCTATGGATATAAAACAGCGCTACTGTTTGAAATGCTTGCCCGGAGCACTTTCCTCATGAGCTCCTGTCTCTTCGTTCATTTCTGCTGTTTTTTCCTCTTTTCTGCCGGCCTTTGCTGCCTTCTTCGCTTCCTTGCGGGCGATCTTCTCATCTATCTTCTGATTCCACGCTGTAAGGTCATCGCGTCTGATCCTGTTGAACCAGTTGTGCCTCCTGCTGGCGATGTAAATGAGAGCTATAAAGGCGGCTCCTGTGCAGATCTCAAATATAAGGTCACTGATTTTTGACTCTGTCGAGATCGTTGAGAGGTTCATGCCCTGAAGATAGAAGATGGTCATGTTGTTGCATATATGGTATGCCGATGAGACCTCGATGCCTCTGCCGATCCACGCTGAGACCGCAAACACCAGGCCTGAGACGAGTATCCCTATCTTTCCTATCATGTCATATGGATGCATAGCCGCGAAAATGACCGTCTGGAGTATAACGGCTATTACAGGCAGTCTGAACCACGATCCGAAGGTCTGCATGAGAAGTCCGCGGAACGCGTATTCCTCAGCGATACACTGCAAAGGGCCAAGGATGGTCACGACCAGGAAGCTGAACCATGTGAACTTCATCTGGAAGTCTGAGATATCGTGCTCAAAGAAAATATCCTTTACGGCAATAGGGATGGATATGCATATGAACGCGATCGGGAATGTATTCCAGAATACTTTGCTGCTCCATCCTCCTCTTGCGGACGAGTATGAAGAAAACGGTCTGTCGCGTACTATGACCGCTGTCAGCCACAGCGCGGGCATCATCACCGCAACGGTCCCAAGACTTACTATCGACTGCCAGGCATTGGCAAGATCCATATCGTCATAGCTTGTCGCAAAGATATTGCTGCTCAATAACTCAGAAACCGTAGGCGAGCCCCCGCCCACGAGATAAGCCGCTCCGAAAACGATTATCAGCGCAAGCAGCAAATAGAAAAACATGAAAAGCACTCCCACGATGATCGGTTTGTACCATCTGTACGACTTGAACTGTCTCCCGTATGTCGGGTATGTATGCTCTTTGGTATTTGAACTGTTTATTATGGACATTTTTGTCTCCTTCAATTAAAAGAGAGCCTGTCCCTGAAGGACAGGCTCTGGTTATTGGTTTACTTCTCTTCCTGCTCTTTCTTGTAAGCAGCGATTACCTTGTCTGCCAGGTTGCTTGGCAGCTCAGCGTATCTCGCAAACTCTACCGTGAAAGATCCTCTTGCCTGAGTCATCGATCTGAGCGCGATAGCGTAGTCGAAGAGCTCAGCCTGTGGAGCCTCAGCGTGCAGAACTGTGCCGCTGTGTGTGGAATCCATTCCGAGAACCATTCCGCGTCTGTTAGGCATGTCGCCCATGACTGCTCCTACGAATGCTTCAGGAACTGTGATGTCGAGCTTCATGATAGGCTCGAGCAGGCACGGCTTAGCCTCAACGATACCCTTCTTGAACGCCAGCGATGCAGCGATCTTGAACGATACTTCGTTGGAGTCTACTTCGTGATAAGAACCGTCGTAGAGGACAGCCTTGATGTTCTGTACTTTGCATCCTGCCAGAGGGCCCTTCTCCATGCACTCGAGGAGTCCCTTCTCGACAGCCGGTACGTAGTTTTTAGGTACCGATCCGCCGAAGAGCTCTTCACTGAACTCGAGGCCGTCTTCCTGGGATGGGGAGAATCTGATATGAACGTCTCCGTACTGTCCTGCGCCGCCAGACTGCTTCTTGTGCTTGCCCTGTACGTCGGAGTTGCCCTTGATGGTCTCTCTGTAAGCGATCTTCTGTGGAACAACGTTTACGCTGACACCATATCTGTCTTTCAGCTTAGCCTGGATGATACCGAGCTGGATGTCGCCCTGTCCGCCAAGCAGAGTCTGATGTGTCTCTGCGTTTCTCTCGAGAACGAATGTCGGATCCTCTTCCATGAGTCTGGAGAGACCCTGAGCCATCTTCTCATCCTCGTTCTTGTCTGCAGCCTCAACAGCTACGAAGTAGCAAGGTGTCGGGAATGCGGCAGGCTTTACTGTTACCTGCTTGTTCTTAGCGCAGAGTGTGTCTCCTGTCTTTGTGTTCTGCAGCTTGCCAAGCGCTACCATGTCGCCGGCAACTACAGTGTCTGTCATCTCCTGGGACTTGCCTCTTACAAAGAATACTGAACCGAGCTTCTCGGACTTCTCCGAACGAGGGTTGTAAACATCAGCGCCGGACTTGAGTGTTCCGGAAACGACCTTCGCGTAGGAGATCTTTCCGAGGAATGGGTCTGCCAGTGTCTTGAAGATGTAGAGTACCAGGTCTCCTGCAGGATCGCATGCGATCTCGATGTCGTTTCCGTCAGCATCCTTGGCGGCAGTAACTACTGTCTCAGGCTTCGGAACGTACTTGCAGAGAGCGTCGAGTACTTCGTCTACTCCCTCGCCTGTCAGAGCGCTCATCTTGAGGACAGGCATGATGTCTCCGTTGTGGATACCCATTGCCAGACCGTGCGCGAACTCCTCGTCCGTGAAAGCCTCTCCCTCAAAGAACTTCTCCATGAGCTCCTCGTCAGCTGCAGCGACAGCCTCGTCAAGAGCATCCTTATCTTCTAGAGTAACACATGCGCTGCCGAACTTGTCCTGGATAGAAGCGACGACTTCGTCAACATTGATGTTGTCCTTGTCGATCTTGTTGATGACGAAGAATGTCGGCGAATTGAATTCCTTTACGAGATCCCATGCCTTCTCCGTTCCGACCTGGATGCCGGACGAAGCGTCTACCATGATGATCGCTGTCGCTCCTGTCGAAAGAGCTGCTCTTGCTTCACCCGCGAAATCGAAGAATCCCGGTGTGTCGATGAAGTTGAGCTTTGTGCCCTTGTACTCTACAGGTACGAGTGTCTGGTTGATGGTGTATCCCTTCTCGATTTCCATCTTCTCGTAGTCGGATACTGTGTTGCCCGACTCAACCTTTCCGAGTCTGCTGATCACTTTGGTGTTCAGCAGACCTGCTTCAAGGAAGGTGGTCTTGCCTGTGCTGCCGTGTCCGAGCAGCACGATGTTGCGGATCTTATCGCTCTTATAGCCTTTCATGTGTTCCTCCTGAAATGTGTGATTATGTATGTATGCTTGAATGAATTACCTTATTTAGAATTCAGCGTTGCCCGGCGTACGTGGGAACATCTGAACGTCTCTTATGTTGCTCATGCCCGTAAGGTACATGAGGATGCGGTCGAATCCGAGACCGTAGCCGGAGTGGAATACGCCGCCGTATCTTCTGAGGTCGAGATACCAGTCGTATGTGTCCTCATCGAGGCCCAGTTCTCTGATCCTGCTGACCAGAACGTCGTAGCGCTCCTCTCTCTGACTTCCGCCTATGATCTCGCCGACTCCCGGTACCAGCATGTCCATTGCCGCGACCGTCTTGCCGTCATCGTTCAGCCTCATGTAGAAAGCCTTGCAGTCTTTAGGGTAGTTGATGACGAACATCGGCTTCTTGAAGACCTCTTCAGTGAGGTAGCGCTCATGCTCTGTCTGCAGCTCGAGTCCCCACTCTACCGGATACTCGAACTTCTTTCCGGACTTCTGCAGGATGTCCACCGCCTCTGTGTATGTGATGCGGACGAAATCCGAATTGACGATGTGATCGAGTCTTTCAAGCAGGCCCTTGTCTACGAAGCTGTTGAAGAACTGCATCTCTTCAGGGCAATGCTCCAGGACGTAGCTGATGATGTATTTGATCATCTCTTCTGCCATGTCCATGTTGCCGTTGATGTCGCAGAACGCCATCTCAGGCTCCATCATCCAGAACTCGGAAGCGTGTCTCGCGGTGTTTGAGTTCTCTGCGCGGAATGTCGGTCCGAACGTATAGATGTTGCGGAACGCGAGCGCCATGATCTCTCCCTCAAGCTGTCCCGATACAGTCAGGTTTGCCTTCTTACCGAAGAAGTCCTTGCTGTAGTCGATGTTTCCTTCAGCGTCTCTCGGCAGGTTGTCGAGGTCGAGTGTCGTTACCTGGAACATCTCGCCGGCGCCTTCAGCATCGCTGCATGTGATCTCAGGCGAGTGCACATAGATGAAGTTTTTCTCCTGGAAGAACTTGTGGATCGCGTAAGCCGCGACGCTCCTGACTCTGAATACCGCGGAGAAAGTGTTGCTGCGCGGTCTCAGGTGAGCTATCTCCCTGAGGAACTCCATGCTGTGGCGCTTCTTCTGGAGCGGATAGTCCGGATCGGAATCCGCTATGAGAGCGATCTCATCTGCCTTGATCTCAAACGGCTGCTTGGCCTCAGGTGTGAGCACCAGCGTACCTTTGACCTCTACGCCCGCGCTCAGTCTGAACTTCGCTACCTCGCTGAAGTTGGCAAGCTTGTCCGCCTCATAGACCACCTGTACAGGTGTGAAGAACGAGCCGTCGTTTACCGAGAGGAATCCGAACTGGTTTGAGCTTCTGTTGCCCCTCACCCATCCGTATACCGTTATCTCTTTGCCAGCATATGCTTCTGTGTTTCTGAATAATTCTCTGATTTCGATATCTTTCATCAATAAAGTCCCTTTGATTTTTTGTCTGCTGTGCTGTCCGCACTAGCCGTAAGATTATATCACAGTCGTATGTGTGATGTCATCAGCAAAATACTGAAAAAATAAGCATTCAGGCACGCGCAAAGACTGGTTCTATATGCGCCTTGATTTATGGTAAAATTGGCTCGAACAGATAGTAACGCAAAGTGAAAGGAGGCATTTATGTCAATTCCTACCCCTCATATCAATGCAAAGGCGGGTGACTTCGCCGAGACTGTCCTTATGCCGGGCGATCCGCTTCGCAGCAAGTTCATTGCAGAGACTTTCCTTGAGAATCCTGTACTCGTGAACAACGTACGCGGAGTACAGGGCTACACAGGCACATACAAGGGCAAGAGAGTATCGGTCATGGCATCCGGAATGGGCCAGCCTGCGATCGGCATCTACTCATACGAGCTCTTTGCTTTCTATGATGTGAAGAACATCATTCGCATCGGATCCTGCGGTTCGATAGACCCTGAACTGCACGTACGCGACATCATCATCGCTCAGGGCGCATGCACAAACGGCAGCTATGCAAATCAGTACGAGCTTCCGGGCACATTCTGCCCTATCGCTTCGTTCGAACTGCTTGAGAAAGCCGTTGCGGCCACCAGAAAAGCCGGCGCCAACTTCAAGGTCGGCAACATTCTTTCGTCGGATATGTTCTACGATGATGCCGCCTCCGCTATGAGATGGTCAAAGATGGGCGTACTCGGAGTCGAAATGGAATCTGCAGCACTCTACTGCAACGCTGCAAGACTCGGTAAGAATGGCCTCTGCATCTGCACAGTCTCCGACTCCTTCAATTATCCTGAGGAGAATACGACAGCAGAAGAGCGTCAGAATTCCTTCACAAAAATGATGGAGATCGCACTGGAGATCGCGTAAGTGCAATTCAAGCTCTTAAGGAGAAGTGATTATGAAAAGCACTAGATTACTTGTACTGCTTCTGTGCATGGTCCTGACGGCAATGTTTGCATTCAGCGCATGTAGTAGAAGCGGCGGAGGCGAAGGAGAAGAATCTGCCGAGCCTGCGGCAAAGGTCCTGAGCGATCAGGAGCTTGTGGAGATTGCTTTCAAAGATGCCGGATTTGAACCCATCGCGGGTGAAGACATCACTATTTTTCCAGATAACGGGACAGGGAAAAGAAACGTCTCCTTCAAAATCGGAAATGCCGAGTATTCATATGACATCGATGTCAACACAGGGGAGATCGTGAACTGTGTCAAACCTGACATTGCGCCTGATGTTGAGATCGACTATGCTGAGATTGCAATGGACATGGTCGAGCAACTGCCTGAGTTCAAAGACGCTACCAACGTCAACATCGTTCAGAATGGTGATAAATACATAATCACATTCGATTCCGACACAGGAAGCTACAAATACGAATTCGACCCGGACGAGCTGTCTCTCGAAAGGAAGTAGACCTCATTTGATAACAACTGAAAAGCGTCATGGTGTGACCATGACGCTTTTTATTTTTCATTCAGGATGAGGATCCTAGTCCTCCAGCATCAGGCGGATGATCTCCTCATCCGTCTCCTTCATGCCGAATCTGGCCAGTTTTCCCACAACATCTATGGTGCTTTCAACACCCTTCTTGACGAGGCCGTCGCCTCCGAAGAACTGATTGCCCTTATTGTACATCGAAAGGCCCATCAGACCCGCCTCAACTGATACAGCTATCTTAGCCGCGCAGCTGGCCTTGGCTCCGTCGCATACGATGCCCGAGTTGACTGCGAGCGCGTTTACCACTGTATGAGCGACCCCGTCGACTCCCTTACCCTGCAGATACGCCAGTCCCGCGCCTGCTCCGCAGCCCGCGCTTACGGCTCCGCAATATGCCGAGAGAGTACCGATGCCCGTCTTAAGGTGAATAGTCACCAGATTTGACACGCAGAGAGCCCTGAAAAGCTCTTCCGTCGATTTGTTGCGTGCCCTCGCGTAAACGATGACCGGGACGCTGGTCGTGATGCCCTGATTGCCGCTGCCCGAATTGATAACGACAGGCAGTTCGCAGCCGTTCATCCTCGCGTCGCTTGCCGCCGCCGCATATCCTCTCATAACGTATTTGAGATCATATTCATGGCCCAGCATGATGGTGCTGCCTATGTTGGCGCCGTAGTCTCCTGCCAAGCCTTCTTCAGCTATCGCCATGTTGTACCTGATCTGTCTGTCAAGGATCTCCCGGACTTCCTCTACATCCACAGCATCCGCGAATTCGACTATGCCTTCTATGGTAAGGCAGCTCCTGTCAGTCTTGCCGCCGGACTTTGGCTCGTTCACATCCTTGCTGAGGATGATGCTGTCGTTCAGGCGGATGGTCACGATGTTTGTGTGATGATCGACTATCCTTACATACGCGGAGTCCTCTCCCTTTACGGCTCTCACGGCAATGTCGAATATGTGGCCGTTGTCCACGTGTTTTACCGTGATCTCAGCCTCTTCAAGATACTTGCCTATCTCCTTTATCTGATCCGGTGTCACATTGGAGATGACCTCGAGCTCTGCTGAAGCGTCCCCGGCCACGGCTCCCGCAGCCGCTGCCGCCTGTATGCCTCTGAGGCCGCCCGTATGCGGCACCACTACGCTTTTCACGTTCTTGATGATATTGCCGCTTACCTCGGCCACCAGACTGTCGGGCCTGGTCCCCAGGACTTCCGTCGCCTTTGCCGCCGCGTAAGCGATGGCGATAGGCTCAGTACAGCCCATCGCAGGCACCAGCTCCTCCTTGAGGATCTGGATATATGCCGTATAACGGCCGTCAGTTCTTTCCATTTCTGCTCCTTTTCCCTTCAGGGTCTTTCTTGAGATAGTGCTGTTTAAGGTGCAGTTAACATATGGTGCAGTTGATATATTTAGTTGTTTATTTCTTTTTATGTTCGCGGCGCCACTTTTTGATGGCTTCGTAGCGCTCTTTGAAACGCGGCTCAAAGCCCTGATCGCCCGGATGGTAATATTCCCTGCCGCGCAGATTGTCAGGCAGGCATTCCATGTCTGCTATCTTGTCTTCGGTATCGTGGGCGTAGACATAGCCTTTTCCGTAGTCGAGCTCCTTCATCAGTTTTGTAGGGGCGTTCCTGATCTGGAGCGGAACAGGCTCGGCTATGTGTTCGTTGGCATCGCGCGCGGCTTCCATGTACGCGACATCCATGGCGTTGGACTTAGGCGCAAGCGCGTTATATATGACGGCCTCGGTGAGGTGCACGCTGCACTCCGGCATTCCTATCAGATGGCAGGCCTGGAATGCCGCGACCGAGAGCTCCAGGGCTCTCGGATCGGCGAGGCCGACGTCCTCAGCCGCGAAGCGCGTGACACGCCTTGCGATGTAGATAGGATCCTCGCCCGATTCAAGCATGCGCGCCAGCCAGTAGACCGCCGCGTCCGCGTCGGAGTTCCTCATTGATTTATGCAGAGCCGAGATGAGGTTGTAGTGTTCCTCGCCCTGCTTGTCGTAAAGCAGTGACTTCCGTGAAGTGCACTGCTCAAAGTCTTCTGTAGTGACCGTTATTACCTCGTGCCCGTCAGCCGGGTCATTGGAGTGATCCGCGTTCAGCACCATCATCTCGAGAGTCGAGAGCGCCGTCCTTGCGTCACCGTTCGCGAAAGATGACAGCGCGTTTATAACGTCTTCGCTTATGCGAAGATCCTGGTCTCCGAATCCCCTCGGGTCCCTGATCGCGTTTCTTATAAGCTGCGCGATATCCTCAGGACTCAGCTGGTGCAGTACAAACACCTTGCACCTTGACAGCAAAGCGCCGTTCACCTCGAATGAAGGGTTCTCTGTCGTAGCGCCTATCAGGATGATGCTGCCCTTCTCCACGAAAGGCAGAAACGCGTCCTGCTGCGCTTTGTTGAACCTGTGGATCTCATCCACGAAAACGATGGTGCGCGCGCCTATGGCGGTCATCTTGTCCGCCTGCTGCATCACCGTCTTGATATCCTTTATGCCGCTCGTTACCGCGCTGAACGTGATGAACTGAGCGTCAGTCTTCGCGGCGATTATCTGAGCCAGAGTCGTCTTTCCCACGCCCGGAGGCCCCCAGAATATCATGGAAGAGACGCTGTCGCGTTCAATAAGATTGCGGAGCACCTTGCCCTCTCCCACCAGATGCTGCTGACCGACGAACTCATCGAAGCTCCTCGGACGCATCCTTGCCGCAAGCGGCTGGTTATCGTTTTTAGCGTTGTCAAAAATACTTATCTGACTCATCTATATCTTTTTCTCCATCAGCACCAGATCCACTCCGGCGATGCCGTTGAATACCGTCGGTACTATGTCAGTCTCGGTATAACCGAGCTTCGCGTACATCTTCCGCGCAGCAGCATTCCTCGCATTGGTGTCTATCCTCAGCACCTCGCAGTCCCATTCTCCGGCGAGCTTCTCATAGAACCTCACAAAGGCCGGCCCTATGCCAAAGCCTCTCGCGTCCGGATCGACAGCCAGGGTATGCAGTACGCACACCTTGTCATCCGGCGCCTTGTACTCCCAGTCGCAGTCCAGATATACGTTTACCTGGATCTTATTGATGATCCCTGTCGCAGCCACCACACCGTCGTGTTCGGCAACATACATGTCGCCGCGTACCAGTGACGCCTCGGCCACTTCCCTTACCGGATAGATCCCCCTGACCCATCCGGTCGTCGTGAGCCCGGCCTCTTCCACGTCGTGCGTACGTTCGTATATCCGCTCTATTGCGTCCAGGTCATCCCCTGTCGCCTTTCTGAATCTCAGTGCCCCGTCCATTCTAAATATCTCTGTCCATCACGTAGACTTCATATCCGTCCGTGCTGACAGACTCCTTTTTTACCTTAAAGCCCTGATCCTTCCAGAATTTTAGGGCCTCTTCATTCTCTTTCACCACAGCGAGCGCCATGTAATCGTAGCCCGCTGCCTTCATGGCAGCTCTCACGTCTGCGAAGATGCCTGATCCTATGCCTCTTCCCTGCATCTCACCGTCGACCATCAGCCAGCCGATGAACACATCATCGCTCTCCGGGTACCCCGTAATAAGGTCCATGACCGCCACGAGAACATCGTCTTCATTATAGAATCCCACGAAATGCTTGCAGCTTCGCGATACTCCTTCCGGTACCTCAGAGATGATCTCCGTAAGGCTCTCTCTTGTAGGGATCCTTCCCAGATACCTGTAGTATCTTCTGTTTGACTTAGCCAGTCTGTATACCGCCGATATGTCAGACTCTGTGATCTTCCTGACCCCGAACTGTGTCGACAGAGTCGCGATGTCCAGACCATCGCTTTCCCCGGCAGCCTCAGCATTGCTCCTCGCAGCCTCGCTGTCGATCGCCTGGCGGAACTGTGTCTCATACAGCTCCTTATATGTGCCGCCCTTCTCCAGCAACTCTTCATGTGTACCCTGCTCGGCGATGACACCGTCCTTCACAACAAGTATGCGGTCGGCCTTCAGTATCGTAGAAAGCCTGTGGGCTATTACGATGCTTGTGCGCCCCACCATCATCTGCTCCAGAGCGTCCTGTATCGAATTCTCGGATATGGAGTCAAGAGCGGATGTCGCCTCATCAAGGATCAGTATCTTAGGGTCTTTCAGTATGACTCTGGCAAGTGACAGTCTCTGCTTCTCGCCACCTGAGAGCTTCAGTCCGCGGTTGCCTACCTGTGTATCATAACCGTCAGGCTGATTGCTTATAAATTCATGGATGTTGGCGATGCGGCAGGCTTCTTCTATTTCCTCCATCGTCGCGTCGTTCTTAGTATACCTGAGGTTCTCAAGTATGGTGCCATTGAAGAGATACGACTCCTGAGTCACCACGCCTATCTGCTCTCTCAGATATGTGAGGTCGAAATCGCGCACGTCCACGCCCGCGATCTTTACCGAGCCGCCGCATACATCATAAAGCCTCGGTATGAGGTTCACCACGGTCGATTTGCCCGAGCCCGAAGGTCCGACTATAGCGTACATGCTGCCGCCCGGCACCTCAAAGTCGACATCCGTGAGTATTGGATTCTCCGGATTATAGCTGAACGCGACGTGCTCGTATGTGATCGGCTTGTTGTCTACGTCTGGCTTCTGCCCGTTCTCAGGCGAAACGATGGTGTTCTCCCTGTCGAAGTAATCGAAGATTCGCGTGAACAGCGCCAGCGACCTCGTGAAGTCTACCGATATATTCATCAGCTGCTCGATAGGCCTGTAGAGCCTGTTGATGAGCGCCACGGTCGCCGTGATGACACCGACAGTCAGCGAAGTATCTATCTGTCTGATGATGAAGTATCCGCCGGCGAAGTAGATCAGCAGCGGTCCAAGCTGCGTGAACATTCCCATCACCACGCGAAAGAGCTGGCCGGATCTCTGCTCCTTCAGGTTGAGGTCGGTGACCTCCTTGTTTACCTTTACGAAGTCATCGTATTCCTTCTGCTCGCGAGTGAATATCTTTACCAGCATAGAGCCGCTGACCGAAAGCGTCTCATTGATCTTCTGGTTGAGCTCATCGCTCTTGGCCTGGCTCTGCGTCAGGTATTTCCAACGCGTGCGGCCGGCTGTCCTTGTAGGGAGCACCAAAAGCGGGATGACAGCGATGCCCACCAGCGCCAGAGGAGCGCTCATGCTGAAGAGCGCCACCAGAGTAGTGATAACAGTAGCCACATTGCTGACGATATTGGACAGCGTACCGCTGATGACAGAGCTCACGCCGCTTATGTCCGTGTTCATGCGCGTGATGATGTCACCCTGCTTCTCCGTAGTGAAAAATGAATGCGGCATGTACTGCAGGTGCTTGTACATCTGATTGCGCATGTCAAAGATGATGCGCTGAGAGATCCACGCGTTGATGTAGTTCTCCAGAACACCCACCAGCTGGCTCACGGTAAGCGCCGCGAACGCGGCAAGGAGCAGCTTTATGAGAAGCTCCATGTTCTTTCCCACCAGCGCCTCGTCCACGATGCGGCCTGTGATGATCGACGGAAAGAGCCCGACGGTCGCCGACAGCAGTATCGCTATGAACACGAAGATGAACTGCAGCCAGTATGGTTTGAGATAGCTCATTATCCTGGCCAGAAGTTCCTTCGTCACCTTCGGCATATTCTGTTTTTCTTCCTCAGTGAGGAAGTGCATCGGGCCCATGCGGCCGCCCGGTCCTGCCATCTATACCCCTTTTATCTTTATCTGCTTACGGTCTGAGTACTCCATCCGGCTTGCTGCCTTCGAAGTAGAGATGATCTGTATAAACATCTTCAAATTTATCCTTCGATACACCGTAATCGAAATATGCATTCTTATACTTTGTAGTCCTTGTGCCGTCGGCAGCGATCGTGATGATGGTAGCTCCTCTCTGCAGGCCGGAATTGTCGATCTCCGTATATGCGAGGTTGTCGATCGAATAGCCGTAAAGCAGGTCGACGCCCTTGTAGTTGACCCATGCGTTGTTCACGTGGTCGTGTCCGCAGTAGCAGGCCTCCAGCACGTTCATGCCGTCCGGTCCAAGCGTCTCAAAGAACCTGTCGATATCCGCGAGAGGTCCTTCCTTCGTGATGCCTCCGTGCCAGATGCGGCTGCCCGTCGTTCCGTCGAGGAGCTCATCCCAGACTCCGGAGATGTATTTGGTGTTTTCGGTATCCTTCCAGCCGTTAGCGTCGAGCTCTTCGTATGCGATCCTGAACTCGCTGGTCGGGATGTGGAAGAACGCCACGGTCTTAGGGTTTCCGAGAGCCTTTATCGACTCAGCCGCCCAGTCTACAGTACCATCCCTGATGATATCGTAATTCCAGTCGAGAACGGCCTTGATCGAATTGTCCACGTAAGCGTTGCTGTCCACCAGCAGAAGCGCCTTGGTGGTCTCTCCCTTGGTGTTTTTCACCAGGATTATCTGGTTGGTGACAGTCGGCAGATCGCCGCCGTCTGTGTAGTTCTGATCGAATATGCAGTACTCGAACCTGTCTTTCATGTACAGTTCGCCCAGTTTCTGCCTGCCGGTATAATCAAACACTTCAGTGTCGTGGTTGCCGAATACGGTCGAGAAGTACACTCCCTCATGGTTGAAGATCTGTATCACGTCGCGCGCGGCCATGTAGTTGTTAAGCGTTCCGCCGCCATTGTAAATAGGGCCAGGCACCGCGAAGGTGTTGTCGCCGTCCAGTATGACCAGATCCGGCTTCTCCTTCTGCAGCATCGTAATGATCTCATATACCGTCTTGCGGTCCTTTTCGGCGCTCCAGAAGCCTCCGCCCAGATGGATGTCGGTGAGCATCATTATCTTCAGCTCCCTGTCAGTCGTGAAGGTGTAATACCCTGTCTCCGGATCGATCTCAGGCACCAGCCTGTCCGCATCGTTATATTCGACCGGATCGAAGCTGTTGATGTAGTGCCTCAGGTGAAGCGAGAATCCGAGGTTCACCGCCATCGCGGATACGACACAGAAAACGGCAACGATGACGATCCACATAGGGATCTTCCACCATAATCCGCGTTTTTTTGTCTTCTCCTTCTTCTCTTTTTTCTTCTTTTCCGGTTCAGGAGCCATATGCTTGTTGGCTCTCTTCTCTCTGCTCATGTATTCTTCGCTCATCACAGTGTCCTCTCGTTATCCTTAAAGCTCGACCGGCACAGGTTTGCTGATCGGCTCATTCATCACTTCAGGATGCTCCAGCATGTATTTGGCTATGCGCAGCGACTTCGCGAAGTAGAAGCCGTCCGCCAGTCTCTCGTCAATGGTGAACGTGCAGTTGATCACGTCCCTTTCCTGCCAGCTTCCGTCTTCCATCTGTTTCTGCTCTTTGTGCAGCACACCTATCGTGATCATAACGGAGCATGTGCCGTAATTGCTCAGATGGTGATAACAGGAATCCGATTTGATCGATCCGAGGTTTGAGAGAAGGACCGACGAATAGTTAGGATCACCTGCAGTGAGTGCTGCAGGCATCACGCCGTGGTACTCAAGTCTTCTGAGAGTCCCGAAGAACACCTCCAGGAAAGGCCTCGGCAGGCTTCCGAAAAAGCTCATGAGCTTGTCGAGGTCGTTTGACTGTTCCTTGCGGACCTTTTTGACATCTCCGATGATCAGCTTCGAGATCGAATCAAAGTTCATGTCAGGTTCTACCTTCAGGAACATCAGGGTCTCATCGGCCTCGTCATCAAATCTCTGCTTTACGACAAATGACAGCGTGATATCCGGTCTCTCGTAATATGTCCTGCCGGAAATGAAGTAGTTCAGCTTAGGTCTGTGATAGACCGTCCTTGCGACTGCGGTGCAGATCGCGTGGAAGATCTTAAGATTTGTGCCTTCCTTTTCGTTGCGCTCAGCCATGTACTTTACCAGGTCGGTCACATCGAACTGTTCGGTCATGGATACTTCAGCCTCTGTTCTCTTAGGCATGATGTATGGCAGAATATTATGATATCCGTCAGGCCATCTTACTCTTTTTCCGTCTCTTCTCTTGTTTCTCATATGAACCTCTCTTTATTTGATCTCAAGCTGTTTCAATCTTCTTTCAGTGTATTCTTCTATCTTTTTCCAGAGCTTGTGGAGCTGTTTCTTGTGCACGCAGAGCTTTTCCGTGCAGTTGCTGCATTTCAGGTAAGCGTTGGTGTGTTCGGAAAACCTCTCCGGATGTCTGTAGAAGGTTATCTCCCATCTCACCAGCAAAGCTACCGACAGTACCAGAAGGCTCCACGTGTACGTCTTCTCAACGAAGAACAAAGGCGTAAACATCATCGCGAAGTCCCAGTTGTAGATGCGGCACGCGCTGCAGCACTTGTTCTTCAGGAACCACGACTGGAACGGGCAGAAGAACATGATGCATATCATGTCGCATACAGAATACGCTCCGCAGAGCAGTATCATGATGCCGTCGTCGATCACGCCCATAATGTGCAGCGCTCCGAATATACCGTTGAACACTATCCATATCAGCGCGACCAGCATGGTGGCATTGTTGTCATGGACGATCACGTCCGTCTCACCGGTCTTTATGTAGTTCTTGGCGAATTGTTTCTGGCAGCCCGGGCTTTCTATCTTAGCTGGGAAGAAGCGGAATATCATTTCGATGACATATACCACCCACACGAAGATGATGATAGCCGGCATCTTCTCTAATCCCATGATGAACGGCTTATGGTAGACGAACCTGAACCTGATGTATGAATATACCAGAAGCAGGAACAGTATCGACCTGTATATCAGCCTCGTCCAGTGCCACACCCCTACGGGTGTCAGTTTTATCTTCTTTGAAGTCCTCATCTCTATAAACCCATTTATCTTTTAGCGTTTAAGGCTCTCAAGCTCTCCCGGTGCTATCTGTTCAAATATCGGAATGCATCCCGTACTTACCGCAGCCTTATATTCATCCACGGTCTTTATTGTCCATACTACAGGCACTATGCCTTTCTTTCCGAGCCATCTCTTCCAGGCTCCCCACTTCCTGTCCTGGAATCTGTACGCCAGAAAATCCGGCTGGACGAATCTGTTGAACGCAAGGCCTGTAAGCAGCACTGCCTGGTAAAATGGCACTCCGTCAGGAGTCTTGTAGAAGTCCTGCACCAGCTGTCCTCTTGTCCATTCAGGCCTCATCCTCTTCACGACCATCATGGCTCTCGGATCAAAGCTCTCCAGCGCAAACGGGCCTTTATATCTTTCCAGCCGTCTGACTACCGCTTCCGCAAGTTTGTAGTGATTGCCGCCCGACGGCTTTATCTCCACCATCAGCGGAAGGCCCGTGCCTTCGAACAGATCCAGCAGCTCATCAAAGGTCGGTATCATCTCATCCGTGCCGGAAAGCCTCAGTTTTCTCAGATTGCTTATGTCGTAATCAACTATCCGTCCCTTGACACCGGTCATCCTCTCCAGATCATCATCGTGGAAAATGACCAGACTGCCGTCTGCTATCATGTGTACGTCGAATTCAACGCCCACACCGTGCTCTACCGCGCGGCGGAAGGCTGCCATAGAGTTTTCAGGGATCAGAGGCGGATCGTAATAGCCTCTGTGAGCGTAAGTTTTACCTAATATGAGTTCTTTCATCAGTCCTCCATATCCTCGAATGCCTCGAGTCCTTTTTTGACCTCAGGAGCCGCGTCACCATGTTTCACCTGAGTCATTGTCAGGAAACTGAAGAACACGAAGATCGCAGCGTATGGGAAGAGCACCTTATAGCTGATGCTCCTCATAAGAGTACCGGCGAGGATAGGTGTCACGACTTGCGCCGCCATGGACGCAGTATAGTAATAACCTGTAAATTTACCTATGTCCGAGCCTCTGCACATCTCGACCACCATAGGCAGCGAGTTGACGTTGATGGCCGCCCATGCGAATCCGACCAGCGCAAACACGATGAACATTATGGCATTTATGCTGTGGAATGCCGTCGTCAGGAAGAATCCCGAAAGGAAGCACGCCGCCAGCAGAATGATGCCTATCATGATCGTCTTCTTACGGCCTATCCTATGCGCAAGGCTTCCGATAGGTATGTATGAAATGATGGCGCCGCCCGTAGCGATAAGCAGGCATGTGGATGCTCCGCCAAGCCCCTGCCCCATCACCTTGTCTACGTATGTGGTGAACCAGGTAGTGATGCCGTTGTAGCCTATGAACCAGAGCGCTATGGATGCCAGCAGGAATCCCAGGCTCCTCTTTACGCTGGCAGGCAGCACTTCGTTGCCGCTTCCGTCATCCTGCGCAAGGTTCCACTCAGGATGCTCCGCTTCCAGAGCCTGATTTTCCGCGGCCAGCTTAGGCTCGTTGATGGTCAGGCGCAGCGCTATTATGGCGACTGCCATGATGGCGGAAACGACTATGAACAGCGGCGCGTAGTTGACATGATCCAGTCCCAGCACCTTGGAGTTAGGATAGAGTACAGCTGCTACAGCCAGGTATATGATGCCGCCTACAGCGCCCATCAGGTTGATGATGGCGTTTGCGCGCGAGCGGAGCGGCTTAGGTGTAACGTCAGGCATCAGCGCGACCGCAGGCGATCTGTAGGTGCCCATCGATACCAGCAGCAGGCCCAGCACTATGACAAACGCGACCATTTTTCCTCTGCTCGCTGCTGCATAGTACGAGTTGTCCAGCACCGGCAGTATGTTGAGCAGTATGATGGCTGCGATCGTTCCGCCGAGTATGTAAGGCGTCCTCTTTCCCAGTCCGGTATTGGTCTTATCCGACAGCGTCCCGAAGAACGGCAGCAGGAAGAGCGCCAGTATGTTGTCAGCCGCCATGATGGCGCCCGAGAACGTCTCGTTCATATGGAACGTCTTGGTAAGGATCAGCGGAATGACGCTGTCGTACATCTGCCAGAAAGCGCAGATGGACAGGAACGCGAGTCCGACAAGGACCGTTCGCTTGTTGTTGAGCTTCATCGATGAGATCTCCTTACTGATTTGTATCAGCTTTTATATTGCATTCTTTTAAATGATTCATGCATCTGCCTATACACGGCAGTTTTTTACATATAGCCGAGCTCCTTAAGGACCGCCGGCAGCTCAGCGAAAGAATTGATCCTCCCCTCAGCGTCACTTATCTCGCCAAAACCGTAAGCCGCGTATATGCAAGGCACACCGGCCGCGTGAGCCGAATCGCAATCCTTCTGGATATCTCCAACATAGATGCCCTTGTCTTCACCGTTGCGCTCCATGACCAGCTTTATATTATCCGCCTTGGACAGGAACGTACGGCCCCACTCCTCGTAATCAACGAAATATTTCCACATGTCCATGGAATCAAGGAAGGCTTTCACGTAACCCTCCTGGCAGTTGCTCACAACAGCCATCTTGACGCCCATGTCCTTGAGCTTTTTCAGATTCTCTTCAACGCCTTCAAACAGTCTGCCGCCATGCTCGGTGATGTAGCCGTTCTCGAAAACCTCGCATTTATGCGAAAGATCATAGCGCTGCTCAGGAGGCAGAAAGCCAAAATGCAGGTCCGCTATCTCGGTCATCGTAAGACCCATATATTGCAAAATGTCCGCGCCGGTAAGCGCGTTTGGTTTGCCCAGTTCCTGCTCAATGACAACGTTCCATGATGCCGCCACGTTTTCCGAGGAATCCCAGAGAGTGCCGTCCAGATCAAAAATAACCATACAGTTCTCCACTTCTGCTTTTATATACTTTTATATAACATAATCATAATAAGTCATATGTATCCAATCATAATAAGTATACCATTTTCCGCACACTTAATTGGTCCATTTTCGCAAGAAGTATGAAAAACACACACCTCCCGAGCCGCCTCGTGAATATTGGCAGCCGTTGTCTGCAATGGCGCGTATTATAGATTTTATCTATAGTTCAGCGCATTAAAAACGGAGTATATTAACTGTGTATGGTCATTGCATATTGCATTGACAAACATCTTTAACAGCGATATACAGCTGCTGCACATTATCCGGCAGCTATACTGTCAGAAACAGCACAACGGAGGTAATAAAATGAGAATCGACGCAGGCGGCAAGCAGTGCCCTATTCCTGTAATCATGGCAAAGAAGGAGCTCGAAGCAGGCGAGCAGGACGTAGAGATCATCGTTGATGGCCCTACTCAGGTCGGAAACCTTGAAAGACTCGGAGACGCTCTCGGAAGACCGGCAACAAGCGAGCCATTCGGTGACAAGTTCCTTGTCAAATTTGCCAACGGCGAGACCATCAAAGGCGCAAGCGTGGCAGAGGCTGACACATACGCAGTCTTCTTCAACACAAACGCTATCGGCAGCAATAACAGCGAGCTGGGCGGCAACCTTGCCAAGATGGCTATCTTCACACTCAGCGAATCCGAGAAGATCCCGGCTTACGTGCTCTTCATGAACGAGGGCGTCAAGCTGCCGGCAGGCGATGAGCCTCAGATCATTGAGAACCTCAACACCCTTATCGAAAAGGGCAGCAAGGTCCTGGTATGCGGCACATGCCTCAACTTCTATGGCATCAAGGATGACCTGAAGGTTGGTACTGTCAGCAACATGTATGATATACTTGGCGCAATGCAGGAAGTCAGCAAGGTAATCAAGCTGTAAGCGGAGCGAAACAACTGTAAATGAACGAATACTATCTTCTCACTTTTGAATCCACACATGCGGCCATCTCGACCGAAAAGCTGCTGAAGCCGGCCGGGGTCACCATAATGCCGGTACCGAGGTTCATCTCGGCAAGCTGTGGTATTTCTGTGCGCATAAGTCCGGATAAGAGGAACATAGCCGAGAAGATATTCCGCGAAAACAGCAATCTGACGCCGGAAGAATATGCCTACTACCACATAGACACAGGCGGCAGCGAAATAAGCTGCGACAAGCTGGAGGTAATCAGGTAGCAAAAACCCAAAACTAAAGGAGACAGCGATCATTCGCTGTCTCCTTTCATTATGGCCCGGATATTTGGTCCGGCCCTTGCCTTAATCAGTACGCGCCTTCCTCTTCGGCTTTCTCATCACTGTCTTTCTTGCCGCTGATGATAAATGCTATCGCAGCCACCAGCATTGCCACCATCAGTAATGTGTACTTGTCGAACAGTGCCGGCGTGTTGCTCAGGTCCTCAGTTATGAAGAATACTATCGGGGCTATGATCGCAAGCGCGACAGTTGCTATCACAGAGATTCCTCTCTTGCGGCGTCTGTTCCGGCCCGGATAAGTCTGTGAGCTTTTCTGCGTCTCATTCCTGAAAGTACGAATACTGCGTATGCGATCACCACTACAGCCAGGGTCCATATCATGACCGTGCGTCTTGTGTTGTCGAAAGCCTCTGAACCGACAGTAGCCGCGAGCGGCACCTCCGCTTCTTCGATATCCGCTGCCGGTATGTCCTCAACAACTTCTATGGTAATATCCGGCTTATCGCCGTCATTTTCTTCGTCATTCTCCTCGGCAAGCGTAGTCTGTGCAGATAATGCCAAAACCATGAGCATCATTACGCCTGCCGCAAGCACAAGTGCAAGGAGTCTTCTGAATTTCAAATTGCGCGTGTCCATACGCGTACCTCCAATGAGATCTATAATATCTTCCTATATCTGGATTATAAATGAAAAAGCGTCATTATTACCGTCAATCAAAACGGCGAATGGCTTGAAATAAGGGCATTTTAGTTGAGTTTTACCGCTAAATGAAGCGTGTTCCCGATATGATCGGGTATATATATATCCCAGGATTCTTTCGGGTATTCAAAGAGCACACCGTCTTCACCGGCACTTACAGGATAGTAGGTCTCGCCGGAAGCCGATACAGCATAGATATCTCTGTAGTCCACCCCGATGCCTGCATCAGATACCTTAAGAAGGAAACCGTCATTGAGAGTCTTGCTCTCCAGGAGCTGCGGTCCTTCGGAGTCCACGGCAGTTACGTCATAGCTGTTGCTCACTCTCTGATGATTGATCAGCTCTACGCAGATATCAAGGCTGCCGTTACGCGTCGGCTCAACGGTAAACTCTTTAGCCCCTGCTTCGTAGACAGGCAGATTATGTTCCTTTATCGTGGCCAGAACCTTTCCCACAGGCAGGAGGGATTCGACCTCAACAGTGTAGACCGGAAGCCCGCGTTCGCCTGTTTCATCCACTTTTACCGTATACCCCGGCAGTACAAACATCAGCGGGAGCATCATGAACACAAGCAGCGCCATTGCGATGATGACTCTCTGCAGGGTGAATCTTTCCTTCCTGTAAACGGCGTATGAGGATATGGTCTCCATCGGGACCGAGTTGGCATCGCTTCCGCAGCTGCTGAAGACGTGATCGAGTATCTCGGATGTCTCAAGAGTCGTGAGTTCGGATGCTGATGCTGCCAGTCTGCTCTTTCGGGAAGCAGCGCTGCGGGCCGGTTTAGCCGTACTTCCTGCCGCATGCTTCGTGAGATGCCGTCTTCCCATCCTTACGAATCTCGTAATGGTGCGGCGGCTGACGTTCATGAGCTCTGCTATATCGCTGTCCGACAGCCCCTGCTCAAGGCTCATCAGCATGATCTGTGATTCCGCAAGAGGCAGATTCAGTATCTGCGAAAGAGTGTAGTCCGAATTTCCGACTGACCTCATCCCGGCCTTTCCCATGTATTTCAGAGCCGATATACGGCATATCCAAGGCATGAAAAGATCAGCCTTGACAAGTGACGGGAGCGACCTGTGAACGGCCGTGAAGACCTCAGGCAGTACCTTTATCGCTTCCTCCCTGCTTCCGAACAGGTGCGTCAGGTAGCAGAGCTGACGGTCGGCAACGGACGCAAAAAGCTCGGCAAAAGCATTGCTGTTGCCCTGCTTTGCCCTTGTCACCAGTCCGTTGAGGTAGGACTGGTCAAGCCTGTCGAATGTGCGTCCTGCTTTCTTCATCTTTTACTTATTCTGTGCCTGTCTGGCCCTTTTGTCTGAAAGCGCCACGAGTTCTGTTACCGTGCTGATATCTTCTCCTTCATTGAAGGCCTTTCCCGCGCTGTATCTGATACGCGCGTCCTCATGCAGCGTATTTCTTTCCTCCGTCAACGACTCTACCGAATCCAGGAACCTCTCCAGACGTGTCTCCGTACAGTCTCTGAATATGGCTACAAACTTATTGCCGCCATTCCTGCCGATGAAGCAGGCTCTGCCCGCGGCAGTCTGAAGTATGGAAGCGAATTCCTGTATGGCCATGTCGCCTCCGCTGTGGCCATGCGCCTTGTTTATCTCGCTGAGGTTCGTCATGTCGATCGTCACAACACCCATGTCCTCCGGCAGCGGTTTTCCGAGGAACTGCCCTATATACGCGTCCACGCTGTATCTATTGGCTATGCCCGTCAGCGCGTCCGAATAGACAGCGTTGTCGAGTTCGCTGTTCTCACGTCTCATGTCCGCGTATGAGCTGAAGTCATAGAGCAGGAAAAGGAACGACAGTCCGAGCGTCAGCCACAGCAGTACGCTGATAGTCCTGGCCGCCATATTTGTCGCTATGAGCGCGTAGAGCTCGCTGTTACGCAGTATGACCACAAGCGAAGCCGCGGTGATCGCTATGAGCAGCAGGAGCTGTATCGTCTTTATTCTGTCAAATTTTTTCATGTCTCAGAACCTCGTGATCCCGTCTCTGTTTATCCTAAGCACTACCTTGCCTTTTATCTGCCGCAGGTTGACCTCTCCGAACATCCTAGAGTCCTTTGAGACCCCTCTGTTATCTCCCAGTACGAATACGTTGCCATCACGCACCTTGTATGGATAAATGACCGCCCCGGTCTCCTCTTCCGTGATCCCATTGGCATGTTCATCAGCAATCTCCGTGCCGTCCACAAAGACCTTTCCGTCATATATGTCCACGCTGCTGCCGCCGGTCGCCATTACTCTTTTTATGTAGAAGTCGCCCGAAGGGACTCTCATGGAGACCACGTCACCTTCCTTGTAGCTGCCCGCCATTCTGTAATACACGACAAAATCGCCGTCCTTCAGAGTCGGATCCATTGAGGCTCCGCTTACCACGGAAAACCCTATCACGAATCTGAACACGATGATGCACACTACGATCGCTGCCACAAAAAACAGCGAGTCACGCAGCCAGCCAAGTTTGAGCCCGTCAAACCTGCTTAAAACCCTTCTGTCGACTTTATTGCCCATATATTACATATTAGCCGATTATGGCTCATTTTTAAACGCTTTTTATGAAACAAGAGACAGTGATTGCTCACTGTCTCTTGTCGATCATTGCCGTCGGCAGTGTCATGCCCTCTGTGAGAAAGAATGTGATCAGTGCTGCTACTCCTGCGGAAGCGGTCCTGACGGACCGCTTTTTACTTGCAAAGAAAAGGAGGCAGCCGTTAGGCTGTCTCCTTTTTCAGTTCTTAGGGTCTGATTCCCTCAAGGTTTTTTGAAAGACTATTCCTCTTCTTCTTCTTCTCTCCTGCGTCTTGCGAGAATGAGGGCCGCAGCAGCGATTGCAACAAGCAATGCCGCTCCGCCTCCGATCAGAGGCCAGTTGGCTCCCGGAGTCTTGTTGTCATCGATATCCGTTGTGCCATCGACTCCTGTTCCATCTGTTGTCGGTGTCTGGTTGTCATCAAGGTCGACCAGGTCTGCAGGTCCGGCCTGCGGTGCGTTTGCGTCACCAATGTTGGTTCCTGCACCTGCACCTGCGCCAGCTCCGGCGCCACCAGCACCGGCTGCGCCGGCTCCTCCGGCTCCGCCTCCACCATTCTGGCTATAGGTGAATATGAACACGTTGTCAGCTTCGTTCGTTGACAGTGTCTTCGTCAGGTTGTATGCGTCAGGCTGGTATCCATCAACATATCTGAAGGATACTACAGGCTTGTCGCCCGGCCTACCGTAGAACTCCTCAGAAGCTATGAGGTCGTCCCCGTCCTCGTCCTGGTAATGAACTGTGTACTTTACCATTCCACCTTTCATTCCGTACGCTGCTTCATATGCGACATCCTGCTCTATGTAGAATGCCGTTGCTGACATCTTCTTATCGTCGTTGTCGTGCCCGGCTTGACGGAAGCCTCGCAGATAGTAATCGCCGTTATCGAGTTTAAAGCCTATCGAGCTCTGGTCGATCGTGACCTGATCAAACGTAACTGCCTTGGTTGTCGGATCTACTGTTGGTTTTGATTTTATAATCAGGGTCTTGCCACCATCTTTTAATTCGAAGGGGAGTCCGCTGATTTTGTTTCCCGAAGGTTCAAAGTGACCCTGTTGTCCGGCGTAAACAGTAATGGTGTATTCATATGCCTCGGAACTTACGACCGCGAATACGCTCAGAGTTCCCGCCATAAACATCATGACTGCGAATACCAGCGCTGTTATAAGGAAACGTTTCTTCATATCAGTCACGCTCCTTTCTCTGGTTTCTGACTTTGCCTAACTGCTCTGTCATGCCTTCACCGTATGCTCCGGCTTCGGCACTCGCCACTTTCCTGTCCTTCCTGTAGCTCAGGATAGTAAGGATCAGCATCAGGAATGCTGCAAGCATGACAGCTATGTATTTCAGCACATTGGTCTCGTCACCGGTCTTTATCCTTCCGGTGTCTTTTTCAACTGCATATGCCAGAAGCAGACTACCGTTTGTGTCCATGTAGTTGTTTACTTCTGTCTCGCCGTCGAACTTAACGTATAGTTCAGTGCGGCCGGACTGACCCTTCTTAAGAGTCTGGACAAAAAACCAATCATCTGATGCGTTCGTAGCCTGATGCAGACCTTCTCCAGTGTTGTCCGTACCGCGGCTTGTTTTAGCCTTGTGTGAGCCGAGAGTGTACTCGCCTCCGACAGTGCTGTTGTCAAACAGGACTTCACGACTCCCGTCAGGAGCTACATTCGTCAGCGTGTATGTGTACCCGCCGTTCTCTGCCTTGTCATAGCTCTGCTCGAGTGTCTCTATCGTCTCGTTTCGCATATACCAGTGCGTCTTACCCTTGTACTCGTTCGTGTATTCGACCGTGAACGTGACGTCATCGCCCGGCTCAAGCCCTTTAACTGTCTCTGCTACCACATTCGAATCGAAGTCGCATACGATATTACTGCCATCGAAGTAGCAACTGCCTGTCACTACATCGCTCTCTGCTGATACGCTTAGTGTCATCCCCATGACCATCACAAAGCTCATTGCCAGTGTAAGGATCAGGGTGTATATAGATCTGTTTCTTTTCATCTCCCTGTACCTCCTAGTTTACTGTCAATTTGCCATTTCCGGCACTCACGTTGTTCACGCCCCACATGCTCTTTATCGCGTCTGGAGCGTTGTGTGTCTGGATCGCCTGTACGTCTACTTCGATGTAGAATGTGAAGTCATCGTAGTCATAGCTGTAGGTGATCACTGTGACTGTGTTTCCGTCCACATCCGTTGTTTCCGACGTATTCGTCGTCATGTGTGCGTGGTCTGTTACTCTTCTGTCGATTGACAGCTCGTTGAACAGCGGGGCGGATGTCTCATTTGGGCCAAGCTTACTTTTCAGATAGTATGTGTCGCTCTCTGCTGTATGCTCTTTGCTATTCACTGCCCATGCGCCGGTGTTGCCAGCAGCATTACCGTTATACATCAGCTTGATCAGTGCCGGATCCATGACCGGACTCTTCTTGCCGGCCTTCACCCAGTACTTGTGCACGATGATCCTTACATACTCGTCGTAATCGCTGCTGTTCTGCGCCTGCAGCTCCTCTCTGTACTTCCTGCCCGGTTCGACCTTGCCCGGTGTGCCCAATGTATATGCCGGAACCCTACTGTCGTGAGAGTCGTTTGTATAGCCGAGGTACCCCACGAGGTTTCCTCTATACTTATCTCTCTCTTTCGGATCCGCGTTTTTGCCGAGGCACACATCATCATCGTTCTCTATCAGGTGTACCTGCATGTGGTCGAGCTCGAAGCCCGCGGTCAACTCATTACTGAAAAAACCAAGAGCTGCTCTCGTTCCTGCGTAGCTCCCGCCGCCGAACAGCACGGCTGTCGCCGCCAGCAGGGCCAGTGTCCTTTTGGAAAGTTTTGTGTTTTTGATCTTCATCTTCTTCACCGTCCTTTCCTACTCAGTGATCAAAGCTACCACATCCGCGTCCCAATATGGTACCTGTGGGCCGTCCGGGTTGTTCGGGTCTAATGGGTTAGTCGGTGCGACCAAACTGTTATTATCATCGTAGATGGCCTGCGCCCCTTCATGCACTACCGTCACTTCAAAGTAGTAGTCAGGCACTTCCAGGTTGCCTTCATCGTCTTCTTCGGCTGTCCAATGGAAGTTCATGTGTGCTATCAGGCTGTTTGCTTCAGTAGAATCACCCGGCTTCAGCACTTTGAGATAGTAGTACATACCGTCCTTAGAACTCAGTTTCCATTTTTCGGGGTCCATAATCGGATCATCCATCCCGTCAGGGCCGTAAATGCCGACCCTGACGATCATGTTTGTTTCTCCCGTGTTTTCGATTTTGATGTTCTTTTGATCTTCTGCATCGCCTTCGGTCAGTTTCGTCTGTCCGCCAAGGCGCAGCGTTGCACCTCCTGATGCCTGCTCATAGTCGCTGAAGTAGGCCAGTGTTGCACCCACTGTCACGGACAGACTGAGAACCAAAGCGAATAGCATCAGTGTTGTTTTATTAATCTTTTTCATCGTTTTGCCCTCCTTTCTGTCCGTTTATCATGCATCTGGTGGTTGTGTGTTGTTGACAGGCCTTTGTCGCCGGTTCGTGATCACGAAGCCGTTTCCTTTCTTGCCCATTTCGTTGATCACTGAGCCTCCTGTGACATCACCTTTGCGACTGTTTTTGAATGTGGCTGTCCACATCGGCAGGTTCGTATCCGGATCGATCTCCTGTCTTGCTAAGGCTGTTTCGATATTGCCTTCGTAGTCTGCTGCGTAGACCTCTTTAACCTGGACAGCTGCATCTAATGGTATCTTATCCAGTGTTGCTGTCTCAGCAGTTACGTTCGTCGCATCGAACTGCACGCTCACTGTCCTGCTGACTTTACGTCTATTCCCTTCTGCGTCAGTGAGTATAGGGTCCAGGTATGTGACCTTAAATACGCATGTTACGTTGGTCAGCTGTTCTTCGCCTGTCGTATCTCCCGTCACGAGTGAATTGATCTTCTTTGTCAGCCTGATCTTTGTGTAGAGCTTCTCGTTCACGAAACCGTATGTCACAACATTGTCACTGGTCTTTACATCAAGCGTTCCATCGCCCTTGTCTGTGACGGTTATCGTTACCGGATATACCTTTGGATCATATTTGATATCCGCTGCACTGTCGTAGTAGAAAGTCTCACCGTTGACAGTCTTCTTTACTGCTGTATCCGGTATGTC
This sequence comes from Mogibacterium sp., assembly GCA_017510505.1. Lineage (GTDB taxonomy): Bacteria > Bacillota > Clostridia > Peptostreptococcales > Anaerovoracaceae > Crickella. Next base: position 19,406 of record JAFWNE010000022.1, on the reverse strand, counting down.
TTCCACTACTACATACTCGAAGGTCTTCGTCGCATGTCCGTCGACGACTTTGCCGCCCGCACTGGTGCTGATATCTGCGAGTACGTACTCGAGTTTATCCTTAGTGAATTTACCGGTATCAGCATCCTTAAACTTGAAGTTGAATTTTGCTACTCCATCTTCGACCATTGCACCGGATGTTGTCGCTAAACCAATCTTTGAATCCTTCAAGTCTTGGATATCAACGATCTCATTCCTGTCACGCTCCGGTATGGTCAGAGGGTGAAGCGGATGAATAGCATTTTCAAAAGCATCTGCCGGATAGACACTGAAGGTAAACTCTTTGTAGTTTTTATCAGTGCTGGTGAATGAACCATTCTTGAACTCCTTAGTGCCTTTAAGCTCTATATCACCCGATGCGTTATAGGTGTTCTCGAATTTGGCAGTCTGTATAAGTGCACTATCTACTTCTGCTATGAGATTGCCATCGCCGTCATCCTTTACCTTGATCGTCACGATCTTGTTGCTGTCATATGTGATACCTTCAACCGTTTCACCATAATGTGTCTCAGTCACTAACCACTGGTATGTTTTTTCGCTCTTGAGCTCCACCTCACCGAAGCTCTTCGTGTAGGTTGGGCCATCATTCTTGGTTATTGTGACAGTTCTGGTACTCGCCGGGAAATCCGGTGCGTCTCCGATCTTGGTGATCGTGAACTCGAAGCTGTCGTTGGTTAACCATTCTCTTCCGCTCAATAGCTTCTTCACCTTTACCTCGGCCGTGGCAGGTGTCGGCGTATACGTGTTTTCGAAATTAGCGTATGCCGGTTCCGTTACAAGCACAGGAGGTGTACCTTTGTAATAAGAAGGAGTAGCAACCAGTTTATTATTCGAGTCATGTGAGACAACTACTTCGTATGTCCACTTCGTGTTATCGTAGACATAGTGATCAGTGTCCTCTCCCTTTGCTTCTTCGATGGTAAACGTGTATGTTCCTGCCTCAATAAAGTGCAGTTCATCAAAGCTTACTATTTCACTGGCTGTCTGTCCTCTCTGGAGCTTGATCTCCTTTTCTCGTATTGTTTGAGCAGCGCCATCTGTGCCATCTGAAACAACATGCTTGGTAGCCGGATCTGTTGAAGTATCCTCCCAGTAGCAGCCTCCTTCGACAACATCTGTTGCTGTCAGTTTAAACTTGAATGCTGTCTCCTTTGGAAGAGGTTCACTTTCTTCACTCATTACCTTCTTTACTTTCGGAGTCGCTTTGACAGGTCTTGGATCTTTTACGATAACCTGATCTGCACCCATTTCCGATGTCTTTTCAGTGGAAGGTACCATCAGAGTGAATACACCGTCACCCCTGTCAACGATCTGAGTTCCGGCAGAGTCAACTGCAGTTGCAACTGCTCCGTCGATGACATAGCCATCAACAGTCTTGGTTTCCTTGATATCGTACTCCTTCCACCAGTTGAGGCCGGATACTTTTATCGTTCCGTCTTCACCGGTAACAAGGGTCGTCTTGATCGTGTCGGCATCTACCTCCTCATCGTCCTTTTCACGGAAGTACTTATCGCCTTCCTTTCTGACCAGATGATATACACCGTCTGTCAGGCTGAAGCTCAGCGGATCGCCAGATAAAACATCTTCCGTGCGTTCACTAACTGTGCTGTTTCCAACTGGCATACTGCTGTCCCCATAAGGACCATAAATCTCAAACTCGACTCCCTTAATCTTAACATTCTTGTTATCAAGTGCCTGTTTTGTGATTTCAAGATCTCTGAACAGCTGTACGCCCCAGTCTTTCGTCTTATCAACATTATTTGAATATCTGATGAAGAACGGTTTTGTGACATATGCTGATCCATCCTTGTAGAAGTTGTTATCAAACACATAGTTATCAATACTTGGATCTGTGTCAACAGTATCCGGATGATCAGACTTGTAATAGTTCTTACCCGTTGGTGACAACTTGAAAATGTTCATCAGCTCTTGGTTGGAGAGATTAACATTCAGCCTGTATCTGGCAGGTTCAAATGTTCTGAGCCTGTCCACGATCAGTTCTTTATTGTCTTCATCATAAAGCTCACTCTCAAGCCAGAGGGTACCTGTTTCATACTTGTATCCGATCGCAGCAGGGAGAAGATCCTCAAACCGGAAGTGCTCAACTGATTCACCATAACCTATGATTCCATCATCTGGCAAAACCTTGTCATCTTCAGACGTTCCCTGACCATGACGAAGGTCTGTGATGGAATATTTAGTTGCGGTTGTCAGTTCCTGTATGATCTTGTACTGAGAATAATCTCTGCGGTTGCCGTTTGCGGTTGGAGTGCCTTGCCCCTGCTCATTTCCTTTATTCTGGACTCCATCCCAGTCCTCATCGATCCACAGGTCACCTTCAATAGAGACCGGCTTATCCATCAGAGTTACCGAAACCTGATTTGACGTAAGCGGGTCTTCCGAATTTTTGAAGTTGAAACGGAACACATTGTTATCATTATGGAATGCATAATCATTGTTAAATGTGTCCGGATCCAACATGTTTGCAACTGTTGTCTGGTAAGAAGCAACAAGGTCTGAATTTGGCTTCAAGACAACTCCTTTGTCAAATACAATGATGAATGCCTTGATATCTGTATAGTCTAGATTTGCGTCCGCTGTTATTTCACCGAGTGTCTTCCAGTTGTCTCTATCATAGACCGGCTTACTTATACTGTCAGTATCGTTCCAGTATCCTGTTTCCTTAAGTGCCTTTGTGAGTGCGCCCTCTGTGACAACATTAATACCGTGATCATCGTATTCATCAACAACGTCCTCCATAGATCCGGTATAGTAGAAGATAGTATATGTGTTACTGCCAGTGCCTTCTGTAATAAGAGTATCACCGTTCTGTACGCCAAGCATCTTGCGCCATACCGACTCCCATGAACTCGATCTTCCGTCTTTCTGCTTTGGAAGGATATCACCCATTGTAAGTCTGGTATATGCTGTATTACTGCCGTTATCAACAGTTAGCCTCCACTTTGTCCAGCCGACAGTTCCCATATTATTATAGGTAACATTATCAGTAAGGGTCTGATCTGCGTAATCAAGAGGACTTGTTCCTGTTGCAGGATCATCAGGAACGTTGGTCCTTGTTGACATAGCCAGGAAGAACTTGGATTCTTCGAAACCATTATCCCTGTCACCCCAGACCGCCTTTCTCAGTGTAACACTTTTTGCATAATTATAAGTAACTTCAGCTTTTGCAGGAACCCATACGTATTCGATTGGTTTTATATCATTCGCATAGGATCCAAGGGCCTCATGCAGACCGCCTTCACGAGTCTTTGCAACATTGCCAAGCGACTGCGCCTCCTCTTTCAGTGTTCCAGGAATAACTCCTCCGGCATCTGTAAATCCATATCCATCCGGATTATCGGTCGTATGGTAGGTCTTCTCTGCAGTTGATGCAAATACATCATTTTCAATCTTTGTCCCCTCATACATACCTGCAGTTTCTGAGATATTTGCCTGGAAGTAGAGGTAAATAGTTGATCCTGGCTTGATAACGCCTTTAGTTCCTTCCTTGCCTTTCAGCTTAAAGATAACTGCTGTTTCAGCGTCTCCCATCAAGCTGCCGTCCTCACCCACATAGTGCTGTGTGACATTTCCGGTCCTCGTCTCGATTTCGACATCAAACTGCTCGTTATTGCCCAAGGAAGTGGAATCAATTCTATATCCAGTTCCATTATTCCATGTCTCATCAAATGTGACACCTGTAGGAAGCATATCAAGTACTACCGGATTGACGTAATCAGTATCTCCTTTATTTTGAATGCCAATCTTATAAATGACAACTCCACCAAGATTTATGGACTGAATCTGGTTATTTCCATCAGTAGCAAACTTGGATACAGCAATCTTCGGCATTCTGAGAGGCCTTACATTAATGGTCGCATATTTAGTTTCCTTCACAGGTGGCTGAGACTCCATACCGCTGCCGTCCTCAGCCCAGTGCGAATATGTCATGTCGACCGTAGCACTATTCGTAAAGGATGTGACCTCATTGACCGGATAATCCGGATCTTTACTGTCTTCAAGCTTGTTAATTGTTGCATTAACTGTTATTTCTCCAGGCTTAAAGTCATAGCCAAGAGAGTACTTGTCTCCGGTAGCACTTATTACATCGTCACTGAAGTATTCAATCTCAAACTTCTTTACCTTTTTCTCTTCTGAGACACCAATTGGAGTAACTACCTTCTGATCCGTGAGAAGAACAGTATGCGCCTGAGTACTGTCATCAGTAAATGTAAATGTAATCTTGGCAGAGACCTCTTTACCAGCAATATCGAAGTCAAGATTGCTTATATCCTGAGTAGCCTTTCCGATCGTTACGCTGTCGATCGAATATGACGGTTGCGGGCCTCCATCGTAATCAGCCTCTTTCTTTGTAAATGTGATACCGTTGTCAGTTACCTTGAAGGAATCCAGTGCCTGGTTGTGGCTAGTCACAGTAGGCTCAATAGTGTAAATGACCTTGCGCTTACCTGTGAGAAGGCTCTCCACCTCATCGACATTACAATTAATGCCATGTTCTACAGTTTTATCTTTATGAACTACAGCATTATCTGTATCGGCAGCTACTAAGGTGTCGTTTGTATCTGTATTAGTAACAGTTTTCTTCTCAATTCCCGCAGTAGCATCACCGTATACATTATCAAGGATATATACAGGAGGTTTATCCGGATCAGGGTCCGAAACCGTTGGTGCTTCGGCATACCATACGACCCGTTTATCATCCTTGTTCAGAGTGTTGTAGTTATCTTCCGTACCTGATTCCACCCGTGTCTCTACAATGACATACCTCTTTGTAGGATCCCAGGCCTGTCCACCGTTAGCCTTATCCCAGGTTCCAAATGTTCCTCCGCCTTCACCTTCATAAGTGTTTTGGGCCTTGGTGAACCCGGTATATACCGGAGTTCCGCTGCTGGCCAGCTCCTCTACACTTGCATCGTTTACTTCAAAGCTCGAGCTGATCTCATAAATCTTGAAGAATGCGATCGGAACAATATTCTGCGGATAACCGCCGACATCCTGTTTAACGATCATTGGCTTGATCAGTGGCTTATTGTATGCCTTGATCACGATATCCTCAGAGTCATTCGAAGAAACAACAACATAAGCTGAAACTTCAGTTCCATTGACAGTGATGGTTTGTGGAGTAAGTTCCTCCTCTCCTTCGTTGGTAACTCTGTATACACCGTCCAGATCGAGGAACTTGTCTGCATGGGCAGTTTCTGCTATCGCGTATACCTGACCCGGAGTTGTAAGATACGTTACTTTACCCTGTGCGTTTGTTCCTGTCTGAGTCTGCGCGACCTCCCATTTTTCAGGATCAGCAGACGTACGATGATAGACTGTGAACGAGGCATCATCCTTACCGACGGTATCGCTATCTGCTCCATGCAAGTTATCATACTTGGTAATCGTGAGCTCATTACCCTCGTTATTGATCAGATACTTGTCAAAAGCAGGATCAGAATAGTCAATAACATTTATAAGCTCATCTTTATCATTTCTCTGTGGAACCTCTACCTCAAGATTCAAAGTAGGATCAAGCAGATGACCAGCCGGAGCTTTTGTTTCATAAATACGATACGTTGTCGGTGTTTCACTTATCCTAGGAATATCTGCGACATAAGTCCATTTTCCATCGATTTTTACGCAGTCAACACTTGAGTCTGGCACTTTTACCCAATCCTCCTGTGCGCCGTCAATACCTGCGTTCTTGTTGTAACGGACTTCAAATTCAGCTCCATCCAGAGGATTATCGAAGTTTTTATCAGCTGCGTCGTATTTCCTGAACTTCACTTGTCCCCAAAGGAACTTGTTCTTTGCTGTAACAGTAATATCATTCGATACTTTTTCTACTTTGTAGAATCCATTTTCGTCTGGTGTAAGTGATGCGTTACCTGCAAACATTGCAACCAGATCAAATCCAACAGGTCTTTCACCGACCTTAGGGGCTATAACGACTTCCTTTACATAATAGGTTTCACCCTTAGAAAGCTTAACAGGAGCGCCGTTCTCCTTTATGAATTCTACTTTTCTATTATTGGCAGAACTAATTGCTGCATAACCCAGGACGGTTGTTTTGTCAGCCGCATAGAGGTCAAGTCTTACCTCCCAATCCTTGAATATCTTCCAAGAATCACTCGTTGCACCGTTCGGATATACCAGCTCCTTCACAGCATCGATCTTTACCTGCTGGTAGTTCTTGGCGCTGAATACAGCTGTCTCATTGCCGTCTGCATCAACCTCTATGTCTTCATCATCGATAAGCGTATCCACGCTTCCGGCCCATGTGTCGACCGATTCAGCCAGTCCTGTGACTGTTGCATCCAGGCCACCCTTGACAATTACGAAGTAGATAACGTCTTTGCCATCTGAAGTCTTCAGCTTATCATAGCCGGACGGAGCTTCAGACTCTATGAAAGCATAGATACCAGGATCCAGATCAGTAAGTGAGAGCTTACCATTATCTGTCTCATATATGTTATTGCTTTCTGTGAACGGTTTGAATCCAGCTAAGTTCAGCTCGTTTGTGGTCGAAGGAGACGTACTGAACGTATCCTTGAACTTGAACGCGTTGCCGTCCTGCGTGAACGGATGATAATATGCTGCGAATTTGGCCTTGCCTGAAGTGATTGCACCAGCCGGAGTTCTATCATCCACTTTGGTGATTTCGATATTGACCTTCTTAGGGTTCTTTATGATCAGTTCAAGGTTCGCGGACCCGGATATCAACTTGCTTGGTGTCATAGCGCTGATAACCGTATCACGATCGCTCGCGTTTCCTTTTGTTGAACGTGTATATCCGATTGCCGCTCCAGTATTCTCTACTGCAAGGTTCTGCAAAGAAGGATCTTCCGACTTCAGATACTGCTGCAGGTATTTGCTGGAATAACCAGCCTTGGTTTCAACGATCCAATATTTACTCCTTGAGGTAAGATATTTGAATACGACCTTACCGTCAGTGTCCGTTTTGCCCTCTATTGAACCGTTTGTTGGATACTTCAAGGAGAAGCTCGTATTCTCAAGGGCTTTTCCGTCCAGATCCTTTTTGATCAATGTGAGATCGACCTTCTTCGGATTGTACATGGTAACGCTGGTACTGGTCTTTGTTACAGTAAATACGCGGTCATAAGTATGGTTATTCGTTTTACCATACGCCATCTCATAAACGTCTTTGATCTTAGCCTTCCCGGAACCTGTCGCACTGTCGTAAATCGTGCTCAATTCATTATTCGGAAGACTGGTCTCGTAGATCCTGTATGTTCCCTCTTCCAGTCCGTCAGGGAATATATAACTCCCACCCTCAGTAGTAACGAACTGGGCATTGTTCTCAGAGGCTGTAGATTTATTTTGCTTATAATCCCAGAATTCCCAGTTGTCCCCGTTTTTGTGCTGCAGAACCATTGTAACACCCGGAAGCGGCTCTCTGTTTATAGCCACATCCTGCAACTCATCAAGCTGGGCACTTGTCATTCCACCGTTTGCTAAGGTAGTCGAATTCGGTGCATAGCCGTACTTATGCACAGTAACAAAAGTATTGTGGATCGGGTAGTCTACGATCCTGCGGATGCTCTGATTGTCTCCAAGGAAGAATCCCGGCTGGAGAGCATCATAGTTCTCCGCATTTGTGATATACCATGCTGTCTGAGTGCCGTCCGTCGCAAGCGTATATGGCTCATCGTTATCAGTAGCAAAGAACGCGTCGTTGAATACCCATGATGTTCCATTTGGTCCCTCAATGAGGTTGAAGAAGCAGAGGTACATTTCATATCCGTCTATGTCATAACTGTAGCCGTCCGGGCAGCCGGTCTCAACAAGTACGACTGGGATCTTGAAGCCATGATATATCACACCATCCTTTTCTGTTACGAATGGAGTAACAACCAACCCGTCTTCAGATGTTATGGTTTTCTCTGTCTCATAATCCTTAAGGGAATAAGTGTTAGTGCCATTGCTGTTGTTTATTATCAGCTGATACGTTCCGCTCTGTGCCCACGCTTTCGGCTTATCGCCCGTAGCGTCAAGACCGGTTGTAAGTGTCGCTAAAACTTTGCCCTGTTTGTTATTAAGTCTTACTTCGAACTCTGTATTCGGCAGAGGATTGTACTTCTTTTCCCACTGCCCTGTGGATGTATTAAGAACGGCCTGCCATTTTGCGATACGAATACTTGCGAGATAAATCACGCCTGTTCCATCGCCGACAGGATGAGCATTCAGTATGTCATCTTTATTGACCTGATCCATCTTATAGCTCATCTGTCTAGGCTTATACGGAGAGTGGAGGTCCGGTACACTAACTGTATAGCTCTTGCCGTTTGCCTGCCAGAATGTATACTGGAAATTCGGATTTATAACACCTCCATTAGGGCCCGGATCCGTTTCGACAAGCATGTAGACATAGTGGTCATTGACATTCTGTTCAACGTTTGTCATGAACTCACCGATCTGACGTTTGCCATTTTCATCATACTTGGTGCCACTTGTATATGTTCCAACGAGAGTCCACGGAATTTCATTTCCTTCTGCGTTAGTGATACCACTGTTCGGGAAACTGACGCTGCCAGTCTCTCCCGGCATTACAAATCTGTAGAGCTTGAATACGGCATTGTCATACTTTGTATCCTTTGGAGCTACAGTTTTGTTAACTTCAGTTCCAAATATCGGAGTCTGCCCACTGGTATATGTGTCTGCATCAAGCCACTTGGTAATATCAAACTGTACCCAGTGATTAGCGTTAATGAGATTATCTCCGATTGAAAATTCAAATTCTTCAAGATCCGCAGTTGGATTCTTTGTCAGATCCGATGGCACGTATCTCACGTTATAGTTACCCATAGCGCTGTCAGGGATACTGGCAGTACCTGCAGGAGGATACTTGAATTTCCATTTTTCTTCGTAAGTGGATCCGTCCGCATTATAAGGGAAATAACTCTCTTTGCCGGATGCCAGCTCAACAAGAGCATACTGCTCGTCACGGCTAAGTCCAGTGAAGGAAGCATAGCCTTCTCCATTTGTTGTCTTGGAGTCTCCGACTTTTACCCAATTATCTCCTTCTTTCACGAAGAGACCGATGGTCGCTCCCTCCATAGGATAATCTATGTTCGTGAACACATGATCCCAGGTGTTGCGGAATACTTTTCTGACATCCACATTGATCTTGGTATGGTTAACTACTACCAGCGGATCATCTGAAGTATCCGTAGTCGTCACATCGGTCGTGGACAGGGTCGCTATCTGATCATCGCTAAACTGATAGTAAACAGGCAACTGAGTGTTTGACAGTCTTTCTGTAATCGTGTACTGAATCAGATGACCGTCTTCATCATAGACAGGAAGATCTGTAAATTCTGCCACACCGTTGCTGTTAGTGAACTCACTCTTTACCTCCTGACCATTAGCCTTTACTACGATCTCAAAGCCCTCGGCAAGTGTGCTATATACTTTTTTCAGAACCTTCAGGCTGCCCTTGTTCTTGATGTTTATAAAATCAAATTTGCATATGTTATCAGTTCCGCTGCCATCGAGCAGTGCTACCCCACTCTCAGCATTTTCGACAACTACTTTTTTCAAGGTCACTTTCTGACCTGATGCTGATCCGATATGACCCTCAATATAGTTACCAGGGTCTAATTTATCATAAAGACTGAAGTGCTTGTCCGGATCGAGATATCCGCTCGGAACAGTCGACTCATGGATATAGTATTCTCCCTTTGGGAGACGGACATTTGTATCCACATTTGAATCGATCGCGTTCACAGCCGTTACAGCTTCGTAATATGTATCGCTTCCGACTGTCACCTTTTTGTACACAGTAAACTTAGCGCCGCTGACAGCTGCGTTGTCTTTATCCTTCTTCACGATCCTGATCCGAGGATCCTGATAGTTGTAGATCCTGCGCTCAACAGTTAAATCTTTTTCAAGATCACTAAGTGACAGCGTGTAGCCTTCTAAATCAATAGTTCCGCGCGTTTCTTTCCCGCCGGTAGTCTGAACTTCAATCTCAACGTTCGTGTCGCCCGCATCAGTATATTCCTTCAGATAGTAGTTGTCCGGAACGTGAGACTCTGTAAATGTGTATACCTGTCCCGGGGTCAGCTTGAATGTATAGCCGCCTGACGGAACCTCCGTACTGCTGACAACTGTATTGTTGTTAGCATCATATACAGTGAATTCCGATCCAGGGACATACTCTCCGGTATAGTAGTTAAACTTTTTGACCCTTACAGGAATCTTCTGCTCGATATTACTAAAGGATGCCGTCATGTTAGGCTGATTTGCCTGTTCGTCGTTTGTCATTGACGAGGTTGAACTCATTTCAGCACTTATCGACAATTCGATATAATCATCCTCGCCAATCTTTTTATGTGTACCCGTTGTAATATTATCCAAATCAAGGGTATATCCAGGGAACGCATCCTCTTTGATCAGATAATGGATCCTGTCTGAGCCCTCATAAAGTTTCAAATCATAGATATCGACCCATGTTGGCTGAGTGCTTGAGGTTCCGCCGCCGATATCAAAATTGGCCTGAACTGTCGTCAGATGAGCAGTATCGTTTCCTACATATTTATAGAGTGTTGCTTTAGTTGTCTGATCTTTATCAAAGGCAAGCTTTCCGTCAGCTCCTACTGAATAGAACTTCTTCTGTATATGAGCCTTGACCAGCTTACGGTTGTGCATTTTCACAGACTTGTTTACAGCAACATCCATTCCCTGATTATTCTTTTCAGTCAGAGTAATAGGCGCTGTCTCTGCTGTAGCGGTGCCTCCTCCGTCTGTAGCGGTGCCTCCTCCGTCCGGATCATACCAGCCCTCCGGAATAGTCTCTACAAATTTATACCAATAAGGAACTCTGTCTGATGTAAATGCCGGGAGCACTGCTGTAATTTGGCCATTACTATTTACTCTATCTGTATCAAGAGAAACCGGTTCCCAATTTGTTTTATCAGTGCTTCTAAGGAGTGTGAACGTTCCGGTAAAATTATTTTTTGCTGTGGTTTTTTCAGGATTTGACTCAGAAATTGCCACATACTTTGTAAGTGTGAGCTTTACACCATTTACCTTGTTTGTAAAAGTCTTGGTAACCTGCTGTTCCGTCTTTCCATCTAAAACATCAACATACTGAGGCTCGGGATCCATTATATATCCATCTTTTACCCAGTTCTCTACAACTTTATACGTTCCAAAAGCAAGATCATTTACAGTGACTTTGCCGTTATCACCTGTTGTAGCTTCTTCTGTGACCGGAGCCTCCGAAACCGCGTTCCCGTCTGCATCTTTTACTCTTTGAACGGTAAACTTTGCGCCTCCAATAGGGCTATGTGCATTTGTGTCATCCTGTTTAACAATGACGATCTTGCCCTTGACCTCTTTGTTCGTGAAGACTACTGTATTATCTTGACCAGCAGAAGGATTAAACTCAACAGATGTAGATACGCTGGCAGGTACAGCTTGTCCGCCATTCAGCTTGATGGACTCAAGTGTCATGTATCCGGACTGTTCAGATGTTAAATCCTCTACCACCTTGTAATTGTGACCCGGAGCCAGATAGTATTTTGTACCTTTTACCAGTTCTGCCGTTGTAACATTAGTCATGATCGCAACATACTGAGGCGTCTGGTTTTGATGATACTCATAGACATTAAATGGGCCGTCCGTGCTGGTAAGTTTGAAAGTGATTGGGCCATAATGATCATCATCATCATAATCAACTACATTACCAGGAGCGTATTCACGCAGTTTCTTACCAATAGTAAGGGATGCCGGTTTAGTCACCGTCAGCGGAAGTACCTCCTCTACATTCTGTGTCTCATTTTCAAATGAATTCTCAACATTTACGAGTGTGTAATCAATCTTCGCTTTATTATTTGAAATAAGTTTATAAGGATCCTCATAGAATTTTGCGATCATATCAGGCGTCACATCATATTCAGCCGTGACCGTATATTCAGTAAGGGTCGGAGCCGCGACAAGATAATCCGTATCGCTGGATCCGTTAGTAGTGATCATATTGTCTTTATCGGATACATCCAGCGCGAGGTCGCCTGTAAGGTTGATCTTACTGCCGCTTGTAAATGGCTGTGATGCATCTCCCTTGCTGATCGTCAGAGTTCCTCCTGAAAGAGTCGTGCCAGTGTCAGCTGCAGTCTTTTTGAGGACTGTGCCTAGTGTGTCAGTAAGCTCGATAGAGTCAATGGCATCACGTCCATATCTGTTGTACTTGCTGATATCTGTGATAAGCTTGCCACTTTCAGCATCTATAAGTCCAACTTGCACATCCCATGCGAAGATCGCTTTGTTACCTTCCAATTTCGGATAGTTTTCTTTTACGCTTTTTACTACGCCCCATTGGTCCGGAGTCGAAGTTTCTATAGCGTCTGAAGTAGCAACAACTTCCTGAATATAATGTCCCACAGGTCTTTCATTGCCGTCTGTATAATCAAGAACATTGAACTCTGTATGGAGCGTCGCTGTAAAAGGTGGATATTTCGCTATAGAATTGACTGTTGCGTTGTTGCATACATATACATCAAAAGTAAAAGTACCCGGGCTGTTTGATGCTGCATCAGGTAATGTAAAAGTATAAGTATGTGGTACTGTCGGATCCAGGTCATCCGGATTATTCGTAACTCCTTGCGGAGATGCGTTTCCAACTAATAGCAATCCCGCCGGAAGTTCCAGCGTGATCTTATTTTCGCTGTAACCATCATATAACGGCATCTCTTTAGCATAGCCGTTGAAACCCTTGTTAGGTATCTCCTTAAACGTATAATCAAATTCATAGCTAAGCGTCTCGCCGGCCAGTGCTTCGTCAGGTAAGCCATCTTTAGGGACTATCTTAAAAATAATTCGTGGATCTTTAGGATCTGCATTTGGGCCCCAACGTTGATATCCGTATACTGAAGCCGGGCTGTTCGGATCGTAATCCGGCGGATAGTCATCGCCCTCTCCTCTGGTAGGTTCGCCTTTCTTCAGTGACCTGTTAGCGTTTTCTTCCTGCTTCGGCTCCTCTTTATCACTTGCATCCGGGTTCTCTGGGAGGATCCCGTAGCCTGCAATCGTAGGATCAGAGGTTTTGACTTCACGTTCTGCGACTTCATCTTCGTAATCGCCTTCGATAACTTCGATGACACCTTTTTCCTCATCATAAGATTCCACGATGCCGGCTGCATCGACATCGCCATCTTTGTCGTTATCAAAGAAAACCAGATCGCCGGAGCGAGGGGCATAGCCATCCGCATCGGCAAACATTTCCTCTTTCTCCAGATCAGTGATCCATTTATCGAAGCCTTCCTTATAGTAAGGCATGTCTACATTTGCGTAGTTCAAACAGAAGGAAACGAACAGCGGAGACCAGTCTGCATATGGTTCGCCGGCCCATGCGCCATAACGAGTATAGCCTTTGCGATCATTATTCTCACTGACAGCAAAGTTCTTTTTACTCTCTTTATAGCCGACTTGGGATCTTGCAACCATGACAAGGTCTTCTGCCCAGTTGTCTGTAAATTCTGAGTCAGCAAACATGGCGTCCCAGGTCTTTTCATCTTCCGTGTTGGCAGATGCATCGCCCTGTATGACCCATTTTTCGCCGTTCATCTCAAAATCATAGGATGGGCCCGCTCCAGTGTCCTTTTCAGCCTCGTCGACGACATCTACAGTATTATTACTGTCTTCATCGACGTCCATCGGCTGCTCAGGAACAGGGGCTTCTTCCTGATCAGATTCCTGATCAACTGTTTCTACGACCATCGGGTCCTGCTCTTCGCTTCCGTTTGCAGCTTCAGCAAAAACGCCTGCAGGCAGCATGCTGACAGAAAGCATCAGTGACAGGAAGATGGTCAACAGCTTCTTTAGGTGAGTATTATTCATCTATCGATCCTCCCATTTTGTAGAAGTATTTTATCCACTCGATCTGTCCGTTTTTGGTCAGTTTCCTTATATATCCCGTCTCTTTCCATACTTCGGGAAAAAGTGCTCACAGGACATAATCATACATAATGAATATTAAGGTCAGTCGCGCAACATATACGCAACAAAAACCCTGTTTTTTGGCAATTGTTAATGAAATATCGTTGTTTTTCGGTATTTCCCGGCCTTTTACCTTTTTTTGGGGAATCTGGTCCCAAATTTTGCATGACGCTAATGATCATTTCGGTGATCATTCACAAGCATCAGGCCACACTTCTGCTTTTTACATGCTATCACAAAAAGCGTCATTAATGCCGTCAGTATTCTGCGCTTTTTTTGTAAAATCGTTGCAATTACCTGCAACAAAAAAGCAGTTGACAGAAAAGCGCGAAACACTATTGAATTCGCGTGCTGAACCACCGATAATAATAGAAAAATGAGATAGACAGGGTATGGAAATGAACACCGTTGAAAGACATACAGAAACTGATACAGGAAGAAAAAAACATAAAAGGAAGCTTACCCCTTTAGGCAGATTACTGGATGTGACAGGCACTGTCATTCTGGTAGCGACAATATTATTGTGCCTGGCACTTGCTGCACCAAGACTCGCAGGCATAGATTCTTATGTGGTCGTATCAGGCAGTATGGAGCCGGCAATCCCTGTGGGCAGCATGGTCTATTCAAGACCGGTAGACCCTGCCACGCTGCAGCCGGGAGACATCATCGTATTCTATGGCTCCAATCAGGATGCTTCTGTTCCGGTCACCCACAGAGTCGTTGAGAACCATACTGAGACAGGTGAGATAATAACAAAAGGCGATGCCAACGCAGCTGCTGACATGCAGCCGGCAGCATATATCAATATCGCAGGAAAGGTAGTGGCCCATATCCCTAAGCTGGGGCTGCCTGCCTCACTCCTCGCCACATTGACCGGAAAGATCGCGCTCGCGATGCTGATAATCTCCGGATATCTGCTTACGGAAATCGGCGGCCGTCTGAGAAAATAGACCGATTTGAAGGGAGGTATTTGATGCTCACTATCTGTACCGTTAATAGTGAAGCGGATACCAGAATAATAGAGAGTATCACCAAGGATATTGATCCTGCCGGGACATTCAGAATCATAAGAAACCTAGCAGAAGCGGTCAATGCCATCATTGATACTGATCCGGATATCGTATGGCTTGAGGCCTCGGAAGAGAGCTTTATTTTTGCTTCAGAGAAACGGAATGCAGCATCGGATATAAACTTCATATTCGTATCAAAAGAGCCGGAAATGGCTTTATATGCGATGCAGGCCAGGGCCAGCGGCTTTGTGCTTGAGCCACTGACCGAAGAAGCCGTCAGAGATGAACTGCAAAACCTGCGCTATACAGAACGCAAAACAACAAAGTTGCTGCAGGTATGTTGCTTTGGGAATTTTGAGGTTTTTAAGGATGGCAGCATCGTGAGGTTTTCCCGCTCACTTAGTAAGGAAGTCTTTGCATATTTGATAGACAGACGCGGGGCAGGCTGCACGGTACAGGAAATATGTTCCGTGATCTGGGAACACAGACCTGTTGATACGAATCTCAAGTCGCAGTGCCGTGTAATAATATCAAGCCTCAAAAAAGATCTGGAGCAGGCAGGATCAGGAGCGGTCCTTGTCAAAAGCCGCAATTACTGGGGAGTTGATACCGAAAGAATATCGTGTGATTACTATGAATATCTCAGCGGCAGAGATCAAAGAAATAACCAGTATAACGGAGAGTATATGTCACAGTACTCATGGGCTGAGAATACCAGCGGAAGGTTGTATCAAATCGCAGTAAACAGGGAATGAACAAATTAACAGGAAGACGAAACCTTTTACGATTTCGTCTTCCTGTTTTTCTTGAGCTGTTTTTAGTTAGCTGCTTCCTCAGCCGCTTCCTGCTCGTCATCGATTTCCGATGCCTTCTTGTTGAATGCAGCTGCTATGATCTGGACTGCCAGCATGATGACCATCAGTACTGTCCACTTGTCGATCATTGCCATCGGCAGGCTCATATCCTCTGTGAGAAGGAATGTGATCACTGCTGCGATTCCTGCAAGAGTTCCGGCTGCCTTGGCTGCGAACATCTTCTTGCTTCTGCTGTCATCCTCGTCCTCAGCTTTGTACATATCTTCTTCATCTTCCTCTTCTTTTCTGCGGAAGATAGCAACCATTGCGCCTAGAGCTGTTACGATTGCGGCGATCAGGTTGATCAGTGCCCATGTGCCCTGTGCGAGAGGAGTCTTGTCGTCTGCAATGTTGACCATTTCTGCTGTAGGTGCTGTTGTAGGTACAGTATCCTCAACGATAGTTGTTTCCTCTGCAACTTTTGCTACAGTCTTAGTATTCTTGCCCTTGTCAGGTGTTGTCTTAGGGGCTTCCGGCTGCTCAACAACAGGCTCGTCCTTCTTGATTTCTGCGAATCCTGCGTAAAGGTTGATTACCTTCTGATCTACAGCATCTCTTGTGATGGCAGGTGCCTCATATTCCGTTCCCTCAGCTACTTTTTCAGCATCTTTCTCACTGCCAGCGTACCATCCGGTGAAGTTGTAGCCATCGAGTTTCTCAGGCTCAAAGCCATATGCTGCGATCTTTTCATCAAAGCTCTCCTTGGACTCTACCAGCTCGCCGTTCACGAAGTAGTTGACTGTGACCGATGGCTGCCACCATGCGTGGAGATTTACCTTCTTTATGCCCTCACCCGCGGTGATAGTGATCTTCTCGCCTGCAGCGTACTGTGCCTCAGTATCGTCATCTTCCCAGTAGAGGAATATGTAGTGCTTCGAGAGTTCCGGAGATTTTACCGACGGATCTCTGAACTCGTGCGTGAGTGATGTGAATGCGGAACGGATACCGTTTGCGTTCTTGTTGGACCACGATCCGGATCCTGTCGAAACGTTGTCAATGTAATTCAGATCAAGTCCCGGAAGATCTGTGATCTCGTATATCGGTGAGAATGTGAGTGTGAGATCTTTCTCGAGCTTATAATTAGTCCCTTCGGATCCGCCTGCAGCGGCCTTTATCGAGATGCTTGTGGCAGAGTCTACTGTGAAGCTGTTTCCGTTGCTGTCTTTTGCTTCCCACTCGCCGGTGTATACATAGCGCCTGCCGTTGTATGTGAAGTTAGCATACATCGAATTGCCTTTGACAACTCCCGTGCTGCTTTCAAGCTTCTTGAGCTTGATCGTGGAGCCGTTTCCCCATCCTACAGATGAAGTCGATTCCTTATCTGCGACTGCGCCGGTCGAGCTCATGATGCCGGAGTATCTGATAGTCAGATTTACCGAAGCCGGGTGAGATACATACTCAGCATAGAGGTTTACATCAACGTTCTTGCCATCTTCTGTGATGCCGCCCGCTTCCTCGTAGCTCATTGTGAGCGGAAATGCCGGAGCATTTCCCTTTGCATCTTTCCAGGTCTTTGTGAACTCTGTCACCATGTTGCCCTCTCCGCTCAGCTTTGTGTTCTTAACATATGTGTTTGCTGTTGCGAGAGTGATACTTGTAGTGCTGTTACCGGATGTTACGCTTCTTTTGATGCTTCTTGCTTCTACATAGTCACCATCAGCATTCTTCTGATAGAAGTGATATGTAACATATATAGTCTTTGCCAGAGTCACTGCAGGCTTTACAGGCTCCTGTTCTGCTGCAGCTTCTTCTGCGGCTTTCTCCTCTTCAGCCTCGTTTTTAGCTGTTTCAGCTTCATTGACTGCAGCGGACTCTTCCTTTACGAGCTGCTGCATCTCAGCGGCCTCAAGCTTTTCCTCTGACTTGGATTCTTCTTTCTTCTCAGGCTCTGCGACCTTTTCTTCTGTCTTAGCTGTTTCCTTGATATCTTCTTTCTTTTCTTCTACGATCTGCTCTGCCTGCTTCTCAGGCTCTGCAGCAGCTTCCTCACCATCCTGCGCAAATGCGTAGAATGAAGCCGGCATATATGACAGTGTCATTGCCATGCACAGGAGGAATACTACGATTCTTCTAAGTAAGTTGTTGCTTTTCATTTTATTTCTCCTTCCAACTTTTATTATTTATCTCGCTTTTTCTTACAGTTTTAGTTTACGGTTTTAACCGTCATTTTGACCGTCATTTTGTTATCAGGCTTGCAACTTGACAAATCTTTTGGACACGGTTTTCCTGCCCAGATGATCCTGTTGCTGCTGTTTTCTCAAACCCAGTGTTTCCAACGGGTTGGCTGTTATGACCGCCCCTCTGTCAGGGGTGCTGAGCGCACTAATGCTGTCGAAACCGCATACTTTGCGCCTTCATCCATATACATATTAATTATCAAAGCGTCATTTTATCCGTCATTTTTAGGCGTCATCTTGCTTTTATTGGAAGTCGTAAACTAGCTGTTTCAACGATTTTTCAAAAAGCAAAAAAGAGGCAACCTTTCAGTCGCCTCTTAGTTTTCTACTATAATAATATCGTTTTCGTACAACAAGTAAAACGGGAGATAGCCATTTTGACTATCTCCCGCATTGTTTGGTTTGGTTCAGCGATTAACGCCTATCCGGTTTTAGTTAGCTGCTTCCTCAGCTGTTTCCTGATCGTCTTCAGTTTCAGCTGCCTTCTTGTTGAAGACTGCTGCGACTACCTGAACTGCCAGCATTGCTACCATCAGTACTGTCCACTTATCGATCATTGCCATCGGCAGGCTCATGTCCTCAGTGAGGAAGAATGTGATCGGTGCAGCAACTCCTGCGAGTGCTCCGGCGATCTTAGCAGCGAGCATCTTCTTGCCCCTGTTGTCGTCTTCATCCTCTTCTTTGTACATGTTGTCCTCGTCCTCGTCTTCATCCTCTTTCTTGCGGAAGAGTGCGATGACTGCGCCGAGTGCTGTGACGATTGCCGAGATCAAGTTGATCAGAGCCCATGTGCCTTCTGCGAGAGGCGGCGCAGGATCGACGATGTCGACCGGTGGGTCAACTGTCGGTATAGGCTCATCCGGAATAACATTCGGTGGTACAGGGCCGTCAGGTGTTACTGTAGGACCGCCGCCACCGCCGCCATTACCGCCGCCACCAGTTGGTGGAGTAACCGGAGGAGCCGGAGCAACGGTGTATATTGCCTTATACGTGATCGTCAGCTTGTCTGTAGATGAAGCTGCATCTCCTGCATCGACCTTTTCCTTAATAGTAGGCTGCCATCCAGCGAATACATAGCCATCCTTTGTTGGAGCCGCTATCGTCGGTGTCTTGTCTCCAACTTTGAGTCCTGTGAACTCAGTCTGAGCGCTTGTTGTTGAGCCTCCATCAAGATCATAGACGATTTTAAACTCGTCATACTTGTCAGGTACGCCGTTACCGTTCTCGTCTACGTCGAAGTGCGCTGTGTACGTCGTCGCCTTGTACAGACCGTTGGTCTCCTTGTTCAGGTTCGTCCTTGCGTCGGCCGCGCTCAGCTGCAGATCGTCAGAGATCTTCGTCGTGCCCTTGTACCAGCCGTC
>JAFWNE010000021.1:0-66980 GCA_017510505.1 Mogibacterium sp. | reverse complement strand
TTGAGAAATACATCTATTACTACAATCATCAGAGGATCAAGGGCAAGCTAAAAGGACTGAGCCCTGTTCAGTACAGAATTCAGTCCTTGTTAGTAGCCTAGTGTCCTGCCAAAATGTGTCTAACATTTTGGGGTCAGTTCAATCTCTCACGGAGTTTTTGTTTGCGGATTTGGCCATTGTCGAATCCGGCCAAAACCCGGCCAAAATCAGGTTGGCCCATCCTGTAAACGTGTCAACGGAGCGCTTTTCGGATACCTGTAAAAGGCCAAGTGATCCTCATGTGAGGCCAAATTCTTCACGGCGATCCGGATGGGTTGCAGGAGGGACGAAAGAAAAGGCCAAAAATAATTTGGCCAGAGCGTAAAAAATGAGGACGCAAAGTTCGCAGCGAAATTACATAAGTGGCGAAATGCTACTTCGCCGGATATGTGTTAATGCCATAGTTTGGTGGAACTATGCCCTGAAACAGGGCAAAAAAAGAAAAAGGCTGCAAGTTAGCACAAGGAGACGGAAGTGACTTAGCAGATAAAAGGTTAACTTTTCAGCTCAAGTAGTTCTGACACAATAACTCAAAAAGGACTGTTCGAAAGAACAGTCCTTTTTTCATGTGATCTTCAAAGATTTATTTCAGGAACTTATCGATGGCCTTGTTGAGCTCTTCGATGGTTTCAAAGTCGTCCTTCTTGACGGCATCAATGATGCAGGTGGACATGTGTTCCTTTAAAATCACGCGGCTGACCGACTTGACCGCCGATTCGATGGCGGAGAGCTGGACCAGCACCTCTGAGCAGTCGCGGCCGTCCTCTACCATACGCTTTGTGGACTCCATGTGCCCGATTATGCGGCTCATCCTGTTGAGCACTGCCTTTGTGTGCTCAGGTGAATGCACATGACCGTGGTCATGGTGGTGCGAGCCGTCGCTGTGGACATGTGTATGTGTGTATTCATGGCCGTTCTCATCCACGTGAGTGTGCTCATGGAAATGCTCGTGTGTATGAATATGTTCGTGATTATCTGACATATCAGTCTCCAAATTTGCTATAATGTGAACAATAATACCCTTGTTTGAAATAATAGCAGAAAAAGAAAAGAAATATAACCCTATACGGGGGATACCAGAACGATCAAGGAGGTCTTATGGCAGACCAGATGCATGAAAAACTTCTAGAAAGAGACACTATCACGATGCCTGTTATAGACAAGCCCTATCAGATGATAGGAACAAAAAGAGCGACGGAGATCATCGACAGAGCGATGAATCTTGCCAGGGAAGAGATCCCTAAAGGCGCGGTCGCTACATATATACCGGAGCTCAGCAAGATGGATCCGCATCAGCTTGGCATCTGCCTGTACCCTTTGAAGGGCGATAAGATCTGTATGGGCGACTACAATGTGAGATTCACGATGCAGTCGGTCTCCAAGGTAGTCATGCTCATAGTCGCGCTTGAAGTCTGCGGACTGAAGCCTGTGTTCAGAAAGGTCGGCATGGAACCATCCGGCGAAGCTTTTGACTCACTGGTAGAGCTGGATGTCAGTGATTCCAAGCCGTACAACCCGCTGATCAACTCAGGCGCTCTGGCTGTATGCGGACTGCTTCTGCCTGAGGTGTCATTCCAGGACATGCTCAGATATACAAGGAATATCTGCTCTGACCCGGGAATCGAACTAAACGAGGAAGTGTTCGATTCAGAGATGAAGACATGCTCACGTAACCGCTCCATAGCGTATCTGCTTCAGAGCAAGGGCATCATCACGACAGACGTTGAGGACACTCTGAGGTTCTACACAAAGATGTGCTCCATGAACGTCACTGCCGAGTCGCTTGCAAACCTGGGCAAAAAGCTCGCAAACGACGGTGTGTGCAATCTTGACGGAAAGAGATTCATGTCATCCAGGACAGCACGTATCGTAAAGACTCTGATGCTGACATGCGGAATGTACGACGGATCGGGCACATTTGCCATCAAGGTAGGCATCCCGACCAAGTCCGGAGTAGGCGGAGGACTTCTGTCCGTATCCGACAAGCGCGCCGGAATAGGCGTCTTTGGACCGGCTCTTGACGCGCAGGGCAACAGCATAGCTGGCTGCAAGCTCTTACGAGAGATCTCTAACGAGCTGAGGCTCAATCTGTTTTACGATCCTGAATGGAACAAGGAAGAAGCTGATGATACCGTCCTGAAAGAAATGGCGGCAAAGTCGGTAATGTAGAATGAATATAACGGTATACTGCGGAGCAGCTGAAGGAAACGACCCGGAATTCATCGCGCGCGCAAGAGAACTCGGAGCGTGGATGGCAGAGAAGGGACACAGGCTCATCTACGGAGCCGGCAATTCCGGCATGATGGGCGCTGTTTCTGATGCTCTGATAGAAGGCAGCGGAGAGGCTATAGGAGTCACTCCGCAGTTTTTCGTTCTGGCGGAGGAGACCCGCAGCGATCTGACCGAAGTGGTGATCGCCGACGACATGTCCACCAGAAGAAAATGGATGATAGAACACGGGGACGCATTCATAGCTCTCCCGGGAGGCATGGGCACACTGGACGAGATATCGGAGGTCATGACCTACAAGCGCCTGGGACTTCTGGGCGAACTCAACAAGCCCGTGATGCTGTATAACGTGAACGGTTATTACGACCGTTTCTTCGGGTTTCTTGACGACATGCTGGCGCAGGGCTTCTGCCGCCAGCTTGACTGCGACAATGTAATAGAGGTCACCTGCATAGCCGACATTGAGAGGGCTCTCTCCGCTGCCGGCTGCATAGATGAGACAAGGACTTCAAAGTATAAGTAGATGAAAAACCTCTTTAAAACGCTGATGCCGTATAAATGGACCGCACTGCTTGTTCTGCTTCTCATGGCAGGACAGGCTTTTTGTGAGATGAATCTGCCGATGTACACGCAGGCTCTCATCGATACGGGCATACAGAACAGAGGTATAGAGCATATAGTGCCGGAGGCCATAACGGTATCCGAATTTGAGGCTGCCTCAGCCGGCATGAGCGCAGACGAGCAGGCCAAATGGGAGGACTGCTTCATCACGGACGCAGGCGAGACGTCTGAGGACGGGGCAGCCATCTACAGACGAAGGGACATGACTGACGATGAGCTGACTGAGCTTGACAAGACGCTTCTGATGCCGCTTGTCACACGCTACGCTGAGAAGAACGGGGACACTCTGGCTAAGGCCGAGGAATCCGCGGGTACCGGATCCGGGAACGTCATAGACAGCAGCGGAAAAGGGCAGGAGACCAACAGCAACCTGCTGGCGATGGGCATAGCTTACGCGGGAGACTGCGACACAGAGGCGGGGCTCGATCTTCTGGCCATACAGAACTCGTTCATGTTCAGATGCGGCGGACTGATGCTGCTGATGTCCATTATAGTCATGGCCTTCACGACGCTGGTATCGCTGCTCGCGGCAAGGGTAGGAGCCGGAATCGGCAAGGACTTAAGGTCGAGGCTATTTGCCAATGTAATGTCGTACTCGAGCGCCGAGATGAACGAATTCAAGACATCGTCTCTCATAACACGCGCCACCAACGACATTCAGCAGGTGCAGATGACATCCACCATGATGCTTCGCATGATGCTCTTTGCGCCATGCATCTGCACATGGTCGATCATAAAGGTATATCAGACGCACGCGCACATGAACTTCGTCATAGTAACGGGCGTCATAGCGATACTTCTGATGGTGTCTGTGATGTTCGCCATCGCGATGCCTAAGTTCAAAATAATGCAAAGCCTCATCGACGCGCTGAATGCCGTATCGAGAGAGATACTTACGGGCATACAGGTCATCCGCGCTTTCGGACGCGAGGACACGGAAGAGGAAAGGTTCGATAAGGCCAATAACGACCTCTACAGAAACCAGCTCTTCGTGAACCGCGCAATGATCTCTATCACGCCTTTCCTGATGATAATCATGTACGGCCTTTCCATCTGGATCACCTGGGTCGCTGCCGGCAGGATAGACGCGGGCGGCATGCAGGTAGGTACGATGACGGCCTTTATCGCGTACTCGATGGAGATAGTATTCTCGTTCCTCATGATAGCCAGCATGGCGATATTCCTGCCAAGAGCAGGCATAGCCGCCGACCGTATCTACGAGGTGCTTGAGACTGAGACTTCCATAAAGAACAGGGACGATGCCATAGAACTGACGCCGGAGGACAAGGGAGAGATCAGATTCGAGCACGTTTCGTTCAGATATCCTGACGCGGAAGAGGACGTTCTGACAGACATCGACTTCGTAGCTAAGGAAGGCGAGACAACTGCCATCATAGGAGCTACGGGCTGCGGCAAGACTACGCTGATCAACCTGATCCCAAGGTTCTTTGACGCGACGGAAGGACGCATCACCGTGGGCGGCAAGGACGTCAGGGACGTGACCCTTGAGTCGCTGAGAGATGAGATAGGCTACGTGCCTCAGAAGGGCATACTCTTCTCCGGTACAGTTGCGGAAAACATACGCTGGGGCGATGAGGACGCGACCGATGAAGAGGTCAGGCTCGCATCAGACATAGCCCAGGCGACTGAGTTCATAGATGAGAGGCCTGAGGGCTTTGACAGAGAGGTGTCGCAGGGCGGCGCCAATGTTTCCGGCGGCCAGAAGCAGAGACTGGCTATCGCAAGAGCCGTGATAAAGAAGCCTAAGATCATGATATTCGATGACTCTTTCTCTGCTCTAGACATGAAGACGGACGTCACGCTGAGAAGAGCGCTGGCGGAGCATTCGGAGGGCACTACGCGCATAATAGTCGCGCAGAGAGTCGGAACCATACTGCACGCCGAGCAAATAATCGTGCTGGACGAGGGCAGGATAGTAGGCAAGGGAACACACGCAGAACTCATGAAGAACTGCGATATTTACAGGGATACAGCTATATCCCAGCTGTCGGAGGCAGCGCTCGCGTAATAAATGAGCGAAGACAAAAAGCCGAAAACAGAATACGAGGCAAAGCCTGATCAGGAAGCTGAAGAGCAGCAGACCGGGCAGGGAGACGGATCGCGCCAGAGAAGGCGCGGCGGCGGCCCGAGCAGCATACTGGCGCCGGGAGAGAAGCCTAAGAACTTCCGCAAGGCTATAGCGGACACGCTCAGCTACATGGGCGCGTACAAGTACGCCATTGTGGTGGTAATTATTGTGGCTGCGCTTGCTACCATATTTGAGACGGTCGGCCCTAAAGTCATGGGGCGCGCGACCACTCTGCTCGCAGAGGGTGTCATGAATAAAATTCATGGCACCGGCGGCATAGACTTTGCCGCCGTCGCACGCGTGCTACTGCTGACTGCGGCACTGTACTTCATTGGTGCTTTCGCGCAGTACATCCAGGCTCTGATCATGACCAACATCACGCAGAAGATAGTCTACAGGATGCGCCGCGATATCTCAGAGAAGATAAACCGCATGCCTATAGGCTACTTTGAGCGCGTCCAGACAGGCGAGATCTTATCGCGTATCACAAACGACGTAGATACTCTCGGCCAGTCGCTTTCCCAGAGCATATCCAATTTCATCTGGGCGATAATCAGCATGGTGGGCATTGTGGTAGTGATGCTGACGATCAATGTTACCATGACACTCATAGCCCTGCTGGTCATCCCGTTCTCCGCTCTGGTGATGGGACTTCTCATCAAGGTATCGCAGAAGCACTTCGCTGCCCAGCAGAAATACCTTGGCATCATCGACGGCCAGGTAGAAGAGACCTTCTCCGGGCATCTGGTAGTCAAGGCTTTCAACAGGGAAGCCGCGGTCACGAAGGAATTCGACAAGGCCAACGAGAAGCTCTATGAATCCGCGTGGAAGTCGCAGTTCCTTTCAGGCCTGATGAGGCCGCTAATGCGTATCGTCAGCAATCTGGGATACGCTGCTGTCGCTGTTGCGGGAGGAGTCTTCTGCGTAAGGGGAGCAATAGGTGTAGGCGACATCCAGGCCTTTGTCCAGTATGTAAAGAACATAGGCCATCCTATACAGGACATCGCGCAGATCATGAACCAGGTACAGTCAATGGCGGCTGCGGCCGAGCGTGTATTCGAGTTCCTCGATGAGGACGAAGAGATCGACGCGCCGGGAGCCGAGGATGAGATGGGCGAGATAAAGGGCGCTGTCGAATTCAGGCATGTCAGGTTCGGATATAAGAAGGATCAGCCGGTCATCAAGGACTTCAGCGCCAAAGTGGAGCCTGGTCAGAAGATAGCCATCGTAGGTCCTACAGGCGCGGGCAAGACGACTATGGTAAAATTGCTTATGAGGTTCTACGATGTGGATGGAGGGTCCATCCTCATAGACGGCCGCGACATAAGGCAGTTTACCAGAAAGGAGCTCCGCGACAACTTCGCGATGGTGCTCCAGGACACATGGCTCTTCAGCGGCACTATAAAGGAGAACATCGCTTACGGAAGGGAAGGCGCCACGAACGAGGAGATAATCCACGCGGCCAAGACCGCGAAGGCGCACCACTTCATCAAGGCTCTTCCGGGCGGATACAAGATGATCCTCAACGAGGATGCCACAAACATTTCGGAAGGCCAGAGGCAGCTGCTTACCATAGCGCGCGCCGTGCTGGCTGACAAGCGGCTCCTGATACTCGACGAGGCGACTTCGTCGGTAGATACCAGGACAGAGGAAGAGATACAAAAGGCTATGGACGCCCTGACCGAAGACAGGACAAGCTTTATTATCGCGCACAGGCTCTCGACAATACGCAACGCTGACCTTATACTTGTAATGGAACATGGCGACATCGTAGAGCAGGGTACGCACGATGAGCTGCTTGCGAAGGGCGGCGCATACGCTGAACTATACAATTCACAATTCGAAGAAGTTGGCTAGATCATAAAAAGAAAGGCGAGGAAAAACATGAGAACTTACAGAGAAGAGTACGAATACTGGCTGGCGTCAGACGTAGTCGACGAGAAGACCAAGGAAGAACTCAGAGCGCTTGAGGGCAAGGATGAGGAGATAGAAGGCAGGTTCAAGGCCATGCTCACCTTCGGCACCGCGGGCCTCAGAGGCATCATGGGAGCCGGCATCGGCTGCATGAACGTTTATACAGTTAGATACGCTACACAGGGCCTTGCCAATCTGGTGATCGCAAACGGCGGACAGATAGGCGGAGATTCGAAAGAGGGCAATGGCGTAGCCATCGCTCACGACTCGAGACTGAACTCCAGGCTCTTCGCGGAGGAAGCAGCATCTGTTCTGGCAGCAAACGGCATCAAGGTATATATCTTTGACGACATGCGCCCGACACCGGAGCTTTCATTCGCGGTCAGAGAGACAAAGTCGATCGCCGGCATCAACATCACCGCGAGCCATAACCCTAAGGAATATAACGGCTACAAGGCTTACTGGGCTGACGGAGCCCAGCTTGGACCTGAGCACGCTGATGTAGTATCGGCCGAGATCGCAAAGGTCGACATCTTCAAGGACGTAAAGACCACAGATTACAAGAAGGCTGTCGAGGACGGCATCATCGAGATACTCGGCGACGAGATGGATGAAGTCTACATCTCGAGAGTCATGGAGACTTCGGTCACCCGCAAGTACATCGACCAGGTCGCCAAGGAGATGAAGATAGTCTTCACACCGTTCCACGGAGCAGGCTACAAGCTGGTACCTGAGATCTTAAGACGCCAGGGCTACGGAGCCATCATCCCTGTAGAAGAGCAGATGATACCGGACGGCAATTTCCCGACGGTCAAGTCGCCTAACCCTGAGAATACAGAGGGCTTTGCTCTTGCCATCGAATACGCAAAGAAGAACGGCGCTGAACTGGTCATCGGAGTAGACCCTGACAGCGACAGATGCGGAGCTGTAGTAAAGGCAGGAGACGATTATAAGATCCTTACCGGAAACCAGGAAGCATGCCTGATGATGGACTACATCTTCACAGTCAGAAAAGAACTCGGCACAATGCCTAAGAACCCGTTCGTCTGCAAGTCCATCGTTTCGACCGTAATGGCCAACAAGATAGCGGACTACAACAACGTAAAGATGTACGAAGTCCTCACAGGCTTCAAGTTCATAGGCGAGAAGATCAAGGAGCATGAAGAGAACGGAGACGAGAACTTCGTATTCGGATTCGAGGAGAGCATCGGATTCCTGGGCGGATCGTATGCGAGAGACAAGGATGCTGTCTATGCGGCCATGATGATGGCGGAGATGGCATGCTGGTATAAGGCCAGAGGTATGTCGGTATACGACGGACTTATCGCTCTGTATGAGAAATACGGATGGTTCATCGAGAACACCGAATCCACGGTATTCGCGGGATTCGATTCAGCCGAGAAGAGAGAAGCCGTTATGGCCCGCATCAGAGAGAACGCTCCGGAGGAGATCGGCCTCAAGGTCGAAAGCGTCACGGACTATCTCGGAGACGTTCCGGGCTTCACAAAGAGCAACGTACTCTTCTACAACCTTGCTGACGGATGCGCTGTTGCGGTAAGACCTTCCGGAACAGAGCCTAAGATCAAGACATACGTAATGGTCAAGGGCGATACGCCTGAAAAGGCAGAAGAGAACCGCAAGGCCGTAAGAGACGCGGTCGACGCGCTGCTCTCATAAGGCTGCGATATAAAAGGAGAATAAAGGGTATATGAAGCAAGACAGGGCCATGACAGCCATAGGCGTACTGACCGTCCTCATGGGTCTTCTTATGCTGAGCGTTGGAAAGTTCCTCATGGGAGGCATTGTTATGCTGCTCGCTTTCGGCATCTTCTGGACGCGCGGAGGCGGAAAGTTCAATGACCGCAGCATATATGAGAAGGTGGTGAAGACCGATCTTGGCATCGATGAGCTCTATGAAAAGATAAAAGACATCGACACGCCGTTCGGCAAGCCGTGGATAGCCGGACACAAGGGCTATGAGGGGGACAGCATAATCTTCGGACCGGGAAAGTTCAAGGACTGTGTGGTCATCTCGCGTGTAAAAAACAGCCTCAGCATCAAGCACCTTACCCTGATAGAAAACATCATCAGGGGAGAGGAAGATGAATACAGATTCAGTGATCTCATCAACACGTCAGAGGCTGAGGTCACGCCTGAGAGATACGCCATATTCGCGGGCTTCAAGCTGGCAGCCGTCATGCTTGTGAAGCATCTTATGGAGATCGTTGAGAAGCTCTCTGCGGACAGAAACGCGGAGGTGCCTGACAGCCTCGATTTCTTCACTTTCTACTACCACAACTCCAGCGACGGATATCTAAGGAACTCCGATGGAGAAGAGGTGCTGAAGGTGGAGCACTCATACAGCCCGTTCAGGTCAGCCGTGCTCGATTCCGACGGCAGCGAGATGGCATCCGTGATGCCGCATGCCTTTGACGGCAAGGGTATCGTTCTCGATATGGCAGGATATGAGATGTTCGCCAACGGAGAGCACTACGGCGAGATAAAGAGGTTCAAGGAAGGCAAGCAGGAAGGTTTCATCTGCAGCACCGAAGAGGGAGAATTCCGCGTGAATATCTTCCCGTCATGCATGAGAGCCAAGGTGTCCTGCAACTATATCGTTGAACGAGATGGGGAGCTGAAAGCGGTCATCGGAGGCTCACCGAGCCTGCAGTTCGATAACGAAGGCTGGTGCCGCAACGACCTCATCCTCTCATACGATGACGACTATCTTGTGCTTTATGCGATACTCGAGATATTTATACTTACACTTAACTCGAGGTTTTTGAAATGATGCCACATATGTGGTAGAATAAAGTGCAAAAATATGACGACCAAACACATAAAAGGGGTAAAAAGATGAAGAAGATACTTCTTCCAATCGAAGAAACACAGCGCAGTCTGAAAGCGCTGCATTATGTCAAATCACATTACAGCCCTGATGAAGCGGAACTGGTGCTTCTCATGATCGATGAGAAACTCAGCTACTCGGTAAAGTCCGAAGCTGAAGCTGAAGCCATCAAGGTGCTCGACGAAAAGCTGGCGCTCATTGCCACAGAGCTTGAAGGATACAAACTTTCGATGCTTTCAGGCGTAGGCAAGGCGGGCGTACGCATCACGAGAGCCGCACGTGAGACAGGCGCTGATCTCATAATCATGACCAAGTCTTCCAAAGAGGACATGCTCAGCTCGATAGGAACTACCGCGGAATACGTGATCAACAACGCGCCGTGCGATGTGGTCATTGTTTCCGAGCAGGTCAACAGACGCAACGAGTACAGAGGCCTGGTATACAGGACTGCAAAGGGCACGGTCAACCTGAGAGGACAGCTTGGAGACAAGCAGAGCGAGTGCCTGCTCCCAAGCGTAAACCGCGACTGCATCTATCACATCAACGTGACTGTAGGAAAGGTAAGATTTTTCCATACTGCATACAATCCTGATACCAGAAACTGGGATCTTCCGCCTCTTCCGGGACAGGAAGTCACCATGGACATCGCAGCGGGAGAATCCCGCAACATCCTTGTCAAGGCTGACAGCAATGACGGCAAGGCTGACAGGATCAGGATAGTCAACAGAGACATGAAGAGAGAAGCGGTATTCGACTTCAGGATCACCGCTGCTCCTAAGGAAGCGGTACAGGAGCCGATCCCGGAACCTGACTTTTCTGCAAAGCCTGGTTTCGAAAACCGCGCTACCCAGGAAGTGCCAAGGATCCCTGTAGACTTCGAGGCGCCTGAGGTGCCGACATTCCCGGCAGAGCACAAGCCTGAAGCAAAAGCCGAAAAGCCGGAAGAAAAATCGGTATTCTCGGTTGAAATAAACGAATAATAAAATCTATATAAATGGAGGAACCGGAAATGAAGAGGATCAAGACTATCACAACAAGAGACATGGCTGAGTCGAAGGTAAACGGCGGTTGCGGCGAGTGCCAGACTTCCTGCCAGTCTGCAAGCAAGACTTCCTGCAGCGTTGCTAATCAGCACTGCGAGCAGCGCAAGGAGAAGTAAGAAGCTTACGGCGGCGCTGCTGAGGCAGCGCCGTTTTTATTTATCTAGAGGAAATATGATACATCTGTACAAACTTAATGGATTCAATATGGCGGTCGACGCCGCGAGCGGCGCTGTCCACTCGCTGGATGAGGTGGCTTATGACGCCATATCTTTGCTCGATGAAAGCGGCGACCCTAAGGGTGTGCTCGCAGATAAGAACGCAAGAGCAGAGATCGCCTCGGAAATCGCCTATAGGCATGACATTTCGTGGGCGGAATCTCAGGAGACGCTTGATGACATCGCCGAACTTTGCGAAAAGGGCCTGCTGTGGTCCACTGATCCGTTCGAAGAAGCGGCTGACGAGATAAAACTTAAGCAGTCAGTGCTCAAGGCGATCTGCCTTCACGTGGCACACGGCTGCAACATGGACTGCGAGTACTGCTTCGCGGGCAAGGGCGATTATTCCGGCAAGAGCGGGATAATGAGCGCTGAGGTCGGAAAGAAGGCTCTCGATTATCTGGTGGAGCATTCCGGCAGCAGAAAACATCTTGAAGTGGACTTCTTTGGCGGCGAGCCGCTCATAAACTGGGACGTCTGCAAGGAGATAGTCGCTTACGGAAGAGAACTTGAGAAAAAACACAACAAGATATTCAATTTCACGCTGACCACCAACGGTGTCCTGATAGACGACGATGTAATCGAATTCACCAACCGTGAGATGGGCAACGTGGTTCTTAGCATGGACGGAAGAAGAGAGACCCACGACCGCATGCGCAAGAGCAAGTCGGGCGGGGGCACTTACGATGCCATCATGGACAATTTCAAGGCCCTTGTGGACGCCAGGACGACTGACGATCCGGCTGTAGCGGAGGGCAGAAAGAGCTCTGAATACTACATGCGGGGCACCTACACGGCATATAACAAGGACTTTGCTGCGGACGTGCTTGCGATGGCGGACCTTGGCTTCAGGGAGACTTCCATAGAGCCTGTAGTGGCTTCTCCTGACGCGCCTTACGCTCTGAAAAAGGAGGATCTGCCTCAGCTCTTTGAAGAGTATGAAAAGCTCGCTCTTGAGATGCTTAAAAGAGAAGAAGCGGGCGAGGGCTTCAGCTTCTATCACTACACGGTCGACCTGACGGGCGGTCCGTGCATCTACAAGAGGGTCGCGGGCTGCGGAGTTTCGACTGAATACCTCGCGGTCACTCCGACCGGAGACCTTTATCCGTGCCACCAGTTCGTGGGCGATGACGACATGATAGTCGGCAACATCTATGATGGCATAACTCATCCGGAGACGGTCGAGATATTCACCAGCGGCAACAATATATACACCCGCGACAAGTGCAAAAACTGCTGGGCGAGGCTGTACTGCGCGGGAGGCTGCGCGGCCAACAACTACCACTCCAATGGGGATATAAACAAGGTATATGAATTCGGCTGCAGGCTGCACCGCAAGCGCATAGAATGCGCGCTGATGATGGCGGCAGCACGTGAGAAATGATATAATTAAATAGTTATGAGAACAGCGATTTTGGCATCACAGAACAAGAATAAGATAGTCGAGCTGAGGGCCATACTTGAGAAGTACGGGCTCCATGTTATATCCCGTGACGACGCCGGTATCCCGACTGACGACATAGAAGAGACGGGCACGACTTTCGAGGAGAATTCCTTCCTGAAGGCCAGCGTTATCATGGACATGATACACGCAGACCCTGCTCTTGCAGATAAGTACGCTGACAGCCCTGTCATCGCTGATGATTCGGGCCTGATGGTAGATGCCCTCGGAGGCGCTCCGGGCGTCTACAGCGCGAGATACGCGGGCGAGGGCTGTGTTTACGATGACAACAACACCAAGCTGCTGGGCGAGCTTGAGGGCGTTCCTTTCGAAGAGAGGACGGCAAAGTTCGTTACAGTCATCACGCTGATATACCCGGGCCCTGAAGGCGCTCCGAAGACCGCCAAAGAACAGGACGGCAGATACATCCTGACAGCAAAAGGCGAGTGCCACGGGCATATCGCGGAAGAGAAGCTGGGCAGCGGTGGATTCGGCTATGATCCGGTATTCATTCCTGAGGGATATAAGAATTCCTTCGCTCAGCTTGGTACGGATTTCAAGAACACCATAAGCCACAGGGCAAATGCCATTGCCGAGCTTGAAAGACTGCTCGGATAAAACGCATGAGTGATTTCTGGGAAAACACAGTAAGTGAAGATCACGACGAGAATTATAAGCTGCCCCTGACGTGGAAGAGGGTCAGAAAGATCTGCTTCCATCTCTGGAGGCAGTTTGACGACCAGTATTATGCGGGATTTGCCGCGCAGATCGCGTATTTCTTCTTCATGGCATCAGTGCCTATGCTTATCGTACTTACGCAGGTACTGGGTATTTTTGATGTCTCGATGGATTTCATCAAAGACTGGCTCGAGCAGCACCTGTCGACGGAGATGGGCAGCTTCCTTGAAGGACTCTTCAGGGCGTCTTCAACGTCGATATCCAACTTCTTCATGATCATCCTCGCTCTCTGGGCGAGCTCTTCACTTGCTTTCTCGCTGTCAAGACTCACGACTTATACGATCAGCTACGGAAAGTACAGGTTCAACTTCTTTTCCGAGAGGCTGAAGTCGATACCGATCGCCGCCGGCTCCATCCTGGTGGTAGCATTGACTCTGGTCGGCTATGTATACGGCGAACTCATTGCGAAGAGAGTGCTTCAGAATCCTGAACTTCAGCAACTGATCTCCGATCTCAGGACGCCTCTTTTAGGCGGGCTGTTCTTTATAGTAATACTCGCGAATTACTATCTGCTGCCGCGCATACGAGTGCCTGTGAGAGCTGTGCTCCCGGGCGCTGTCATCGCGACGGCCGGCATCATGATAGTCACGTGGTTCTACTCCCTGTATATCTCCAGGGCGGTCAACTACAACCTTATCTACGGAGCTTTCTCAAACATCGTAGCCATGATGCTGTGGTTCTACCTCATAAGCTGGGTGCTCTGCATAGGCATGATGTTCAATAAATCCTGGGACATCCACATGCGCCGCGGAAGACTTACGCCGGCCAAGATCAAGGAGTACCTGATCAGGCAGTACGGTTCCAACGGCGAGGAGATGTGGAACAAGCTTATAATCGGCGAATACGACATGGCAGACAGGTCGCTCGACAGTCTGGCGGTCAGGTTCTCCAGAAAGTTCGACCCGGGTTATGAGGAGAAGCGCGAAAGAGAGATAGCCGAGCTGGAAGCAGAGAGAAATGTAAAAGAGCGGATCGAGAAAGAACTTGAAGCCCGCAACAGAGAATACGAGCCGGAGGATGAAGAATAATGCACGACAGAAAAAAGCTGCTGTTCATCATGAACCCTAAAGCAGGAGTCATGCTGGCTCCTAAATACATGGCCTCTATAATCGAGAGTTTTTCCGGAGCCGGATATCTGACACAGGTTTTGATGACGACCGGGAAGGGCGATGCCAGGGATTTCGCGGCAGAATACGGCGGCGAATCGGATGTGGTGGTAGTCTCGGGAGGAGACGGCACGCTGAACGAGGTAATAGACGGTCTGCTGAGCAAAGACCTCAGGACACCGATAGGTTACATACCCGCGGGCTCCACAAACGACTTTGCCAGCTCGGTAGGCCTGCCGAAGAACATAC
Organism: Mogibacterium sp.; assembly: GCA_017510505.1. Lineage (GTDB taxonomy): Bacteria > Bacillota > Clostridia > Peptostreptococcales > Anaerovoracaceae > Crickella. The sequence continues at coordinate 52,448 of JAFWNE010000021.1, read as the reverse complement.
ATGAATGCGTGGACAGGATAATCAACGGAAAGGCCGGGGCCGTGGACATAGGCTGCTTCAATGACCGCTACTTCAGCTACGTGGCCAGCTTCGGAGCATTTACTTCTGTGACATACTCGGTGCCGCAGAACCTCAAGAACATTTTCGGACATGCGGCCTACGTGATGGGCGGAGTGACCGAGCTTGCAAACCTCAAGCCGATACACGCAAAGATCACGCTCGAACCGGGAACAGACAAAGAGGAGGTCCATGAGGGTGACTACGTACTCGGTGCGATATGCAATTCCAAGTCGATAGGCGGAATACTGAACCTTGAGAGGCTGGACGTGGACATGAACGACGGCATGATGGAGGTCCTCATGATTAAAATGCCTAAGGACCTGATCGAACTGAGCGACATCGTGGCATCCACGCTTGGCGGAACGTTCAAGTCACATCAGATAGAAAAGTACTCGGCACATAGCCTGAATGTGGAGATAGAGGAAGGCATCCACTGGACGCTGGACGGCGAGTATGAAGCAGGCAGCGAGGTATGCGAGATAAGGACGATAAAGTCTGCCATCTCGCTCATAAGATAAAAGGGAGAAGGACATGATAATCAAGTATATAGGCCATGCGTGCTTCAAGATCCTTGATGATAAGACCGGTTATTCCATAATCCTGGACCCATACAGATACGGGTCGGTACCGGGCTTCGGAAAGATAGTGGATGTGGCCAGCGAGGTGATGTGTTCTCACGGACATGACGATCACGCGGGCAGCGAGCACGTGAAGATCGAGCCAAAGGAAGAGAGTCCGTTCAAGGTGGAATATATCGACACTTTCCACGATCCTGAGAAGGGCGCTCTTAGAGGCGAGAACAGGATATATGTGATCACAAACAAGAGGACCGGCGAGAAACTGGTGCACTACGGAGACATCGGCGAGAAATTTGAAGATCTTCTGACTGAAGAGAATCTCGCGCTCTTTAAGGATGCCGACATAGCGCTTGTGCCGGTCGGAGGAGTCTACACATACGACATGTTTGAGGCTCTTGAACTTATCGACAGGACGACGCCTAAGCTGGCGATCCCTATGCATTTCAGATCGGAAATAGCGGGATTCGGTCTGCCAAACATCGACAGCCTGGAGAAGTTCATGGACACTGCTGCCGGAAAAGGCAAAAAGGTAGGCATTTCAAGAGTAAGTTTCATCAATACAGGGGACATCGAGCTGGGCAGCGACATACTGGTGCTTCGCCCGCAGAACTTTTAAAGGAGGGTATATATGTTCAAATTAATAGTATTTCTTGCAATCGTTTACGTAATTCTCAAGATCATAAACACCAACGCGAAGCTCAATGAAAGAGAAGCGCAGCGCGCGGCTGAGGAAGAAGCCAGAAGAGCTGAGGAAGAAGCATTCGAAGAGGATGAGATCACACGCGCCGAAGCCGTTGACGTTGAACCTGAAGTAGTAGAAGACGCTGAGAAGGAAGAAGAATAGCATGATAAAAAGCATGACCGGGTTCGGCAGAGGAGAGTATGCCGACGAAACAGGTAAGGTCACAGTAGAGATAAGAGCGGTCAACCACAGATATCTGGACATCTCCGTAAAGATGCCTAGAAGATACTCGTTCGCGGAAGAAGCCATCAAGGCCGCTATCAAGGAGAAACTTTCCCGCGGCAAGGTAGAGGTGAACGTCAGCATAGACAATGCCGGCAAGAGCGACAGCGATGTCAAGCTGGACGCCGATCTTGCGGCAAAATACTATGACGCTTTAAGCACACTGAGGGACAGCTTTGAGTTCGGAGAGGAATCCAAGGTATCGCTCAGTCTGCTGGCAAGAATGCCGGATGTAATAAAGACGAGCGCCGCAGAAGAGGATGAAGAGACCATGACACAGAGGCTCGTGTCCGCTGCAAGGAAGGCCACTGACGACATCTGCGCGATGAGAGAAGCAGAGGGAGCCAAGCTCGCGGCAGATCTTGAGGCAAGGGCGGACATAGTTTCGGATATCCGCGCGCGTATAGAAAAGAGGGCGCCTGAAATCGAAAAGGAATATGCCGCGAAGTTCAAGGCGAGAGTCGAAGAACTTCTTGACGGTGTATATGAAGTGCCTGAGGAAAGGATAGCCCTTGAAGCAGCGATATTTGCAGACAAGGCAAATATCACGGAAGAACTCGTGAGGCTCGACAGCCACGTGAGCCAGCTGAGGGCCTTCCTTAAGACAGACGGCGAAGCCATCGGCAAGAAGATAGACTTCCTGATCCAGGAGATGAACCGCGAGGCCAATACCATAGGATCGAAGTCGAACGACCGCGAGATCACATCTATGATGCTGGATCTCAAGGCCGAAATAGAGAAGATAAGAGAACAAGTCCAGAACATAGAATAGAAAAATCGGTTACTAACCCTGGGCGGGCGACTTGAGGACGCCGGCACTTAACGATTGACGAGCCTAAGGCGAAGTCAGAGTTTAGTACCGCTGCGTCCGAACGTCAGCGAGAGCGTGCCCGGCAGGGTCAGTAACCGATTTATTGCATTAATGGGGAATAGTTGGGTCTTGAAAAAAGAGAATCTGTTTGCGCGGATCGCGATCGGCTTTGCGATCGGTATTTTGCTTGGCCTTTTTGCGCCGGGATTCTCGATCTCGACCAGGATCGTTGGCGACATCTACCTCAGGCTGATCAAGTTCATGGTGCTCCCGGTGCTGGTATGCGCGGTAATGACAGGCATCATCAACTCGGCCAATATAAAGTCCCTTAGGAGTGTCGCTGTCAAGACGGTAGTGCTGTTCTTCGTGATGTTTATGGCATCTTTCGCGGTATCGTCCGTGGTAGCGACGAGCATACGTCCGGGGCAGGGCATCGTCTTTGAAAACCAGCCGGTATATGAGGGGACTATAGCCGGAAAGCTGAGCGCGGCAGACGTGCTGAGGCAGCTTTTCCCAGGCAGCCTGGAGGACATATTCTCGTCAAAAAACATACTCGTGACCATCATACTGGCGATCATACTTGCCGCAGTTATAGTCAGGATGGGCGAGAAGGCAGAGCCGGTAAGGGATTTCATCAACCGCCTTTCAGACATAGTGTTCCGCATACTCTCCGTGATAATGGAGACATCGCCTATAGGCGTCATGTCCCTTATAGCCTTCTCCATAGCGGAGTACGGAGCGGGACTCTTCATGGCGATAGGCAAGTACATACTGTGCTGCTGGCTGGCCTGCATAGCTGTATTCATCATAGTGTTCATGCTGCCGGTGATTTTTTACACTAAAACAGATCTGAAGACCTATCTCAGGGCCTGCGGCAGGGTGGCGCTCATGACCATTTCCACAACAAGCTCGGCGGCGACGCTCCCGACCACCATCAGGGTCTGTACAAAAGACCTGGGAGCGCCCGAGGATATAAGCAGTTTCATACTGCCGCTCGGCTGTACCATAAACATGTGCGGAGGAGCCTGCTCGTTCTGCTGCCTGGCGTTCTTTGTGGATGAATTCTACTCGCTGGGTCTGCCGTTTGCGCAGCTTGCGGCGATGGCGCTTGTGGCGGCGCTCCTGAACATGGCCGCGCCGGGAATTCCGGGAGGTGGGATAGTACTGATGACATCGTTCCTCACCATTTTCGGACTGCCGATCGATCTTATAGGACCTGTAGCCGCGTTCTACAGGCTGCTCGACATGGCATTTACCACAATAAACGTGGAAGGAGACATCGCGGCCAATCTGATAATTGCGAAATCAGAGGCTAATGTGCTAAAATCATAGATTGACGGGAGGTACATATGAGCCGTAAAAGAGGAAGATTATTCGTCATATCCGGACCGTCCGGAACGGGCAAGGGTACTGTGTGCAAAGAGCTCCTAAAGGACATCCGGAACGAATTCTCGGTGTCGATGACGACACGCGCTCCGCGTGAGGGCGAGGTCCACGGCAGAGAGTACTATTTCGTATCGAGGGATGAGTTCCTGACCAATATAGAGGCGGGCAATTTCCTTGAACACGCTACTGTATTCGACAACCTCTACGGAACGCCTAAGGACATGGTGATAAGCCGTCTTGACAGGGGCTACAACGTGATCCTCGACATAGACGTGCAGGGAGGCCTGCAGGTCAAGAAAGCGATGCCGGAGGCCATACTCATTTTCATCCTTCCGCCAAGTCTCGCGGAACTCAGAAAGAGACTCATTGGCAGAGGCACAGAGGATGCCGCGAAAGTGGAAAAGCGTCTCGGACAGGCCCTCAACGAGATCAGACTGATAGGCGAATATGACTATTACATAGTCAATCAAGATATAGACGAAGCAGTCGATCTGGCGCGCAGCATAATCGCGGCGGAATCAGCCCGGGTGCCTGAGGCGGTCAGATCCATCATAAGAGAATACGAAAAAGAGACAAAATAACTACCGAAAGGGGAAACACAATGCTTCTTTATCCATCGATCAACAAACTCAGAGAAAAGACAACAAGCAGATACTCACTGGTCATCCTCACATCAAAGAGAGCCAGAGACATCGTCGACGGCAAGAGAGCTCTTACCGAAGAAGTGAGCGAGAGACCTGTAAGCCAGGCAGCAAAGGAGATAGCGGCTGACATGATCACAGCCGCCGTTAAAGAAGAAGGGGAAGCGTAATGAAACACAGACCTACGATGCTGATGATCCTTGACGGATTCGGCTACAGAGAAGAATTTTACGGCAACGCCATAATGAAAGCGAGGACGCCTGTTCTCGACGAGATCTTCGACAACTATCCGTTCATCACTATCTACGCGAGCGGCGAGCCGGTAGGGCTCCCTGCCGGACAGATGGGCAACTCCGAGGTAGGACACCTCAACATAGGCGCCGGAAGCGTCATCTATCAGAACCTCCTCAAGATATCAAGATCCATTGATTCCGGAGAGTTTTTTGAGAATGAGGCCCTGAATGCTGCAATGAAGAACGCGGCTGAGGGACACACTCTCCACATCATGGGACTCGTGTCTGACGGCGGCGTGCACAGCCACATGAAGCACCTCATGGCTACTATCAACATGGCCAAAAAGTGCGGCGTAAAGGACGTTGCGGTCCACTGCTTCCTTGACGGAAGAGACGTTCCGCCAAAGAGCGCCATGACATGGCTCGGACCTCTCGAGGAATATCTGAATGATAACGATGCCGGACGCATCGGCGTCATCTCGGGCAGATTCTATGCAATGGACAGAGACAAGAGGTGGGAGCGTCTCATAAGAGCTTATGACGCGCTCACTCTCAGCGAGGGACTCATGGCTTCAAGCGCTCAGGAGTGCATGGACAACTCCTACGCCAAGGATGAAGTGGACGAGTTTGTTCAGCCGACAGTGATAAACCCTGTTCCTATCAAGGACGGCGACTCCGTGATCTTCATCAACTTCAGACCTGACAGGGCAAGAGAGATCACACGCGCTCTGGTAGATCCTGAATTCGACGGTTTCGAGAGAAAGTCCGCTCCTAAGGACCTCACCTACGTCTGCATGGCTGAGTACGACGCAACGATGCCAAACGTACTGGTGGCATTCCCGCCTCAGGACGTAGACCCGACTCTCGGAAAGACCATAGCTGATCTCGGACTGAGACAGCTCAGGATCGCTGAGACAGAGAAGTACGCGCATGTCACGTTCTTCTTTAACGGCGGCGTCGAGGAGCCGAACAAGAACGAAGACAGGATACTCATCCCGTCGCCAAAGGTCGCGACATACGACCTGCAGCCTGAGATGAGCGCGCCTGAGGTAGCGGCCACGGTCATCGAGAAGATCAAAGAAGATAAGTACGATCTGATCGTCCTTAACTTCGCAAACCCTGACATGGTCGGACACACAGGAGTGTTCGAAGCAGCCGTAAAAGCCATAGAGGCTCTCGACGGACTTATCGGACAGATCCGCGATGCGATATTCGAGAAGGACGGACAGATCCTCCTGACAGCAGACCACGGCAACGCGGATACCATGCTGGACGAGAAGGGCGAACCTGTCACAAAGCACTCTACTGCAAAGGTTCCGCTCGTACATATCTGCAAGGAGCCGGTACCGTTCGCGGCGACATCGGGCAAGCTGGCAGACATCGCGCCTACACTGCTTACACTCATGGGGCTGGATGTTCCGGAAGGCATGGAAGGCAACGTGCTGGTATAACGGCTCGATATTTTCCGTACGAAAAATCTCATCGCCGCAGCAATACTTAAAGCTTTGAATAACAGAATGTGTATATTCCGGTCAAAACGACCGGGATATACACATTTTTTCTTTGTGAAGAGGAAAATCCATTCACTCTCTATGTTGATAACATATGGTGTGGTTTTAGGAACCGAGGGACAAAAATCACACCGATTCATCTTGCAGGAAGGGTATAATGGCTTAAAACGAACGTCAGTGGTGTGAATTCAGAAAGAAGACATAGGAATCCACACCCGGTTTGATTATCGGCTGGATGCAGTTTTGATCACGCGGCCGAAGCAGCTGTTTTATATTGATGCCTCATATTAACGTTTCATATTGCGGTATTTAGTGACCGCTTCATATTGCTGCTATAGGCTGCCGCCTCACATTAACGCTTCATGTTGATATAGACCCAAATGAAAGATAAAATAAATACATGGCAAACAAGTTTACAGACGAACAACTTAAGGCTATTGAGACCATAGACAAGTCGGTGCTCGTATCCGCGGCGGCGGGGTCCGGAAAGACCTCGGTGCTTATTGAGCGCATCATAAGGATCATCCTCGAGGGCAAGGCCAACGTGGATGATCTTCTTGTTGTTACATTTACGAACGCCGCCGCATCAGAGATGAGGCTGAGGCTTTCATCTGCCATAAGAAAGAGGATGGCTGATCATCCTGAAGAAGCTTCGCGCATGAAGGATCAGCTTGGCAGGCTGTACCGGGCGTATATATCGACCATCGACAGCTTTGCTCTTCGCGTCATAAAGGAATTCTTCCACGAGATAGACATGGAACCTAACTTCACGGTCGCGGATGATATCCAGTGCGAGCTTTTGAGGCGCGAGGCCGTGAGCGAAATGATGGATGATGGCTTTGCCAGCGACGACCTTATCGAGGGAGGCAGTTTCAGGGCGTTCCTGAGACTGTACAGCGAGGAGCGTACCGAAGAGAAGTTCATGGACGACCTTATGAGTGCGTATGGAAAGCTGAGGACCATGCCTGATTACTTCGAGTGGGCATATGGCAGAGCGGAGCAGCTGAAGGTGACAGCGGATACTTTCGAGGGGTCGGAGCTGCAGAATATCATGAGGACAGACGCGCTTGACGTTTTTGAGAGGGTCATGGACAGTTACCGCAGGCTGCAGGCCATGATGGATCAGGCCGGCATACCGGAGATGTTCGATGAGAAGTTTACCCGCCAGGTGGCTGCCGTACAGGAGATCATCACAATGCTGAAAGAGGGCAGGCTCGATGCGGAAGTATTCAGCGCGATCGACAACATACCTCCGACAAGGCTTGGTGCAAAGAAGGATCAGAAGGAAGCCTATGAAACAATAAAAACAGAAGTATCCGGCCTCAATAAAAGCCTTAAGGATGAGATCAGTGATTTCAAGAACAGATATCTGATGCCTGACTTCGATACGCGCATTAGGGAGATGAACGCGACATACGGATATACGGTCTATTACCTTAAAATGCTTGAGGAATTCGAGAAAAGATATGAAGCAAAGAAGCTTGAGAACAGGGTGATAGACTTCTCGGACATGGAGCATATAGCGGTCCGCATACTGAAAAATGACGAGGCAGCGGAGATCCTGAGAAAGCGCTTCAAGTTCATCTTTGTCGATGAATACCAGGATACAAATAACATACAGGAACATCTCATTAGCCGCGTTGCCAGACCGGACAACGTGTTCAGGGTAGGCGACGTCAAGCAGAGCATATATAAGTTCAGGCAGGCGGAGCCTGAGATATTCGAAAGGCTTTACGCGAAGTTCTCGTCCGGAGAGGATCCGTACGGAACTGCCATCGATCTGGGCAGCAACTTCAGGAGCAACGGCGCCACTATCAATTACATAAACCACGTTTTCAGCCGCATCATGGAAGGCTATGACAGCCGGGCCATGCTCTGCAAAGGCCTGAAGGATATCCCTGAGGAGTACGATTTTGTGCCTGAAGTACACATACTGTTCTCAGAGGAAGGCAATACGAAAGAAGCGGCTGAGGAAGCGCTTGAGGATGATACCAAAGCCGTCGAGGCAGGCTTCATCGATGAAGAGATAGAAGAGATAACAAAGGAGGAAGCCGAGGCCGAGTACATCGCGAAACTGGTTGCCTCCATAATAGGCACGGACTTTTACGACAGCATAAAAGGCGTCGTGAGAAAGGCCGAGGCCCGCGACATAGTGATACTTTTAAGGGCCGTCGCGTACAGGGGCGAGGTCATGAGCCGCGCTTTAAGAGACCGCGGGATAGAGCCTCACATAGAAGAGACCGAGGACTATTTCGATACGGTCGAGATAGGTGTAGCGCTGTCGCTTCTGACATGCATAGACAATATGAAGAGGGACGTGCCGCTCATTTCCGTGCTGCACTCCGAGGTCTTCGGATTCGAGCCTTCAGATCTTGCGCAGATAAGGATAGAGCATACCGCGTCCATGAAGGAAAAGCGTAAGACGATGCCTGCGTACTGGGAAGCATTTGACTGGTACTCGGAAGAGGGACCGGAAGGAGCTCTAAGGGAAAAGGCTGCGAACGCGAAGGCGAAGCTTCTCGAATGGCGCATGCTATCGCGCATGATGCCGCTTGAAGACTTTGTGTGGAAGGTGCTGGTGGATTCCGGCTACTACAGGATGGCCGGAGCCATGTCTGGCGGAGCCGTAAGGCAGGCCAACTTAAGCGCGCTCGCTGACAGAGCGGGCAGGTTCAGCAAGGAGTCGATAGCGACCCTCAGCTCGTTCATCTCGTTCCTTGAGATACTGAAGAGCAAGAAACTCAGCAACGGGCAGGCGGCAATGGCAGGCAGCGATGATGATGTCGTGCGCATTTCCACCATCCACAAAAGCAAAGGCCTTGAGTTCCCGTTCGTTATAGTCGGAAACCTTGGCCGCTCGTTCAGAATGGACAACAATGAAAAGAAGTTCAGCTTCGATTCCGGAGTGGGAGTCGGACTGCCATACGTGGATCCGGCGCGGAGATTCTGGCGCTCCACACTGGTACAGCGCGCCATCAACTCGAAGTCAAGACGTGATGAATACAAAGAGGAACTGAGGCTGCTCTACGTTGCTATGACAAGAGCGCGCAACAAGCTGTACCTGGTGGGAAGCTGCAAGGATGAGGAAGACCTGAACAAGGCTGTGACGCGCCCGAGAAGTTATCTGAGGGCCATGAACGGCGTGCTGATGACAGGTTTCAACAGGTACTTCATATCTCCGCTGATACTCACAAAAGCTGCCGCGGAGACCGGAAAGCGCGAACGCATAGAAGCGTATCTCGATAAGCCTCTCAGCGCTGAGGAGCAGGCGATATACGATGAGATCGACAGAAGGTTCAGATACAGATATCCGGATGAGGATCTGCTGACCGCGAAGGCCAAGTGGTCTGTCAGCGCCATACGAAAAGAAGAGCTCGAAGAGGAAAATGCAAAGAAGCGCGAGGTCGTTGTAATGTCCGGTGATGAGGTCACAAATATCCGTAGCGGCGCTGAGAAGAGAAAACGCGCTTCCGCGGCAGACATCGGAACAGCGTATCACCGCATAATGGAATTCCTCGACTTCGGGAAGATCACCGGCAGCGCAACCGATATGGACTACATAGCGGAGAGGGCAGCGTTCCTTAAAAAGAAGGGTGCTATAGATGAAGACGTATATGCTTCGCTCGATCTTAGCCACATCGCGGCATTCTTCGAAAGCGAACTCGGGCAAAGAACCATAGCCGCGAATAAGCGGGGAAGCCTGAAACGCGAAAAGCCGTTTACGCTCAAGACCGCAAGAAACGGCAGAGAGATGCTGGTGCAGGGTGTCATCGACTGCTGCTTCGAAGAGGACGGCAGGATGATACTCATAGATTACAAGTCGAGCTATATAAGGCCGGGCGCGGATCGCGAAGCCGAACTTGAACGCATAAGGGACGAATACAAAGTGCAGATAGAACTCTACAGCGAGGCCGTAGAGAAGGGCACGGGCATGGAAGTCAGCGAGGCTTACCTATACCTGTTCACCATATCCGAAGCCGTCCGCATGTAAACAACACAATAAAAGAGACCGCCGAAGCGGTCTCTTTTTGATTTGAGGTTTTTAACCTAAAGAGTCACCTTTATACAAGGCCCTGAGCCATCATAGCGTTAGCAACTCTCTCGAATCCGGCGATGTTAGCGCCAGGTACCAGAGCGTTCTTGTCACCGTAGTATGTCTCACCAGCCTTAGCGCAAGCGCTGTAGATGTTCTTCATGATCTGGTGGAGCTGATCATAAACAGCCTGGTGCTGGAATGCAGTGTGACCTGCGTTCTGGCCCATCTCGATGCAGGAGCAAGCAACTCCGCCCGCGTTGGCTGCCTTAGCAGGACCAACAGCTGTCATGTTCTCGATCAGATACTCGAGAGCATCGTTTGTTGTAGGCATGTTAGCGCCTTCGCAATAGAACTTGCAGCCGCCTTCAACGATCTGCTTAGCATGCTCCATGTGAACGTCATTCTGCATAGCGCAAGGGATGAACATATCGATCTTGCAGCCTGTATCCTGGAATACGCCCCATGGCTTCTTGCCTGCGAAAAACTTAGCGTTAGGGAACTTCTCTGCGTAAGGTGCGCAGATGTTCTTGCCGGATCCTCTGAGCTCGAGGAGGTAGTCAACCTTCTCCTGAGTTGTGATTCCGTCTGGATCATAGATGTATCCATCCGGTCCGGAAATTGTAACGCACTTAGCACCGAGCTCCCAGAGCTTCCAAGCTGTACCCCAAGCTACGTTACCGAAGCCGGAGATAGCAACGTTCTTGCCCTTGAAGTCTTCGCCGTTTGCCTTCAGCATTTCCTCAGCATACCATACGATACCGAATCCTGTAGCCTCAGCTCTTCCGAGAAGTCCGCCATAAGGGATTCCCTTACCTGTGAGAACGCCTTCATACTTGTCAACGATTCTCTTGTACTGTCCGAAGAGATATCCGATCTCTCTAGCGCCTACTCCGAGGTCACCGGCTGGAACGTCTGTGTTAGCACCGATGTGTCTGTAGAGCTCTGTCATGAATGCCTGGCAGAATCTCATAACTTCTGCATCGCTCTTGCCGTTTGGATCGAAGTCCGAACCGCCCTTGCCGCCGCCGATAGGGAGACCTGTCAGGGAGTTCTTGAAGATCTGCTCGAATCCGAGGAACTTGATGATTCCAGGATATACGTTTGGAGCAAATCTGAGTCCGCCCTTGTAAGGTCCGATTGCGCTGCTGAACTGATATCTGTAGCCCTTGTTGACCTGTACCTTGCCGGCATCGTCAACCCATACTACTCTGAAAGTAACTCCTCTTTCAGGCTCAACGAGTCTCTCAAGAAGTGCAGTCTTTTCATACTCCGGATGCTTCTCAACAACCGGCTTAAGAGAAGTAAGAACCTCTTCTACTGTCTGGTGGAATTCAACCTCGCCAGGATTGTTCTTTTTGCACTGCTCGATGACTCTTTCTACATAATTTGCCATTGGTATCACTCTCCTTATAAAACACTCAAATTATGATAATGGGCATAAGCGCCCTATGATTAAATTTTAACACCACGGATATAAAAGTCAACATCATAAAGTCCAATTGCAAGCCTAAAAACAGGCGAAAAAACACTGCCGAACATGCTCCCTTAGGAGAGTGTCACGCAGCGGTTTTTACCTGCCCTTACGGGTGAAAAAATGGTATAATTAAACATCTATGGGCATTACATTGAACAGTGAACAGAATAAGGCTGTGCGGCATCTGAACGGGCCTGTACTGATACTCGCGGGAGCGGGTTCCGGCAAGACCGCGACAATGACTCACCGCATGGCGTACATGATAGATCAGGGCATAGATCCACGCAGCATACTGGCCGTTACATTCACAAATAAGGCGGCCGGTGAGATGAGAAGCAGGGTGGAGAGCCTGGTTGGTGAAGCTTATGGCATGTGGATCATGACTTTCCATGCCATGTGCCTTCGCATGCTCAGATACTCGCCTGAAAGACTGGGCTATAAGGCGGGCTTTACGGTCTATGACGAGACTGACAAGAAGACCCTTGTGAAGAGGATATGCAAGGAGCTCGAGGTCAACGATAAGACGACTTCGCCTTCGATGATCATCGCGATCATAAGCAAGTGCAAGGAGCGTGAGGAGGGTCCGGAGGACTTTCTGAGAAACGGAAGCGGGCTTCCTTACGAGAAGAAGATATACGAGGTCTACCGCCGCTATACGGACGAACTTATGGCTGCAAACGCCATGGACTTTGATGACCTTCTGTGGAACGGAGTGAAGCTTCTGGAGCAGAACCCGGACATACTCGAATACTACGCTACGCGCTTCAGATATATCATGGTGGACGAGTACCAGGACACCAACTATCTGCAGTACAAGCTGATAAAAATGCTGGCGTCTGTACACGGCAACCTCTGCGTGGTGGGCGATGATGATCAGTGCATTTACCAGTGGCGCGGCGCGGACATCAGAAACATACTCGATTTTGAGGATGATTTCAAAGATGTGTTTACCATCAGGCTTGAGCAGAACTACCGCTCCGACGGCAATATCCTGAAGCTCGCAAACTCGGTCATCAAGAATAACAAGGCAAGAAAACAGAAGGCCCTCTGGACAGAGAGATCTGACGGCGAGAAGATCACATACAAGAGGCTCGAGGATGAGAAGCAGGAAGCCTGGTGGATAGGCTCCGAGATCGAGAGGCTCAGGGCCGACGAAGGATACGATTACAAGGACTTCGCGATACTCTACCGCAAGAACGCGCAGTCGAGGAGCTTCGAGGAGAAGTTCAGCTTCCGCGGCATCCCTTACAGGGTGCTGGCGGGGCTCAGATACTATGACCGCAAGGAAATAAAGGACGTGATGGCCTACCTCAGGCTCATTGAGAACCCGGGCGACAACGTGTCGCTGCTGAGGGTCATAAACGAGCCTAAAAGGGGCATAGGCGACAAGACGATGTCCGGTGTACAGGAATACGCAGAGGCCTACGGGATGACGCTTTTCGAAGCGCTTTCGGACAAGCAGCTGCAGACGACATTCGGACCGAAGCTGAGGGGATCCGTAGAGGCGTTCACCGACATGATAAGCGGCATCAGGGCCGAGCAGGAGAACCTCGGTATCCTTGATATATACGACAATGTGCTGAGCCGCTCCGGCTACCTGAAGGCGCTCGAAGACGCCGGCACGGTAGAGGCTGAGAGCCGCATTGAGAACATCATGGAATTCAAGTCTGTCATCGCCGAATTCGAGAAGGGACTCGCTGACGGCACTGCGCAGGCGATGCGTGATGAGATGAGAGCCGACAGGCTCGAACTCCTCGGAGAGGGAGTCGAAACGGATGAACAGACGGAGCTCTCCGCCTTCCTTGAGCAGATCACTCTGATGGCGGACATAGACAATCACGATGAGAATGAGGATGCCGTAGTGCTTATGACACTGCATTCCGCAAAGGGGCTCGAATTCCCGGTGGTATTCATGCCGGGAATGGAGAACGGGATGTTCCCGGGGCTCGGCGCATATGAGGATGACCACAGCATGGAAGAGGAGCGCAGGCTCTGCTATGTGGGCGTGACACGTGCCATGAAGAAGCTTTATCTGACGGGCGCACAGGTACGCACTGTCTACGGCCGCACGGACTTCCAGCAGGAGTCGCTGTTCCTCCGCGAGATGGACAGGGAATGCATGGATGGCGACCAGACAGTGGAAGACAAGGTCAGAATAGGGACCGGACTCAGAGGCGAGAGCAGCTGGATGGGAGATTACTTCTTCGGAGGCCGCTCGCACGGTACTGCTGACGGATACGCCGGGGAACCTGCTTCCAAGCCTTTCGACAGCCTGTCCGCTGCAAGAAGGCAGACAAAGGAGAAGGCAAAGATACACCAGGAGTTTTCGAACGGGGATATAGTCAGACACCCGAAGTTCGGAGAGGGCATGGTGATAGAACAGGATGATAAAACCATGACGGTCATGTTTGACGATTACGGACAGAAGAAGCTCGGCAAGGGCTATGTCAAAATGGAATTGGTGAGCCATGAATGATGAAAACAAGAAGAACAGAATAGATGAGCTCGTGCAGCGTCTCAATGAGGCCTCGCGAGCATACTATACCGACGGCACTGAGATCATCACAAACTACGAGTACGACGAGATGTATGACGAGCTTCTCGCGCTCGAGGATGAGACCGGCTATATACGGGATGACAGCCCGTCGATCAACGTAGGATTCGAGACGGCCGCGGGACTCCCTAAGATAGTCCACGAGAAGAAGATGCTCTCCCTGAACAAGACCAAGGACAGGGACGAACTCAGGGCCTGGCTGGGAGATCAGAAGGGCATGCTTTCGTGGAAGCTGGACGGTCTGACTGTCGGCATAACTTACGAGAACGGAAGACTGGTGCAGGGAGTCACAAGGGGCAACGGTACAGAAGGCGAGCTTATCACCGCCAACGTCATGGCCTGCCGCAACGTTCCGAAGGTGATCCCGCACAAGGGAAAGACAATCATCAGGGGAGAAGCGGTCATCAGGTACTCTGACTTCGAAAAGATAAACGAGGCCATAGAGGACGCTGATGCCAAGTACAAGAACCCGCGCAATCTCTGCAGCGGCAGCATACGCCAGCTGGACCCTAAGGTCACGGCTGAGAGGAATGTCATGTTCTACGCTTTCTCGTTGTATCAGTGCGAGGGCGTGGAATTCGCTACAAGGCAGCAGAAGATGGAGTGGGTCAAGTCTCAGGGCTTTGACGCGGTCGACTATGTGATGGTTGACAAGGACAACCTATTCGATGCGATAGACGGCTATGAAGCCGCGATCACAGACTTCGATATCCCATCAGACGGACTCGTGCTGACGCTTGATGATGTCGCGTATGCGGCTACTCTTGGCGAAACAGCCAAGTTCCCTAAGGACTCCATCGCGTTCAAATGGCGCGACCAGCAGGCTGAGACTGTGCTCCGCGAGATAGAGTGGAGCCCGTCACGCACGGGACTTCTGAACCCGGTAGCCATATTCGACCCTGTGGAGCTTGAGGGCACTACGGTGTCAAGGGCATCGGTGCATAATATAAATATCATGGAAGACCTTGAGCTCGGAATAGGGGACACTATCCAGGTCTATAAGGCCAACATGATAATCCCTCAGCTGGCAGGCAATCTCACAAGAAGCGGCAACATGGAGATACCGGCGGTATGTCCGGTATGCGGAGGCCCTACGCGCATCAAGGATGAAGAGGGCACAAAGACTCTTAACTGCACAAACCCTGACTGCCTGGCCAAGCACGTCAAGAAGTTCTCGCACTTCGTTTCGAGGGATGCACTTAACATAGAAGGACTTTCCGAATCGGGCCTTCTGAAGCTGATAGGGATAGGCGCTCTCAGAAGCTTTGCCGATCTTTTCAGGCTCGAAAACCATAAAAATGCTATTATTGGTATGGAAGGTTTTGGCGCAAAGTCGTATGATAACCTTACAGCGTCGGCAGCGAGGGCTTCAAACACCACGCCGGCGAGACTGCTCTACGGGCTCGGAGTACCGGGCATTGGAGTAGCGACCTCAAATCTGATCTCGCGCTCCTGCAGAAACAAGTGGAGCGATATACAGAGCCTCGACGAGGAGGCGCTTACGGACATAGACGGAGTCGGTTCCGTCATGGCCCGTGATTATGTGGGCTTTTTTGCGGATGAAGACAACAAGGCCGCGATAGACGAGCTGCTTGGGCTGCTGACTCTTGATGAGTCATACGAGGCCGCGGGAACAAGTCTTGAGGGCAGGACCTTCGTCATAACCGGAAGCCTTGAGCACTATGCAAACCGCAAGGATCTCAAAGCCGAGATCGAGGCGGAGGGCGGCAAGGTGGCAGGCTCGGTATCCGCGAAGACAGACTACCTCATAACCAATGATCCGAATTCCGGCTCGTCAAAGAACAGGACGGCCCGCGAGCTCGGTGTAGCGATAATAACGGAAGAGCAGATAATGGAAATGCTCGGCAAGTAGGGAAACGGAGAAAGGAGGAACGGACCAATGGAGAACGTAAACATGGTTCCTGACATGGATCAGGCTTATGATGAGTCCTTTATCAAGATCATCGAATTTCTTGACACCAAGAAATACTTCCATGCCAGAGACGAACTCCTTAAACACAATGAAGTCGAGATAGCTGAATTGCTGGTGGACATCAGGCGAGAGTTCGACCTCCAGAGGATGGTGGTCCTCTTTAGAGCGCTTCCGAAAGACATCAGCGTTGACGTCTTTGCCGAACTCAGCATCGATGATCAGGTAGATATCATCAATATCATCACCGACCCCGAGATAAAATTCATTCTCGACGAGCTTGACTTCGACGACATGATCGACGTACTTGAGGAACTTCCGTCCAACATTGTGGACAAGATCCTCGACAAAACGCCTAAGAGCGAGCGAAAGCTGATCAACACTTTCCTTAAGTACAAGGAAGACAGCGCGGGCGCCCTGATGACGCCGGAGTACATCAACCTCAAAAAGGATGCCACTGTAGCTGAAGCGCTGGCTCACATAAAGGACGTGGGACTCGATTCCGAGACCATCTATACCTGCTACGTGGTTGACAGGGGCCGCAAGCTGATAGGCGTAGTATCGCTCAAGTCACTGGTAATTTCCCCGGATAATGTCAAAATATCCGAACTGATGCATGACGACCCGGTCGTAGCTCATGTAGACGACGACCAGGAGGAAGTATCCGAGCTCTTCACAAGATACGGATATCTGGCCATCCCGGTAGTAGATAACGAATTCAGGCTTGTCGGTATCGTTACCGTAGACGACATCCTCGAAGTCATCGAAGAAGAGACGACCGAGGATATCGAGCGTATGGGCGGAGTCATCGACACGACGGACAAGGAGTATCTCGACAGGTCCGTCTGGCAGCACGTCAAAGCGAGGCTGCCGTGGCTGTTTCTGCTCATGTGCTCGTACTTCGTGACGGGCGGCATACTCGCTACATTCGAGGATGCCATGTCAGCAGTAATAGCGCTGGTCATTTACATGCCTATGCTGATGGGTACGGGCGGTAACTCGGGCTCGCAGTCGTCGACTCTGGTCATCCGCGGTATGGCAACAGGAGAACTCGAATTAAGCGACTTCATCAAGGTAATGTGGAAGGAGATAAGAGTAGGTGTGATCGTAGGCATCTGTCTCAGCGCACTCAACTACTTCAGGATCGTCTATCTTGATCACAATCCGCCTATGGTGGCCATCACGGTATGCGTGTCCATGATACTCATAGTCATCATAGCCAAGCTGATAGGCTCGATGCTTCCGATGATAGCAAAGAAGATCGGCATCGACCCTGCGCTGATGGCGGGACCTATGATGGCTTCCATCACGGACATGATCTCACTCTGCACATACTTCCTGATGGCGGGGCTGTTCCTGCACATATAAAGCAGAAAGAAATTACATTTTAAAGGAGTTTATTCATTCATGGAAACAAAGAAAAAGAGCAGCGGACTGGCTCTGCTGCCTTTTGCGGTATTCATAGTCATCTACCTCGGCGCGGGAATGATCCTGCAGAGCAGGGGAGTCGAGATGGCGTTCTATCAGTTCCCGGCTGTTGTAGCCATGTTCATCGCGGTGCTCATAGCATTCGCCATGAACTACAAGGCCGGCATCAATGAGAACTTCAAAGTGTTCGCCAGAGGCGCGGCCAGCGAAGACATAATGAACATGCTCATGATATTCCTGCTGGCCGGAGCGTTCTCCGCTGTGGCAAAAGCCATGGGAGGCGTTGAGGCGACAGTCAATTTCGGGGTATCCATAATCCCGGCGTCGCTTATAACAGCCGGAATGTTCATCATAGCGGCATTCCTCGGAACAGCGACCGGTACATCAATGGGTACAATAGGCGCCCTTGTCCCGATCGCACTTGGAATGGTAGACAAGGCTGGACTCAGCCTTCCTCTGGTGATGGCTGGCTGCGTATCCGGCGCCATGTTCGGAGATAATCTTTCGATGATCTCCGATACGACCATCGCCGCGACAAGGACACAGAACGTTGAACTCAAGGACAAGTTCCGCACCAACTTCTGGATCGCGTTCCCGGCTGCGGTACTGACCATAGTGCTGCTGGTGATCTTCGGCAGACCTGAGACAGCCAAAGCGATAGAAGCAAGCGGCTATGACATAGTCAAGGTGCTGCCTTATCTGCTGGTACTTATTCTGGCTCTCATCGGAGTCAATGTATTCCTGGTCCTTACTATAGGAATACTTAGCGCGGGCATCATCGGAATGGCATACGGAGACCTGACGTTCTTAAGCTTTGCCGGCGAGATATGGGCAGGCTTCCAGGGAATGATAGAAGTATTCCTGCTGTCGATGTTCATCGGAGGCACAGCCGAGATGGCTAAGCATTACGGAGGACTCGAATGGCTGATAGAAAAGATGTCCGGCATGATAAAGGGCAAGAAGTCCGCGCAGGTCGGAATGAGCGCACTGGCTCTGCTGACAGACATGGCCACTGCAAACAACACCATAGCCATTATCGTTGACGGACCTATGGCAAAGGAGATAAGCGCTGAGTACGGCGTGGATCCGCGAAAGACGGCATCCATACTCGACATTTTCACGTGCATCATGCAGGGCCTCATCCCTTATGGAGCGCAGTTCCTGCTGGTGGCATCGCTGTCAGAGGGCAGGGTAAGCCCGGGAGATGTCATACCTAACAACTGGTATCTGTTCCTCCTTGCCGGATTCGCAATACTCTCATACTTCGTTCCATGGTATGAGAAGATCACACTGAAAGATCAGAAATAAATGAAGTCAAATATTAAAACCATCGGGCTTTCGGGCCCGATTTTGTTTTGTCTTGTATGTATAAAAATGCAGAAAAAGTGAAAATAATTCAAAAAAAATATTGTGTAAATATACAAAGAATGGTATAGTCATGCATGTAAAGAGTGTATTTTAATACAAAAAGGAGAACAATCATGAAAAAGAAATCATTAGTACTTTTACTCGCACTTGCGATGATATTCACATTTGCACTTAGCGCATGCGGCGGCGGTGGCGGCGGCGAGGAAGCTGCACCGGAAGAAGCCAGCGGCGATTCGGCAGCAGCAGCATACGATAAGATCCTCGAAGGACTCAACGCTGAGGCGGTCGATACTGACGAAGAGATCGTAGTAGCAATGTCACCGGACTTCGCTCCAATGGAGTTCGTTGATCTCTCAAGAAGCGGAGATGACCAGTATGTAGGATATGACGTACTTCTGGCCAAGTATATCGCCAATCACCTGGGCAAAAAGCTGGTGATCAAGCCGATGTCATTCGAAGCAGTAATGACCGCGGTACAGACCGGCAACGCAGACATGGGTATTTCCGGATTCAGCTGGACAGCTGAGCGTGCTGAGAACTACTTTATCACAGACTGGTATGAAGCAGGTGAGAACGAGACAGAGCAGGTAGTTATCACTACAGCTGAGAACGAAGGCAAGCTGACTGACGCTGCAAGCTTTGAAGGCCTCAAGGTAGGAGCTCAGGGCGGATCGCTTCAGGAACTCCTCGTAAAGGAACAGCTCCCTGGCGCTGAGTGCGTACTGATGACAGACCTCAACGACCTGGCAACAGCTCTTCTGACAGGAAAGATCGACGCTCTCGCAGTAGCACAGGGCAACGGCGAATCCTTCATCTCGGCAAATGACGGAAAGCTCGCTCAAAGCGGATTCCAGTTCGAGATCGATGAGAAGTATAAGAACAACGTAGTCCTCATCAACAAGGACAACGCGGAACTCGGAGAGCAGGTCAACGCGATCATAGCTCAGCAGAAGGCTGATGACGTAGCGGATGCATGGTATGAAGCTTCGCAGATGCTCGGCAACATCAAGACCATCGACGAGCTCGGATACGACGATCAGGGCAACAAGATCACAGAGTAGCCTTTACCGGGACACAGAGAATAAGATATCGAAGCAGGGGCTTTCCTGAGGAGAGCCCCTCTCTTTCGGAAAACGGAGGAATAACTTATGACAATGGGTTCGATATTCCATGATATGTGGGATATTTTCGTAGAATACTACATAGGACAGGGACTGCTCTGGACAGGCATAGGATATACACTTGCTCTTTCGGCCATCGCTGTCTTCTTCGGAGCCATACTGGGCGCTCTTTTGGCTATAGGCAAGATGAGCCGCTTCAAGGCGCTGCGCTTTATCATAACGGCGTTTATCGAGATCATGCGCGGCACGCCGGCTCTGCTGCAGCTGTACATCGCGTACTTCATAGTGCCTATGCTGCTCACAAATCTGAATCCGACGCCTATCGCGTGTGTCGCCATAGGACTGATGCTCAACTCGGCAGCCTATGTTTCCGAGATCATCCGTTCCGGCATAGACGCGGTAGACAAGGGACAGACAGAGGCTGCAAGGGCTCTTGGCCTTACAGCAAGGACAACGATGGTCAAGGTCGTCATGCCTCAGGCTATCAAGAACATCCTGCCGGCGCTCGGCAACGAGTTCATCACGATAATCAAGGAGACTTCTCTGGCATCCAACTTCTTTGTCGGAGAACTCATGACCACTTATGCTGTCATCAAGGGCGTGACGTTCAACCCGATCCCGACCCTGATGGATATAGGCATTATATATTTCGTGATGACGTTCACGCTTTCCAAGCTGATGGGAATCGCTGAAAGGAGGATGAAGGCAAGTGCTTAACGAAAATAAGGAAGTAATGCTTGAAGTAAAGAATATCTTCAAAAACTTCGGCGACCTTGAGGTGCTGAAAGGCGTGAGCACGGAAGTCGACAAGGGCGAAGTAATTTCGATCATCGGCGCTTCCGGCTCCGGCAAGTCGACACTCCTGCGCTGCATGAACCTTCTCGAGGAACCGACTTTCGGCGAGGTCTGGATAGAGGGCCAGCTGATGACTCCTGTAGATCCGTATCTTCACTATGATGTCATCAAGGCTTCGAATACATATAAGAAGCTGGCATCAGAGGGAATGGATGAACTCGACGCCATCATGAAGATCAAGCAGAATGACATGCTGGATGAGAAGAGCGGAAAGGAAGGCTCCGAGTACAAGTCCCTCATGGACAAGATCTACAAGGAAAACCATATCGACACCAATCTGGGACGCAGGAAGATGAGCATGGTGTTCCAGCAGTTCAACCTGTTCAACAACCTGACGGTGCTGGAGAATATAATGCTGGCGCCTGTAGAGACGGCCAAGTACAACAAGGTAAAGGATCTGAACGGCGAGAAAGAAAAGATACGCGAGCAGGCATTCACGCTGCTGAAGCGTATCGGTCTTGAGGACAAGGCTGACGTCTATCCGTCAAAGCTTTCCGGCGGCCAGAAGCAGCGTATCGCCATCGTAAGGTCTCTGGCTATGAATCCGGACGTCATGCTCTTTGACGAGCCGACCTCGGCCCTCGACCCGGAGATGATCGGCGAGGTACTGGACCTGATGAAAGAGCTCGCTCAGGCGGGAATGACCATGGTCATCGTAACGCACGAAATGGGATTCGCCAGGGAAGTTTCGGACCGCGTGCTGTTTGTCGATGAAGGATATATCAAAGAGGAAGGAACTCCGGAAGAGGTCTTCGATCATCCGAAGGATCCGCGTCTGCAGGACTTCCTCAGCAAAGTGTTATAGAAGATGGATAAGAAAGACATAATCGCGTATATAGATACTGAACTCGCGGACGAGATCACCGGAGTATCTCACAGCATATGGGAGTTCGCGGAACTTTCTCTTAAAGAGACGAAGTCCGCGGCTCTTTATGTTGAGAAACTCAAGGAGCACGGCTTTGAAGTCGAAACAGGCCTCGCCGGAATAGACACCGCGTTCTGCGGAAAGTACGTTTCCGGAAGCGGCAAGCCGGTCATAGGAATACTCGGCGAGTTCGATGCTGTTTCAGGCGTATCCCAGAAGGCCGCTTGCACGCATCACGAGGAACTGATCCCGGGAGGGAGCGGACACGGCTGCGGCCACAACATGCTTGGAGCAGGTTCGTTCGGCGCTGCTGTTGCAGTGAAGAAATACCTGGAGGAAACAGGCGCTGACGGCACGGTCATATTCTTCGGCTGCCCGGGAGAGGAGGGAGGAGCGTCAAAGGCTTTCATGGCCCGCGAGGGAATGTGGAAAGCCCTGGACTGCGCGCTCACCTGGCATCCGGGAAGCGAGAACCAGACGGTGACGGGGACCTGCAACTCGTGCACTCAGGTGCTGTATAAGTTCCACGGTGTGCCGGCGCACGCAGCCGGAGACCCTGAGAGCGGAAGATCCGCTCTCGACGCGGTCGAACTCATGAACATAGGAGCCAACTATCTGAGAGAGCACATGAAGAGCGAATGCCGCATCCACTATGCCATGGTAGACGGCGGCGGTCTGTCTCCGAACGTGGTGCAGCCGCATGCCTCGGTCCTGTACATGGTGAGGGCGATCATGGTAAAAGACACGCTCGAGCTTCAGGAAAGAGTGGATGCCTGCGCAAAGGGCGCAGCTCTCATGACGGGGACCAGCTTTGAGAGGATATTCGTTGACGGGACAGCCAATACAGTCCCTAACACGACTCTTGAAAAGCTGATCTATGAAAATATGAAGTGCGTACCGATGCCGGAATACACGGAAGAGGAGCTTGCATTCGCGAAGGAGCTTGATGCTGCCTGTCCTCAGACCGCCGGGATCCCGGGCACCGGAGCGAGGTTCGATCCGGTCATCAGAGAGAAGGTAAGGGAACTTTCTGAAGGCGGAAAGAAATACCTGAACGATTTTCTTATGCCGTTCTACAGCGGCGATGAATTCGAGGCAGGATCGACTGACGTCGGAGATGTGAGCTGGCAGACTCCGGCCGTGCAGTTCAACACGGTATGCTTCACCGCGAATTCCCCGGGCCACTCCTGGCAGAACGTATCCTGCGGCGCTTCGACGATAGGCGACAAGGGCATGATATATGCCGCAAAGATACTGGCCTGCGCGGCATCCGAACTCTATAAGGACGTTTCGATAATAGAGACCGCCAAGGCCGAGTTTGAGTACAGGCTCAACGGAGAGGAATACGTATGTCCGATCCCTGAAGACGCAGTTCCGTACATAATCTGAAATAACGACACAGGACGATAAGCCGCGTATCCGAGGGCAAAGCAGCCACGGGTGCGCGGCTTTTTAATAGTCATTAAGAAAGCCGCGGAGGTCTATGAAAGTTCATTAAGTTTGGGCGGCCCGGGCATTCGCTTCATCTATAATCACAGTGTATGAAAATGCGGGAAAAGGCCCGCAGACAGAACCGGAGAAAGCAAATGATAGTATTCAACAACGTTACCAAGAAATACGGCAGCAACGTCGGTCTGATAAACGCGAGCGTTCATATCAACAGCGGCGACTTCGTATTTCTGGTGGGACCGAGTGGCGCAGGAAAGACGACGTTCATCAGACTGATCCTCAAGGAGATAGAGCCGGACAGCGGACGCATAATCCTTGCGGGCAAGGACATCACCAAGATCAAAAAGCGCGAAGTACCGAAAATCAGACAGAAAATCGGCATGGTATTCCAGGACTTCAGGCTTCTTGAGAAGAAGACGGTCTATGAGAACGTGGCTTTCGCGATGGAGGTCCTCCACAAGAGCAAGAGAGAGATAAGGGAGAGAGTGCCTTACGTACTCGATCTCGTGGGAATAGCTGACAAGGCCAAGAAGTATCCTGACGAGCTGTCTGCCGGCGAGCAGCAGAGAGTCGGTATCGCGAGGGCGCTTGTCAACAAGCCGAGAGTCCTCATCTGCGACGAGCCTACAGGAAACCTCGACCCTGTCACGGCTATGGACATCATGGAACTCCTCGAACAGATCAACGTCAGAGGAACCACGGTCCTGATGGTAACGCATGCCAAGGATATCGTGGACAAGATGAACAAGAGAGTTGTGGCGATCGATCACGGACAGATAGTCCGCGATGAAGAGGGAAGCTACGGATTCGTTCAGCAGAAGGAAGAGGAAGAGGACCTGTACATACCGGGCTTTACCACATTCCTCGATCCAAGCGAGCTGAGGGCGGCTCAGGAGCAGTACAACAGAAGAAACGAGAGCAGAAGCAGGACTATCGTGAATCACGGACCTGCGGCATACGATGACAGCCTCGTCGACACCTATCTGAACGGTGGGGAGGATGTCTATGAGTAGAGCAGGATACAATCTCAAGCAGGCCTTCTCCCAGATGGGGAGAAACAAGGGCATGTACTTCACGTCCATCATGGCCATCACGGCTATGATGCTCATTCTCGGACTGTTCTTCGTGGCATTCGTGAACGTGAATCTCTTTACCAGATCGATAGAGAAAGACTACAACGTCATCCAGATATACCTCAAGGAAGGACTGACTCCTGAGGTCACCGAGGCGGCAGGACAGTCGCTTCAGACCACGGAAGGCGTGGAGAAGGTCGAATACGTCACAAAGGACCAGGCCCTCCAGACACTCAGAGACAGATGGGGCGAGAACGGATATCTCCTGGAGAACCTTCCGGAGAACCCGCTGCCTGACTCATATACTGTATATGTAACCGATAAGGACGCGGCAAACAATGTAGCGACTCTCGCGCCGGGGATCGAAGGCGTGGATGATGTCGTTTACTACAGAGACACCATAGAAAAACTCGCGCAGGTATCGCGTTTCATAGAACTGGGATCCATCATCGCGATGGCGTTCCTGGTGATAGTATCGATTGTCATAGTTGCCAACACCATCAAGCTCACTGTTTTCAACAGAGAGAAAGAGATAAGCATAATGAAATACCTCGGCGCCACCAACTGGTTCGTAAAAGCGCCGTTCATATGGGGAGGCATTATAATCGGGATCCTGTCATCGGTAATAGCGACGGGACTGACATACGTTATTTATAAGAGGATCGTGAGCATCATAGGCGGCGATATCCTGAGGATACTGTCTGTGAACCTCGTACCGGCTGAACAGCTCACACTGACGCTTCTTGCCAGCTTCCTCTGCCTCGGCATAGGCATAGGAGTCATCGGAAGCGCTATATCTATAAGAAAATTCCTCAATGTATAGGACAGGGAAGAGACCGGATGAAGAATAAGAGAAGACTGAGTTTAATACTGATATTCGTCCTGATCGCGACAGTGTTCACAGCGGCATTCGCGATGTCATCCTTTGCCGTGAGCCAGGAGGAATACGACGCGGCCCAGCAGGCTGCCAAGGAGGCAAAGGAGGCGACTGAGGCAAAGCGCAAGGAAGCCAAGGCCGCAGCCAAGAAGGCTGCCCAGGCGGTCGCCAACTTCGAAGAAGCGGAGAAAGAACTCGAGAACATCACCGCCGAAATCGAGAACTTAAAGGTCGAGATCAGCAACAAAGAGGCTGAGATCGAGGAGACCAAGGCAAAGATGGAGGCTAAGGAGAAGGAAATAGAGGAGCAGAACACGGCCCTCAATAACAGACTCACGGCCATGTACAAAAACGGCAATGCCGGCATGGTGGATGTCATCCTCAGCTCCGAAAGCGTCGAGGACCTTCTGTCCAACGTCGGCATGGTACATAAGATACTTGAAAGCGACCAGGAACTCCTCAAAAAGCTCCAGAATGACTACGAGATCCTGAACCAGCTGAAAGAAGAGCTTGAGGCTCAGGAAGCAGCCCTGGTCGATCAGCAGATAGCCCTTGAGGGCAAGGAAGTAGAGACTGAAGAACTCAAGAAGAGATATCAGAAGGAAGCTGACGAGATGCATGCGCTGCAGGCACAGAAAGAGGCTGAGGCTGCGGAAATGGCAGCTGACGCTCTGGCCAAGCAGCTTGCAGCGGAGCAAATGATAATCGATGCCGGCGGACAGATCAACCTCGCTCCGGGTGAATACGCATGGCCGACACAGTCCAACTGGATACTCACGGATAAATACGGATGGAGAAGATGTCCGTTCCACGGAAAGGAATTCCACAACGGACTGGATATCGCCCTCAGCAGCGGAACCAAGGGATCGCCTGTCTATGCCATTGCTGACGGATACATCACCAGAGCGTCGTGGTACGGCGGATACGGCAACTGCATCCAGTACGCCGTAGGTAACGGATACAGCGTGCTCTGCGGCCACCTGAGCGGATACAACTGCTCCGCGGGCCAGTATGTGACCAAGGGCAGTGTCATCGGATACATCGGAAGCACGGGCGCGTCCACAGGACCGCATCTGCACTTCACGGTGTTCCAGAACGGTACTACCATCAATCCTCTTTCGCTTTACTGACGATATGGTATAATGCTTATGTTATGACCATACATCCGAAAGTATTAGAGATAATAGGATCGCGCGGGATCGGAGAGGAGATGATGGATGAGTTCTTCTCTTCGAAACCGAAGCTTGCATATGATCCATTCCTGCTCGCAAACATGCGGGAAGGAGTGGATTCTTTGCTTGATGCGGTCGACGCAGGCAAAAGGATAGTCATTTACGGCGACTACGATGTCGACGGCATCACTTCGACTGCTCTCCTGATGAAGGTCATAGGCACGCTGACGGACAAAGTGACATACTACATCCCGTCGAGACTGGATGAGGGTTACGGACTGCACAGGGAGGCGATAGACCGCATCCATGAGGACGGCGGCGAATTCATAGTCACGGTAGACTGCGGATCATCGTCAGCGGAGGAGACCGCGTACGCCCATTCACTCGGGATAGACACCCTGGTCACCGACCATCACAACATGAGCGAGCAGAGGGCAGAGGGCATAATCATAAACCCGAGACTGGCTGAGGACGGATATCCGTTCAAAGGCCTGGCGGGAGTCGGAGTTGCATATAAGCTGGCTCTGGCGATCGCAAGGGAACGAGAGGTCCCAAGCTCTCTGATGGCTGAAGTGCTTGAATTTGCAACGGTAGGAACGATCGCGGACATTATGCCGATGGTAGACGAGAATCGGACTATCGTAAAGTGCGGACTGCGCAGCATCCACCTCGGCTGCCGCAACAAAGGACTGAGAGAACTGATCGACAGATCAGCTCTGGACTATAAAACACTGAAGGCGGGAGACATTTCATTTGGCATTGCGCCAAAGATAAATGCTTCCGGAAGGCTGGGCGACGCGTCGCTCGGAGTAAGGCTGCTGCTCTCCGATGATGAGCAGGAGATAAGGGACTGCTGCAACGAGCTCATAGAGGCAAACAGGGAGCGCAGAAGGCTGCAGGACGCCGCTTACGACAAGGGGTGCGACATGCTTGATGACGAACTTGCCAAGGGCGACTTCGTGGTCGTGGAGATAAACGACTCGCACGAGGGCGTGCTGGGCATAGTTGCCGGAAAGCTCAGAGAAAAGATAAACAGGCCGGTCGTGGTAATATCCAGAAGCGGTGATACATATAAGGGAACGGGACGCTCCATACCGGGAGTCGATCTCTTCTGCATGCTCGACAAATACAGAGATAGTTTTATCAGCTTTGGCGGACACAGCGCGGCCTGCGGCTTTACCATAGACGCGGCCGGCATCGGAAAGCTGAGGGAAGCCCTCAATAAGGACATCCTGACCATGGAGGAGGAAGAGCCTCAGCTTCTGGATGAAAAGCACCTTTTCGACGCGGGCATAGGAGCTGACGACATCGACCTCGATCTTGCTGAAGCTCTGCAGATGCTGGAGCCTTGCGGCAAGGACAACGAGGTGCCGGTGTTCGTCATAAGAAACGCGCAGGTAAGCGGCTGGAGATTTCTCAAGGATGATGATAAAATGGCAAGGTTCTCACTTGTCACAAGCGACGGCAGATACATCGATTCCGTCATATTCAGGAACGCGGCCGAGGCATATGAGGCCGTGACTTCCGGTAAGGTGGACATTTTCTGCAATATAGAGATAAATACTTGGCGTGATGTCAGAAAGGCGCAGGTGATCGCGAGAGAGATCGTGCCTGCAGGGACTGAGTGACTATGGATGATGTAAAAGAGAAAGAGGAAAAGCTCGGACTGGAGATCTCGGACGTAGAAGATCACAACGTGAATGACGGAGTGTCTGAGGAAGAGATGTTCGCAGAACTTGAAAAGGCTGCGGCTGAGGAGGAAAAAAAGGAGAAGAAGCGTATCAGGCGCGGACGCATCCTGGCGTTCTTGCTTGGCGTGGTGTTCAGCGTTGCCGCCTTGCTTGCCGGCACATACCTGCTCGGCTGGGAACACATCATTACCCAGTATGAATACAAGTATTACAAGGATCTGGACGCAAAATACGGCAAGTATTATGAAATCATGGAGATGATAGGTGAGGACCCTCTTGCACAGGTAAGTCCTCAGGAGCTCAGCGACCAGGAGCTCAAGGAGATAGTCGCCAGCATAGGCGACCCGTACGCTGAATACTACACAAAGGAAGAGTATCAGGACCTCCAGAAGAGATATATGGGAGACTATGTAGGGATCGGCATCGGCATTGTTGACGTCGACGGCGACATAACCATAATGACCGTGTTTGAGGGCACTCCGGCGGAAGCTGCCGGCATACTGCCTGAGGACGTAATTATCAGGGTCGACGGCAAGGAACCTGCCAGCGTGGATGAAGCCGTAAACATGATCTCCGGTGAGGCGGGCACTGAGGTGACCGTGACCATCAGGAGAGGTGAGGACCTGATTGATTTTACTCTCAACAGACAGAAGATAGAGACGGATTCCGTCGGATACAGCGCACTTGAAGATCATCCGGATATCGGATACATAAGCATCTCTTCGTTCATAAAAGGTACCGACGAAGATTTCAAAAGCGCCGTCAAGGACCTGCAGTCGCAGGGCTGCGATAAGTTCATCCTCGACCTCAGGGACAACGGCGGAGGCCTTACGGAGTCCAGCATCGAGATAGCGGATTATCTGCTTCCGGCGTGCCGCATCATGAGCGAAAATACCAAAGACGGTGCCGAGACAGTGTACAATTCCAAGGAAAGTTCGGCAGGCCTTGACATGGTCGTACTTGTTAACGAGAACACCGCAAGCGCCTCTGAGATACTGACTGCGGCTCTTCAGGACAACAACGCCGCTACTGTAATAGGAACCACTACATACGGAAAGGGCGTTACGCAGATTGTTCATCAGTTCGATGACGGAACGGCCGTAAAGCTTACAGCGACCGAATACTTCAGGCCGAGCGGCAAGACGGTGCAGGGCGTAGGTATCACGCCGGATGTGGAGGCTTCGGGAGACGGCTATCTTGAAGCTGCTCTTAAAGAACTTGAAAGCTAAGGGATCATAAAGTGATCATCTATTACACTGAAAACTTCATGGGCGGCCGCGCGGAAAGCCGCAGGCTGCTCAGGAAGTCGATAGCGGAATATACAGGAGACGCTAAGAGGGCGGAGGAGCTCGTCAGCGGGCTTCAGACGGGAGAAAACGGCAAGCCGTACATAGAAGGCTTTGACTGCTTCTCGGTGTCTCATACGGGCGGCATCTGGGCCGTCCTTATTGACATACGCGAATGCGGACTGGACATACAGCTCGGCAGAAAAAGCGACGCGATCGCGATATCCCGCAGGATATACGCCGGGGAAGACGCTGATAAGATAGCAGCTCTTCATGATGAAGACCCGGAAAAATCCGTGGACATGTTCTTCAGACTCTGGGCAAGGCGTGAGGCTCTTACCAAGGCTCTGGGAGGCACGGTCTATGATACGGCTCTTCCGGCGGTGCAGGCAGAGGATATCTCAGTGAACGGCGAATCGTACAGATTGTCAGATATCTCTTTTCCGCATACAGCTCCGGAGGATGGGAAAAAGCTGTACGCGGCTGTATGCGTAAAGTGCAGTAAAGAGACACAGGGCGGCCTGCCGGAGCTGCGGCCGGTCTATGTAAGACTCAATGAAGGATAAAGAAAAGGACAACAGAAAAACGGCATTCGAAGCCGCGTGCTCGTATCTCGCAAGCAGGATGCGCACTACCGGCGAGGTCAGAAAGCACCTTGAAGGAAAAGAGTATACGGAAGACGAGATCACAGAAGCGATAAATGACCTGATCGGGATGAGATATCTTGATGACTATCTTTTCGCGCTCAGGTATTATGAATACAACAGGGAAAAAAAGCGCGGGGCTATAAGGGCCGAGCGCGAGCTCCTTGAGAAGGGCATAGACAAGGAGACGGCGCGCAACGCAAAAGAGGATTTCCTCTACGAACAGAAAGTCGATGAATTCGAAGACGCTCTGGAGATAGCCAGAAAGGAAGTCTGGGTGCAGCCCGACGTCTACGGAGAGGCTCCCCGGGCAAGGAAAGTTGACGACAGGCTGACGGCAAAGATAGCCAGGAAACTTGAGGGCAAGGGCTTCTCAAAGGGAGACATTTTCCGGGTCCTTGACCGCGTCAGAAGAGAAGCAAAGGAAGATCCGGGCGAGACCGGGTGGTAATGGCTATGGATGACAGGTATTCACGCACAGTGAAAATGACGGGCAGAGAAGGACTTGCGAAACTAAGGGAGGCCAGGGTGCTCGTATTAGGCGTCGGAGGCGTAGGTTCCTATGCCGCTGAAGCCATTGCCCGCGCGGGAGTCGGACACATCACGCTGATGGACGGCGACACCGTGCAGCCGAGCAATCTCAACAGGCAGCTGGTGGCTCTTACATCCACCCTGGGAAGAAACAAGGCAGAGGTCATGGCCGATAGGATAAAGGACATCGATCCGGAGACTGAGGTGACAGCTTTGGCGAGGTTCTACAGAGAAGACGATGAGCTTGATCTCACGGCATTCGACTGGATCATAGACGCCATTGATGATGTAAACGCCAAGACTGCGCTCATAAAGACCGCGACTGAAAAGGGTGTGGACATAATCTCAGCCATGGGCGCTGCCGGAAAGACAGGCACGGGATTCAAAGTTTCGGATATCTCAAAGACCAATACCTGCCCGCTTGCAAAAGTAATGAGAAAGCGCCTGAAAGACGCGGGCGTTGAGCATCTGCCGGTCGT
Source organism: Mogibacterium sp. (assembly GCA_017510505.1). GTDB lineage: Bacteria > Bacillota > Clostridia > Peptostreptococcales > Anaerovoracaceae > Crickella. The sequence goes on along the minus strand of JAFWNE010000021.1, from coordinate 21,431 downwards.
ATGGTCGGATGAGAAGCCGGTCCCGCGTGACGGAGAGCTGGGGACACTGAGCTATGTACCGGGATCTGCGGGGCTCTGTCTTGCGGGCCATGTCATAAGGAAGCTGGCAGGACTGTAAAACGGGAGGAAGAGAGACAGTGAAGATATTTGCCATCGCGGATCTGCATCTGTCGTTCGATGAGAATATTGACAAGCCTATGGACAAGTTCGGCCCGGGCTGGGAAGGACATACCGGTAAGCTTGAGAGCAACTGGAGGAGGCTCGTATCCGAAGAGGACATCGTGCTGATCCCGGGCGATATCTCGTGGGCTCTTCGCATAGAAGAGGCGATGGCAGACTTTGAGTGGATTCACTCACTTCCGGGCACAAAGCTTATATCCAAGGGCAATCACGATCTCTGGTGGTCAAGGATAAATTACCTCAACTCGCTCTATGATGATATAATCTTTCTGCAGAACGAATGCCATGTCATCGAAGGCGAGGGCATAGTGATAACGGCCTCAAGAGGCTGGCCTTACCCGGGCTCCGATGAATATACAGAACACGACGAGAAGATATACGCGAGAGAACTCATGAGGATGCAGATGGGTCTCGACGCCGCAAAGGCTGCCGCGCCTGAAGCGGACATCATCGCGTGCCTGCATTATCCTCCGGCAGGTCCGTCCGGCAGGGAGACCGCGTTCACCAGACTTCTGGAGGAATACGGTGTAAAGAAGTGCATCTACGGACATCTGCACGGCATGCCTGCGTACAACACAGGCATCAGGGGCAATTTCAGAGGCATAGAATATATGCTGGTCTCATTCGATTTCCTTGACGGAGTGCCAAAACTCATATACGACAGCGAAGAATGACGGAAAAACACGCAAGACAGACACCAAAAAAGAAGATAAGGATCGATTACGGAAAAGCAGCCCGCGCACTGGCGCTGCTTATTCTTGTGCTGACTATTGTTTTTTCGTACCTGCCTGCCGCTTTCGGAGGGTCGATAATGAATTATGACCGCGACCTTATAAGGCCAAGCGGGGAACTCGGCGCAAAAGCTCCCGGCATAAGGGCGGAGACCGCGATAATGTATTCTCTCGACCTCGACATGCCGGTCTATGAGAAGAACGCCGACAGGAAAATGCCTCCGTACAGCATGACCAAGATACTCACGGGATATCTTGCTCTTGAGAACCTCGATCCCGATACGGTGCTCACCGCATCCGAGAACGCCACAAGAGAACTCAAGGACGGCATGGAGCTGGAACTTGAGCCTGGAGAGAAAGCAAAGGTCATAGATCTTGTCTATGCCCTTATGATGATGTCGGCTAACGACGGGGCCATAGTGCTGGCAGAGGGTGTATCGGGCACTGAAAAAGACTTCGTAAAACTCATGAATGAGACTGTTCAGAAGTGGGGCTGCGAAAACACCCACTTCGTGAACACGAACGGCTGGGAAAACAGTAAACACTACACCACGGCCAGAGACATGGCCATCATAACCAAAAACTGCCTTGAGAACGAGAAGCTCAGAGAGATCTCGATGACCAAGGAATACGTATTCCCGGCTACAAACATGTCGGACGATCTTGAGATGGAAAACGCTCTTCTCAAATCCACCGACAACTATAAGCTGATCACGGGCGGCAAAACGGGCACATGGTCAGAGACAGAGTGCACGGTCGCTCTCGAGTTTGAGGACAGCGGCTTAAGCGCAGTGATAGTCCTGATGGGAGATACTGCGAAGGGGAGGGCCAAGGATCCACGCACGCTTGCTGAGGCGGCGCACGACCTGACACCGGGCTTCGTAGTCACAGACAGCGACAAGGGCGTCTGCAAAGCCTGGGTAAGGCACGGAGTCAAGCCTACTATATCTCTCGACGTATCCGGACTGAGATACGCATATCCGAAGAACCAGAAGGCGAGAGGAGTCAAGGTAAAGACGGAAGTAGATCTGCTTGACGCCCCTATAGCCAAGGGCGACAAGGTAGGCAAATATTACATCTATGCAAACGACGAGCAGGTGGGACAGGGCTACCTTTATGCCGGCGAAGACATTGAAAAGGGCTGGCTCCCATCATATCTGTTCATTTCCAATAAAACGACGCTGCTGGCGGGCTCAGCCATAGTGCTGGTGCTGCTTCTGGGCTGGGTGCTGAACCTCAGAAACAGGACAATGGCAAAACGTCGCAAATCTTCTTGAATACGCAATGGCGGTTGTGTTAGAATACAATTCGCTGTGGAGAGGTACCCAAGCGGCTGAAGGGTCTGGCTTCGAATACCAGTAGGTCGGTAACACCGGCGCGGGGGTTCAAATCCCTCTCTCTCCGCCATACACCCGTTGGAATTACAATGATTCCGGCGGGTTTTTTCTTTGAATTCTGACTACACTTGACTACACTTTAAATGATATCGGTGAAAACGATAGCCTTTTTTATTACTCTATGAAAGGGCCAGCGCCATCTTTTCATACCGCTCCTGCTCATCACTTCTGTCATAGCAGTAATTATTCAGAGTCGTTTTTTCATCCATATGGCCGATTATTTGTCTCACAGTATTGAGGTTAAGCCCATTATCCAGCATGGATGAGACTACAGTTTTACGGGCTTTATGCGAACTGCGTTCTAGGATCCCGAGTTCTCTACAGTATTTTGTAAATGTCTTTTGAATAGATGTGTAGGTGTTAAGAGGGGTATCATGCGGGCAGAAAACATATCCTTCAACAGGTTTACCTTTTTCCTGTCTTCGAACTATAGTAGCTTCAATAACTTCTTTTGCAACCGGTATTAGCGGAATTTCTCTGTCGCCGAAAGTCCCTTTGGTGCGATCAATGATCTTCCCGCTAGGGTAGGCTACCATACGCCTTACATGCAGAATATCTCCATCGATATCTTCATACCTTATCGCTGCTGCTTCGCCGACTCTGATTCCGGTGTAAAACATGAATACCAGAGCGAGCGGAACAAATTCCTGAACATAGTTTTCCTTGTTCTCATAGGCGGTCCATGCATGCTCTATCATTCTGGTCTCTTCATCTTTTGTGAAGACTTGCGTTTTATCGGCTTTCTTTTTCTCAGGTACCAGAACTCTCTTTTTATCTACCTTTACACTAAGAAAAGGATTCCTCTCAATTATTTCGCTATCTACTGCATAGTCCAGCAGCTGCCTGATAATAAGAGAGAAGTTGCCATACTTGTGTTTATTCATACTATGATCTCTGATCATCTTATGGACCCATGCATCGATTTCAAGTTTTGTTAGTGAAACAATGGGTTTGTTAGCTATGTCTGATTTTTCATAGTATTTTTTCCAGTCTTTCTGAATGCGAAGGATCGTATTCTCAGCAACATGAAGAGCTTTATACTCGATCCATAACGGATATAATCCCTTCATAGTGATATACCTGCGGTCAGTACTGTTGTGGGCATCGATGCCGGAGTAATAGTCACATACAGCATCTTCCACCTTTTTCTTAGTTGACTTTGCTATGAGACGTCTGCCATTACGACAGGACTCATCTGGTACATATGTCTGCCAGCGTCCATCACTTCTCTCTGTTATTGCATATTTGTGTTGTTGTAGTAACTGCTCCCTTCTTGACCTTGCCATATCTTCTACCACGCCGTTCAAATCGATAGTACCATTGTTTTTCAGATACGACAAGATTTCTGTGTCGGAGAAAGATGCCGAAGCCGGCATCATCTGCTGTGAAGTATTGGTCATTGCCATGCCTCGGCACCTCCTTTCCAAATTGCTTTGCAGTGACAATAAAAATGCCGATCACTTGCTGTGATCAGCGTTCATGATCGCGGTCATCCCGCTGTCTACCGCGTTGCTTCATATGATTTCCGCGACAGTATTCGCGTTCAATTTTTATGTCCTCACGAACCTTTTCGCTCCGCTCCAGAGTGAAGTCCGCGGTCTTTTTCTCTTTCCGTAATACAGATATTTCCTCTGTAAGGAGATTTCTTTCTGTTTTCAACTCATCTATCCTTGAAGGATCTTTCTCTCGTCTCAAACGATTTTTTATTACATTTCGTTCCCGGGAAAGCACATCCACGCGCTGTTTTGAGTCTGAAATAAACTTCTTCACATCAGTTTCAGTGTGAAGGTGATGCTTTGCCATCAGCTGTGCGCAGGCAGAGTATTTGTCACACATCCTGCAGGCTTCGCGCATTTCCGGAGACAGCGGCTTATGTTTCTTCTTCGGCCGGTATCCCATCAGATAAAGGTAGTGAAGATACTGAGCATAAATACCGCTGATCTTTCTGAGCTTTTTCCTGTGGACTTTGACTGGCGCATATCTGACAAGGGAGGGGTTGTTCCTTGCTATGAGCTTCTCCCGATTGTGAGCAATAGTCTCAAGGCTGTTCTCATATACACGCTGCTCGATCCTATCAAGCTCATATTCTTCACCGAGCCGGAATAATCTCGTCGGCTTTTTCGAGTGTATCGATCTTATAGTCGGATACTTTCTGTTTGCGCTGTATGCTATGATATATCCCTTCTGCCTCATCAGATTCATGAATGTCGGCATGTTGGTACTGAGAGAGATGGCATTATCTATCGCATCACGCATCAGATTGTACTTGGTAGGCTCACCATTTTTCTCAGCGAAATGGATCTGCCGTGGTGTTTTGCCGAGCGGTTTCTCGATGACGAACAGACCATTCTCGATACAGATCTCATCAGAAAGTCTCCTGAGTTTTGTATATGCTGCTTTGTTGTCGTTGAACTTTTTGCCGTCGATAAATGATACCGAGCAACAAACCAGGTGATTGTGAAGGTGGCCTTTGTCAAGATGAGTCGCGACCAGCACCTGATATTCATCTCCGAACATCCTGCGTGCGAGCTCGACACCAAGCGTATGACATTGCTCAGGTGTGACTTCACCCGGCTTGAATGACTGGTAGCAGTGGTAGGCAACATTGCCTCCGGTCTTACCAAAGTGTCGTTGAGTACTGAGCATCTCATCAAGTGCAGTCTCAGCGAAGCAGTTTACTCCGGTGACATAGCATGCTTTCTCATTTGTACCTGCAGTTTTTTCTCCGTTCATCGCATACATGATGACCGCTTCGAGATCATCGTTAGTTGTCTTTTCCGGGTTGGATGCGTAGTCAACGACCCGCTTCAGGCTGTCCTTAACAGACCAGATCTTAGTCGTCGCCATCGATCTTCACCTCATTTTTTACTGTGGAATGGGCGAGAAGCTGCAGTGTTTCGGTCTGGATCCTGCTCAGACGATCAGCAACATTTCTGTAAAACCTGATGTTGTTTTCGTTTGTCGATGACTGAGCATACCTTTCAAAGAGGCTGACTTCTTTCTGAAGGCGCATGATGCTTTGGATTATTTCATCAGATGGAAGCTCCTTCGGCTCGATATTCATCGCTATCTGACGAAGATATTCCGATACGGTCAGCTTACATTTCTTCGCATTGCGTTCTATTTTTTTCTTCTCGGCAGGTGTCACTCTGATGTTTATGCCGAGATTTCTTTGCCTGTTTGCCATTATGATCATCCTTTCTGTGACGGTAAACGTCATGGTTTCGCAGTTGTAGTTGTTAACGTGTATGAAAGGGGTTGCAGGGGCAGAGCCCCTCCCGGTATTGCCACGAAGTGCAGTGCCGCGGCGTTGTGAGTATTGCCACATCGTGGCTGGCGATACATAGCCTATGCTCGCTATTATTACGGACAGGCTTTAAGACTGTCCTCGTGGCAACACCTGTGGCCATACACGGGTGCTGCCTTCATATTGTATGATCAGTGACGGTAGTGACGCTTGTGACGATACTGTGCGGGAGGGGGTATCACACAGGACCGTCATTATCGTCACTATCGTCATTGCTGCTTGCGTCCTGAAGTGACTTGTCCTTTGCAGGATCATAGCTGAAAGTGATACGGCGAAGCTTAGCTTCCTTCTTCTGCTCGTATTTGATGCCCGCCGGGTGCAGCACATCATAGTAGTGGCGGGTGATATACTGCATGAGTTTGTTGGGTGCGATAGTACTGTCACCAATCAGGGCGAGTAGTTCAGTCGCGCTGCCAGACCACGTGCCGTGCTCCCTGATGAAGGCTGCTATGCGGAAGATGGCATCTGGCACCGCTTCCTTTACCAGGTCAGTTGCATCCAGCTCTTGCAAAACGGACCATCTGGGGAAGTTGTACTCGAGTATAAACTTGTGCTCTTCGACATCACGTCCGCGGATATACAGCTCAGCCGTGGCAGACCCTGCGTACTTCTTTAACACCATATTGGTATCGCTGGCTCCGCATATGGCGACCGAGCCAGAGATCTCATTGAACGGATCACGTTTGTCTGGCTGCTTGCGCAGGTGATGGAGCACAAGGATGGACCTGTCGTTTACATCCGCAATCTTCTTGATCTTTGCGATCTCCTCATAGTCCTTGCTGTATGTGCCGGTGCCCGAGCCGTCATCTGACTGCCTGACCTTCTGCAGCGTGTCTATGATGATAAGTTCTATGTCCGGATGCTTACGCAACATTTCAACAACGTCTCGAGTGAACCCGTTGCCAAGACGGTCGCTCGTGGTACTGAAGTACAGATTGGGCGGTGCTTCATCACAGAGCTGGTACATCCTGTCCCGAACACGATGCTCGGTATCTTCAAGGCAGAGATACAGGACTCCGGCCTGTCTGACGCGCCTGCCGAGGAACTCTCCGCCTGACGCAATGGCTATGGCCAGGTCCAGAGCCATCCAGCTCTTTCCGATCTTGGATGAACCCGCGAGTACCGTCATACCCTTAGGTATGATTCCATCGACCAAAGCGGGCAGGGACTTAAATGGTTTGAAGTACAGTTCTTCTGCAGATATTGGTTTGATTGGCATCGTTTACCTCCTTTCCTGGCATCACTGCCGTTTCTTCTTTCTGTTCTTTCTTTCGTATGGGCAGTCTATGATGATCGCCCGGAAACTCTGCTTGCAGTCTCGGTCACACTTTTTGCAGAGATCGTTGTACTTCATCCGGTTACGTTCATCGAGAAAAAACTGCCATTCCTGTTTGTGTTTCTTACTTAGCCTAGGGCATGCTGTATCCTCCAATCTCCCGAGTACCTTGTAAAAAAGTGCAATTCTCGGGGCGTTTTTTGATTTTTTGTATGTCTATACCAGGGTTTTTGACACATGAATAGTGAATTAGGTATCCTGGGTCCTTTGATTGGTCTAAGTTGCAAAAAACGATCTTTCAGGCAGAGAGACGGCTATCTCTCTCATGAGTCGTTAGCTCCCGCAGGGTTCTCCTGTGGCCGCCCCCATTGCGATGTCTGTGGCTGAACGGAAGTATCATTGTACCCTGAGACTGTCATCGCACATTGCAGCTGCCACGCTGCCTTTCGGAACTTCAGTTTTATCGCTCTCTCACTTGGTGAGGTCATGGCGCACCGGTCCTGCATGCTTACGGTTTTAGCCGATATCCCAGGGAAAGTACCTGATCGATCTTTTATTCAGTTGTGATAGCACCCTCTACTAGTGGGAAATGAAAACACTTCTGTAGGGTATGGTTGATGGCTTTTTTCAGTTGCTCCTGACAAAGCCCTTCACTTATAGCCAGGAGAGAGGGCAACATATGAGGATTTTTGATGTTTAAAATGAAAAACATCAAAGTCCTTCACCTTTAGTCACGGGAGATCCCCAAAATTAATGTTTTTTCTGTTCAAAATGAAAAACAATCAAGCCCCCTTCATCTGTAAGCCACGAGAGTGGCAAAAATATGGCATTTTTCAAATAGTTTTTCAGAATGAACACATGACCCTTCTACTAGTGAGAAATGAAATCGTGTTTTGACCAGGTGTTTTTGCAAATGTTTTAATAAAAGAACAGATTTTCTTTTTTGATGCACTGATTATACACAGACGGATGCTGAAAATACGGACTGCACCAGACCGATTGATTTTGTACAAAGATGTACAATAATGAAGGCCTCTCACTAGTGGGAAATAAAAATTTGAAATGGACACCCATATAGAGGGAAAACACCCCTGATGCGTTTTTCTTGAGCGATTATTGCATATACAGCTTCAAATATGGTGAAACTGAGTTGTACTACAAAAACCTTGAAATTCCAATGTTTCTGGAAATCACGATTTCTGACTTACCGAGGGGAGCAAAAGCAGCAGTCAAGGATGCTGTTGATAAAGCCAAGAGAATACTCGATGAATAATAGCGGCTTTTCAGAATCTTTTTTCATTTACTCTCATAACAACAGAAGCAGGACTCCGGATCGTATTTCGGAGTCCTGCTTCTGTCAAGAAAAAAACCATTTGTTAAGAATCTGATAATAATCGTTCAGAAAACAATAATGATCCTTTATGTTTTCATACTCAGAATATTAAGATTCGATGCTTATACTGATTCTGTCATGAGCAACAAGGCTCCTGACAATACATTCAGAAAGGATATGAAACATGGATCAAAAAAACAGGAAAGGATTCACATCTAAACGACTGCTGGTACTGTTATTGTCCTGTGCGGTTGCGCTTACCGGACTGACGGCCTGCAAGGATAAGGAGAAAAACAAGACAATTGATAAGCCGAAGACAGAGATACAGCAGCAGGATGACAATTCGCAGAAGTCCCAGCAGTCACCGACTGATCAGACACAGGTCGATAACAGCAAATCCCAATCTGACAGCCAGGTGCAAAGCGGAACTCAGACAGACAAGCAGAAATTAACGACAGCTCAGGATAAGGCAGGTGATGACAAGTCAAAAGCTAACAGTCAGGTAGACACCGGCTCACAGAAGAGCAAGCAGGATTCAACAGTAACCCAAAACAATAATAAAAACAAATCCAAGACTGGTAGCAAGACAGGAAACAGCAACCAGTCAGACAAGCAGAAGGAGGGATCAGAATCGAAGTCAAAATCAAACAACAATTAATAAACTTTTTCGCTAATAATTCTTTTTCTTCATAATACTCCTAACAATCCATATAGAAGGACTCCGGGACAACCGGCGTCCTTCTCTTATCTTATACAATTTACAGAGTCGCAAATATAGAAACCGGGGAAAGCCTTGTTAAGTATTCTTAAGTATTTCAGTATGTATTTTTTAAGAAATTGCATATACGATAGTTAGAGATTTCTAACAAAAAGATATATGTTTAAGGAGGATCATATATGAGAGTTGCGTTTGCAGGCAATCCCAACTCAGGGAAAACGACAATGTACAATGCTCTTACAGGCCGAAACGAAAAGGTCGGAAACTGGGCAGGTGTAACCGTAGCAAGAAAAGAGACTGCAATAAAAAAGACGTTTGCCGGAGATTCAGAAATAATAGCGGTAGACCTTCCGGGTGCATATTCAATGTCCCCGTTTACCTCCGAGGAGAGTATAACGAGCAGTTATGTCCGTAATGAGCATCCTGATGTAATAATCAATATCGTTGACGGAACCAACCTCAGCCGTTCCTTGTTTTTCACTACACAACTGCTTGAGCTGGGGATCCCTGTGGTGGTCGCCCTCAACAAATCAGATATCAATGCAAAAAAAGGCACAACAATTGATAGAAGCAAACTGTCTGAAAAGCTGTGCTGTCCGGTGATAAATACTACTTCAACGAGTGGCGATGGACTTGACGATGTTATGGACGCTGTTAAGAAACTCAATGGGACAATACAAAAGGCACCATATCATCAGGGTGAAATCGACCTGACAGATAAGAAGGCTGTAGAGGAGGCGGATCGAAAGCGTTATGATTTTGTTAATGAAATAGTAACTTCGGTGGAAACCAGACAAGTGCTGAGTAAAGAGAAAAATGCACAGGATACTATAGATGCGGTTCTTACTCACCCGATTTTAGGACTGGTTATATTTGCAGCTATCATGTTCCTTGTATTTCATATCTCCCAGGCGGAGGGAAAACTTGGACTTGGCAAGCTGCTTGAAGGTGTTTTTACTGGATGGATAGATCTGTTCAAGGGGTGGGCTGATGCGCAGATGGCGGACGCTGCTCCGGTATTAAAGGCGCTGCTCGTTGATGGCATCATTGGAGGAGTGTCCTCTGTAGTGGGTTTCCTTCCTCTGGTAATGGTCATGTATTTTCTGATTGCCTTGCTTGAGGATTGTGGCTATATGGCCAGAGCAACAGTGGTACTGGACCCAATATTCAAAAAAGTCGGTCTGTCAGGAAAATCTGTGATTCCGTTTGTGATCGGAACCGGCTGTGCAATACCCGGAATAATGGCATGCCGTACAATACGTAATGAGCGTGAGCGCAGAGCGACAGCAATGCTTACTCCGTTTATGCCATGTGGTGCAAAGCTGCCTGTAATCGCCTTGTTTTCCGGAGCCTTTTTCGCTGATGCGAGCTGGGTAGGAACTCTTATGTACTTTGTAGGTATAGGCCTGATTTTACTTGGAGCACTGATAGTAAATAAAATATCCGGCTATAAAAACAGGAAATCCTTTTTCATTATGGAAATGCCTGAGTACAAACTGCCGTCCCTAAAACGTGCATTTATTTCAATGTGCCAGAGAGGGTGGGCATACATCGTTAAGGCCGGTACCATAATACTTGTATGTAATACGGTAGTGCAGATAATGCAGACATTCACATGGCGGTTCAATGTTGCTGAAAATGCCGGCGACTCAATACTGGCATCTATAGCGGGACCGATATCATATCTGCTTGTGCCGATCGTTGGTGTTGCATCATGGCAGCTTGCAGCCGCAGCTGTTACAGGCTTTATAGCAAAGGAAAATGTAGTTGGTACGCTCGCAGTCTGCTTTGTCGGGCTTGAAAACCTAATCGATACTGAAGAGATGGCGATGATGGAAGGAGCAGGGCAGGATGTTGCAGGCGTTTTAGCGCTTACTAAAGTTGCCGCGTTAGCATATCTTATGTTCAATTTATACACACCGCCGTGTTTTGCAGCCCTGGGAGCCATGAATTCCGAGATAAAAGACCGTAAATGGTTCTGGATGGGGGTCGGATTACAATTCGCAACAGGTTTTACTGTCGCCTTCATTGTATATCAGGCGGGAACACTGATTACTACAGGAAGCCTGGGAAACGGAATTGTTTTCGGGCTGCTTGCAGAAGCAATAATAATAGCTGCTATTATATACATGATAAAGAAGACAAACCGACATATGGATGAAGAATACAGGCTGGCGCAATCCTGATAAAAACTAAGGAATGCATTAGAGCAGGAAAAACAACGGACTCCGGGTCATTATTCGGAGTCCTTACTGCTGTTAAGAGTATATGCGAGTATCAGTGTCAGTATAGCGCTTGCTGCTCCAGCTACAGTCGGCATCAGCCAGACCCCGTTAAGCCCCCAATGTCCGGTAAGTACGAACAGGAATGTTATCGGAAAAACCATTGTACCGAAGACTGAAACGATGAGCGAGCGGACAGGGCGGTCAAGCGCTGTGAAATACGAAGAGAAACACATATCGATCCAGCCGATGATATATGAGAACGAGAAAAGCTTTATCGCTGTTATGCTGACTGCAAGCAGCTCGGAATCTCCCGGCTTGATGAAAACCGGGGCGATGTGAGGCCCGGCAAACAGCATGAACAGGAATGCAGCAACAGATGTGGAAGATGCTGCAATAAGAACGAGCCTGAATATCTCTTTTACCCGGGACATCAGTCCGGCACCGTAACAATAACTGATCGAAGGCTGAAGGGAATCACACAATCCGAAATTGAGCATACCCACTATGCTGTCAACATACATCACTACAGAAAAAGCAGCGACAGCAGTAGTACCGCCGTATCGCAGCAAAAAAAGATTCATCACAATGCTCATTACCGAAGTGGCTATGCTGCTGAAGAATTCGCTGAAACCGTTGGCGAGTATTCTGAAGAAGCTTGCTGCTGAAATATTGTCTCTCGTATAGCTTAGATCCGTATTGCCGCCTGCAAAGAAAAGCAGCATAAAGACTGATCCCAGTCCTATCGATACACAGCTGGTAATGGCAACCGCAGTAACACCTTTGCCAAGCACCACCACAACGATGAAGTCCAAAACTATATTCAGTCCCTGAGATATGATGCCAATGATCATGCTGAGACGTTCTTTGCTGCATACGCGCAGATAGTTATCCATAGCGAAATAGATAGGGATAACAGGTGCAAACACAGCATAGACCCGCAGGTAGTCAGCTGCGTAACTTACAGCTATCTCACTTGCTCCGGATGAGAGTAGCTGCACAAACGGCTTCGCCAGAAAGAAACCCAGAACTCCAAGTATGCATGAGAAGATAAGTATGACTTTTACGGAAAAAGAGAAGATCTTAGATGCTTCTTCGCGGTTCTTACATCCGAGCATCATCGAGATGTTTACTGATGACCCGGTTGCTATCATGTTCGATAGGGATTCGACGATCATTATGACAGGCATGATAAGATTGATTGCTGCCAAAGCATCTCCGCCTATAAAGCGGCCGGTGAATAATCCGTCTGCAACCGAAAAGAGTGCGCCGAACACAGATGTGATCATCGCAGGAACGGCGCAGCGAATAAACAGTTTTCCGGATGAGAGTTTAACGAAGTTATCAGAATCCAAATGATCCTCCTGTTTTGAAATGACCATTTTTTTATAACACTCTCTTCAGATGCGGTCAATGAGTGCTGGGACAAGATAAGAATTCTTAAGAATTGGAATCACATATTATTAAGAATCAGCTTATATAATCTTGCTGGAAAAAGCAGTATAGAAAGGCTCTACCGATATGAGAAAAAGAAGCGATATTCTGGTCAGTTTATACGTAGCGCTAATTGCATTCATCGCTGTAGTTGGTTTCCTTCATGATGCTAAGACATTGGTCAGTAATGAATATGATATTGCATCCAATATTAAAGTGCTGACTGAATCAGATGATAATAATGCCGATATTAAAGCGATCGCTACAGACCATATCAATATAGTACTATCACATGGGAAAAGCTGGTCTTATAGTGCAGACAGTAAATCTTCAATTACTATATATAATGAGGCATCGAATAAAGCAGGGAGCGGAGGTGTTCTGGTATCAATAATGGCATTTTCTCTCAATGATGCAGGATATAAGGATTTTCCTGATTACAGTGTTATCGGCGAAGCTGAGGGAAAGAGATATATTGCAGTGTATCCTACTGATATACAGTTTGATCCTGAGAATAAGCAGGCGATGGAGGATTATCAGGCTGTAATGCAAGAAATTAATAAAATACGTAATAATGATGCAGAAAGTCCTGTAGTAATCAAGGGCAGATAAACACAATAAGAAAAACCATCTTCACAAAGTCCTGAAGCAAATATAAACTGAAAAAGAACAATGATATGTAATGTAACAGAAAACCGGAAGGTCAATGAGCTATGCAGAATGAAATACAAACGCGCACGATATTAATAGTTGAAGATGAGCCGGATATAAGGGAAGGAATAAGGATCCTTCTCAATGGTGAGGGATATACTATTATTGAGGCAGGTTCAGGCGAAGAAGCACTCGAGCAGATGAATGAGACCGTAGATCTTATAATCCTAGATATCATGCTCCCGGGGATGTCAGGACTAAAGGTATGTGAGGAGATTCGCAAGATTTCTGTAGTCCCGATACTCTTTCTTACTGCCAGAAGCCAGGAGTCAGACAAAACTATTGGGCTTCTTGCAGGCGGAGATGATTATCTTGCCAAGCCATTCTCTTTTTCTGAACTCAGCGCAAGAGTCAAGGCCCTTCTACGACGGTATTATGTGTATCAGGGCAAGAATCAGGGCGCCACGGTGGTACAGGATCAGATAATGACATCGGGCAGATTCAGGATAGCGCTTGACCGCAATGAAGTCTGGAAGGACGGTAAAGAGATAGATCTTACGGGCACGGAATACGGTATACTCCTGCTGCTCATGAGGAGCCCGTTCAGGATATTTTCAGCACAGAATATCTATGAAAATGTATGGGATGATCCTTATTCATATAGTGCAAACAGCACTATTATGGTACATATAAGGAAGCTGCGCACCAAGATAGAGGATGATCCTCAGAATCCTGTATATATCAAGAATATCTGGGGAAAGGGATACAGATATGAGTCAGATACGGCAAAAGAATAGGCCATACGGGCTTAAAGCAAGGTTTGCAGTATCGATACTAACAGCTGCACTTATAAGCGCGGCTGTTTTCGCTGTTCTGTATTTTGCGAAAGACCAGCTGATCTCATCATATTTCGAAGATCCTGCTGTCCAGAGCCGTATTATGGAAAAACGCGTAGCAGATCTGCAGACCTATGTGAATAAGAATAATGTCTCTACAAATGATCTGTCGGCGCTTAAAAAATGGGAGAACAAGCAGCCGCTGATACTGCTTGAACTGTATGATGAAAAAGACCTTGTCTACAGTTCGTATTATCACATTGACAGTGTAGTAGATGAGTACATGACGGAAAGCGCCGGACTGACCGAGCGAAATAATATCTATATGATAGATTTCAGCGATAAAAAGCTGTCTGCTGTGATGTATATGGATATTTCGTATAAATATTATATACTTGGCAATGCATTTTCATTTGCCCTGGCAATGCTGCTGTTCATTCTGCTGTATATCCGCAGCAACCGTGAGCTTATCAGATATATTATCCGGTTGGGTGAAGACGTTCAGATCCTTGAAGGGGGAGACCTTGACTACGAGGTAAGGGTCGAAGGTAATGACGAACTGACGGATCTGGCGAAAAGCATGAACAGGATGCGGGAATCCTTCAGAAATCAGCTTATTACCGAACAGGAACTCAGGCAGACTAGCAGCAAACTTATATCTGAAATGTCCCACGACCTGAGGACACCGCTTACCGGGCTTATGTTGTACACTGAGATACTTAAGTCAGGAAGATACAGGGACGAGGCAGAACTGAAAGATTATCTTGATAAGATAGATGCCAAGGCCGGTCTGATGAAACAGCTGTCTGATAATATATTTGAATACGCCATAGATAACAGGACAGAAAGCGAAGCTGAGGTTGTGGACTTTGAAAAGGCACTGTCGGGAGCCATAAGAGATGTTTCCGACGAGCTGGAGGCGAACGGCTTCGGTGTAAGCGCAGATCTTGACTGGAAACCTGTGAAGATAAAGATACGTGAGGATCTGATCGGGCGGATATCCGGAAACATAGTTTCGAATATCATTAAATACGCAGACCGGTCCGCACCTGTATTCATAGGAACCATATATGATGGAGAATACTGTGGAGTATCGATCATCAATGCTGTGGCGGAAAACGGCAGTGATCCGGACAACCATGGTATCGGGCTTGAGAGCATTAAATCGATGATGAAATACATGGGAGGCATGTGCAGCGCCGAACAGACAGAAGATGCATTTGAAGTCATACTCATGTTTCACTGCAAATAGCTGCTGATATTTCATAATATGTGACTGCAGGGAGAGTTCCCTGCATTTTTTTTGATAAGAATTCTTAAGATTCTTCTGCCGTAAATCTTAAGAATGCTTGGTTAAAATCTTTAATGATAATACGAGGAGGAAAGTCAACGTGGCTGTCGATAAAGAGGTCAGAATAAAGAATACGGTAACCGGACTGCTTATATTTCTGCTGTTGCTCGCTGCTGCATTTGTATTCAGTGGCTGGGCAGGCGGGCATTTCAAGTCGGTAGAGTCTCTCAGGGATTACCTGAATGGATTCGGTGCAATGGGACCGCTGATATTGTTACTTATACAGGCACTTCAGGTCGTGCTGCCTGTGCTTCCGGGATTTCTTGGGTGCATCGTTGGAGCAATGCTGTTTGGATCAATCGGTGGATTCTGGATCAACTATATCGGAATTAGCGCCGGCTCACTCGCTGCGTATTGGCTTGCCAAAATGTACGGAGTCAGACTTGTAAAACAGATGGTGCCGATGGAAAGATACGACAAACTGGTTCAATGGGTGAATGGGAGAAAGAGCTATACTGTGATCCTGTTTCTGGCAATATTACTGCCTTTGGCGCCTGACGATTTCTTTTGCTATTTTTCAGGGCTGACAGAAATGGACAGCAGAAAGTTCACCTGGATCATCGTCCTGGCTAAGCCGTGGTGCATATTGTTTTACAGTATTTTCTTTGCATATCTGCTGTACTGATCAGGGAGGATACAAAATGCTCGGAGTTTACAACTATACGGTAGTACTTACATACATCGGTATGCTCAGCGGATTTGCGGGCATAACTATTGCCATGCAGGGGAATATAGATTCAGCACTGATTTGTCTGATCGTTTCCGGCGTATGTGATATGTTCGACGGAAAAATCGCATCAACCATGGATAGGACAGAACAAGAAAAAAGATTTGGGATACAGATAGATTCACTCAGCGATCTCATCTGCTTTGGCGTACTTCCGGCTGTTATAGTTGTTTCATCGTGTGGAAGCAGTGCGCTAAGTTATTGCTTGGCTTCTATGTATGTTCTCTGCGCTCTTATAAGACTTGCATGGTTCAACGTAGACGAGGAGGAGCGTCAGGATAATGAGGACAGCAGAAGGCGGTATTATCTCGGCCTTCCGGTAACTCTTGCCGCGGGATTCATTCCTGCTGCAGTATGGACAAGTGAGCACTTCGGATGGTCAGGTGCAAAGATCTATCCTGCTGTGCTTATGGCTATGTCTGTGGCATTCCTTACACCATTTAAAATCCGGAAACCATCTTTTTCAAAAGTCGGGATGGCTGTTTGCGGAGGCATAGGTGTACTGCTTATTATGATGTCGGGGATGGATGTTTAAAACCATGAGCAAAACCAGTGGAATTGTAGGGTTTCTTTATGGAACTGCCTGCGGAAGGGCGATCCTGAAAACAATAATGGATACCGGAGCTGATCGCTTTGCAGTCAGTTTTTTAAGATCAGGTGCTTCGAGGCTTGTAATAAGGCGGTATGCAAGGAAGAACAACATAATTATTTCGGAGAAGGAGCTGAGAAAGTTCGGATCTTTCCGCGACTTCTTTGTGAGAGACAAGGCCGCTGTGTCTTTTGATAATGAACCATCTCATCTTATCAGTCCGTGCGACGGATGGATCAGCATATATCCAATAAGTCCTGACAGCTCCTTTGAAATCAAGGGCTTCCGGTACAGAACACAGGACCTTGTCACAGACAGAAATCTTGCAGAAAAGTATACGAATGGTGTCTGCGTTTTAATAAGGCTGTGCGCTTCAGACTATCATCACTATTGCTATATAGATGACGGCTGGCAGGGTAAAAACCATTTCATTCCCGGTGAACTTCATAGCGTTCAGCCGTCCGCTCTTGAAAGATACCCTGTCATTGCGCTTAACAGAAGGTCGTGGAGCATTCTGGAAACAGAGAATTTCGGAATGGTAGCACAGACAGAGATTGGCGCGATCATTGTCGGAGGTATCGTAAATGATAAGGAGAACGAAAGGGTAAGGCGCGGAGAAGAGAAAGGACATTTTGAACTTGCAGGTTCTACTATAGTACTCATGTTTGAGCCGGGAAGGATACAGCTGCTGCCGGAATTTGCAGAAGGGACATTTGATAACGAGGTCAGAGTGAAGCAGGGAATGTGTATAGGTACCAGCGTAGACAAGCAGACGGAAGGTCAGGTGTACAGCACTGAATGAATGAGAAACACGAAAATTGGTTATCAGAGCGTGTGCTTGTGTTTGTGATAGCGACGTTTGCAATTGATATGCTTGTATACAATTGTGCGCGGTGGATTGCGTCTGACAGGTTTCACTATGATCTGACTACAGGAGTCGATGCTGCTATTCCGCTTATACCGTGCATGATGGTTTTTTATCTTGGATGCTATCTGACATGTGCGTTAAACTTTGCTCTTTGCTTCAAATACGACAATAGAAAAGGCTGGCAGTTTTTTAATGCAATGTGCCTTGGCTTCATAGTGTGTTTTGCCGTATTCGTGCTGTTTCCCACATCTATGGAAAGACCACAGATCTCAGGCTCGGACATATTTGATAGGATACTGGCCCTTCAATACAGAATCGATCCTCCGGATAATCTGCTCCCTTCGATACACTGCTTTGTCAGTTGGATATGCTGGACCGGTTTACGGGACAAGACAGAAATTCCGCAATGGTATCAGCGCATATCTCTATTAATGGCGATTGCGGTATGCACATCCACATTAATGGTGAAACAGCACGTAATAGCAGATGTAATAAGCGGAATTATCCTGGCTGAAACCAGCTATTTCATATCAGCTGGAGTTATTCAATATAAAGCGTCTAAAGGTAAGCATTTCAGGCATAAATAACATGGAGATATTAAGAAAGATAGAAGAATACGCGGTTTGCCAAGGCGAGAGAACGGCTTTCAGGTCAAGGACCGGTGAAATATCCTACGGAGAGCTGTGGGAGAGATCCGGCAGACTTGCTTCAGTGATAGAAAACCTTATGTGTGACAATAGAGATCCTGTCATAGTTTACGGTCACAAGGACCCTATGATGATAGTCTGTTTCATCGCGTGTGTCAGGAGCGGCAGAGCATACTGCCCGGTCGATATCAACACACCTGCGGAAAGGATCGCTCAGATATCCGAGAAGATAGGGGAGCCGCTGGTGCTTATGACAGAGAAGACTTCTGCAGCATCTGAAATAGAAAAACGCGAAATGTTTACAGGCAGCAGATGGGTCATAGGATATGAGACTATCAGGGAACTTACACAAAGCGGAAAGATAACAACTTCGCTGAGCCCATGCTCGGATGAGGATGATTTTTATATCATCTTCACCTCGGGAACTACAGGAAAGCCGAAAGGAGTCAGAATAACAGCAAATGATCTTAATAACTATCTTTCTTGGGCGGTATCTCTTGCAGGCGGCATTGAAGAGCGATCCGTCTTTATGAATCAGGCCCCTTATGCATTTGATCTTTCAGTAATGGATCTTTATCTGAGTCTTGCGACAGGAGGGACTGTTGTGTCTGTTGACAACACGCTTCAGAAAGACGGTTACAGACTGATGCAGTACCTGTCAGGGCAGGAGATCAACTACTGGGTATCGACACCATCGTTTGCAGACATCTGTCTCGTAGAGGAATGCTTTGATGCGGAACTTCTGCCTGAATTAAAAGCTTTTCTATTCTGTGGAGAAGTTCTGACGTGCGAAACAGCTAATAGTCTGATCAAAAGGTTCCCGGACTCGAAGGTGATAAACACATATGGGCCGACTGAATCGACAGTATGTGTAACGGAGATACAGATAACAGAAGAAATGGCATCGGGCAATGAGCCTTTGCCTGTAGGAAAGGCCAGACCGGGAACAAGGATCGAACTGAATCCCGAAACTTCAGAAATCATCATTATTGGTGACACCGTGAGTCCGGGATACTATAAAGAACCTATGCTTACATCAAAATCCTTTTTCTTCATGGATCCTCTCAGCGCCTGTGAAAGCGCGGGAGCCCGCCAAGCCACCTATTCAGGCGGGTCCCGCGCATACAGGACAGGTGATAAGGGTCACTTTGATGAGGATGGCAATCTGTACTGCGACGGCAGAATTGACAACCAGATAAAACTCCACGGGTACAGGATAGAAATAGAGGATATTGAAGCTAATCTCGCAACGGTATACGGCGTTAAACGCGGTGCTGTAGCACAAAGGATCTGCGAGGGGAAAACGGAGAGCCTGACAGCCTTTGTTGTCCGGGAAGGAGATCTGATCACTGATGACTATTTCGGCCGCAAGGCCGTCCGTACGGCGTTGAGAGAAAAGATGCCTTCATATATGGTGCCAAAACGAATCGTATTTCTGGATGAGCTGCCGGTCACTAACAACGGCAAACTTGACAGAAAAAGACTAAGGGAGATGGCATAGATGCAGCTGTACGGAGAGAACATATTCTTCATCAGCCTCGCTGTCATCCTGGTTCCGGCTTTCATATTGGGTTACTGTGAGAAACCACTGAAGCATTACGGCATGGCTGCCACAGTATTCTTCGTTGTCATGACAATGAAAGATAAACCACAGGCTTTGCTGTACATGCTTTGCTTTGTATGGTATGAGTATATCCTTGCGCAGATCTTTCTCAGGATCACGACGGTAGAGCACGGGTCACGGTTTGCTTATCCTGCGTTTCTTGGGTTGAGCATACTGCCGCTGACCTTGCACAAGATCCTTATTGCAATGAATGGAAATGCGGGGATACTGGCGATTATCGGCATCTCATATATGACATTCAAGGCGGCTCAGATAATCATTGAGATAAGCGACGGAATAATCAAAGAGCTGAAACCTGATGAATACATATATCTGATGCTTTTCTTTCCGACGCTGCTGTCAGGACCTATAGACAGAAGCCGCCGGTTTGAGGAGGATATCAGGCGGACGATCCCAAGGGAAGAATACCTTGAGATGGCAGGAAATGGATTGCTCAAGATCCTTCTCGGCATGGTGTATAAGCTGGCGATCGCTTCGGTCTTCTATCTGCTCATGAAGAAATTCGGGATGGATCACACGCTGATCTCAGCAGCCATATATATGTATACATATGGCTTTTATCTGTTCTTTGACTTTGCGGGATACAGCCTGATGGCGGTGGGGACGGGATATCTGCTTGGCGTAAAGGTTCCTGACAACTTCAACAAGCCTTTTCTCAGTAAAGATATCCAGGAATTCTGGAACAGATGGCATATAACTCTTTCACACTGGTTGAGAGACTATGTTTTCTCAAGGATAACGATGGATCTTATACGGAGCGGTAAGGTCAAAGATAAGCTGACGATAGCTTCCATAGCGCTCATGATAAACATGCTCATCATGGGCTGCTGGCACGGACTTACAGGATATTACATTCTCTATGGCCTGTATCACGGAGTGCTGCTTGTGCTGTTTGAGATCATACGCAAGAAGTCGGCTTTCTATAAAAAGCACAAAAAGGACAAATGGTTCATTGCAGCGTCATGGTTTGTAACGTTACATTTGGTACTTGTTGGATTCTTTATCTTTTCGGGAAGATTCACCAGAGGTGTAGCTTTCCTGCTGCGCAGCCATGGTCTGATATAAAGGAGAACACAAAATGAGAGAAAAATTACTGGTAATGATAGAAGAATTATGTGGAGATGAGATCGTCAGGGAAGACCCTGATATCGACCTGCTTGAAGAAGGACTGATTGATTCTCTTGACTATATAGAACTGCTTTTGAAGATCGAGGATGAATTTGGCCTCAAAATGTCACCTTCAGAACTGACACGGGAAGAAATGGCGACTCCTAACAGGATCATCGCTGTAGTCGAAAAGCGGCTGGCATAAGCCTGATCCGGCAGGAAATATGAGGAAGATAAGAGCATTCATCGCTGCTGCAGCACTTATGGTCGTATTTGTGTTATCAGCTCATATGGTCACAAGCGGGCTGTCACTGAGAGTAGATAATGGCAGGTTCGGGTTCTGGTTCAACCCATACAAGGATCTGTCTTATTCTGCATTGTCAGAAAACATCGATTCAGATACGGTGCTGGTCATGGGGTCTTCCGAATTCAG
>JAFWNE010000020.1:0-24876 GCA_017510505.1 Mogibacterium sp. | reverse complement strand
TCTGTCATTCGTAGGTTCGAGTCCTGCTACCCCAGCCAAATGCGACCCATTAGCTCAGTCGGCAGAGCACTTGACTTTTAATCAAGGTGTCCGGAGTTCGAATCTCCGATGGGTCACCATCACACCTTATCCCGCTAAGGATACGGAGAGGTGTCCGAGTGGTTTAAGGAGCCGGTCTTGAAAACCGGTGATCCCGCAAGGGACCGTGGGTTCGAATCCCACCCTCTCCGCCATGAAGCCTTTTTGGAGAAGTACTCAAGAGGCTGAAGAGGACGGTTTGCTAAACCGTTAGGGTTCGTATAGGGCCGCATGGGTTCGAATCCCATCTTCTCCGCCAAATCCATAGGGGTATAGCTCAGTTGGTAGAGCAGCGGTCTCCAAAACCGCGTGCCGTGGGTTCAAGTCCTACTGCCCCTGCCATCAACGGGGTGTAGCGCAGTTTGGTAGCGCAACTGGTTTGGGACCAGTGGGCCGCGGGTTCAAATCCTGCCACCCCGACCACATTTTAATAGGGACACGTCGGGGTGTAGCGCAGTTTGGTAGCGCAACTGGTTTGGGACCAGTGGGCCGCGGGTTCAAATCCTGCCACCCCGACCATTTTTACAGATGGGCCATTAGCTCAGAGGTTAGAGCAACCGGCTCATAACCGGTCGGTCCTTGGTTCGACCCCAAGATGGCCCACCATATGCCCAGATAGCTCAGTAGGTAGAGCAGGGGACTGAAAATCCCCGTGTCCCTGGTTCAATTCCGGGTCTGGGCACCAAAGGATCCGTCGCTATGCGGCGGGTCTTTTTCGTTGTCCCGATCGTCAACGTAAAGAGTTCTTGACACATAATAAGTATGTGGTAAAATAAACATATCCAAACAGAGGTTCAGATTATTATCCGGAGACCTATGGAAAACAATCTCGCAAAGATCAGAAAAGAGAAAAAAATAGGGCAGGGTTATCTGGTGGAGATGCTGGGCGTTTCCAGACAGACGATCAGCTCAATAGAAAACGGCAGATGCACTCCATCGCTTGAACTTGCAATGGATATAGCCAATCTGCTTGAGATGCCCATAGAAGATATATTTATCCATGAGAACCGATTTAAACAGCCGTAAAGGCTGTTTTTCTTATATGAATATTTAGTAATAATCAAACACGGCTCTATTCAATAGTTATAAAATTACGAACGATAATAGGAGTAATATCCATTTCGTTCGTTTTATTTATTAACCAATAATTAATTATTTTAAACATGGAAAAGACAGCGAACAGAATAACAAACATATGCATAGTACTCTTCATCATGGCCGCGATAATGGCGGTGTGCTCTACCGGTGCCTACGCAGTGTCCGCTCCGAGCGCAGTCGGTCAGGTCAACTCTTCTGATGGAGTCGTTCTACGCAAGTCCACTTCGACAAGTTCAAAGAAAGTCGCGGTACTTCCTGACAATACTATTGTTAAAATACAGAAGGAAATATTCAAGAAGAAGAAAAGCACATCCGCATCCAATAAATGGTATTACGTGTCAGTAAACGGCAAAAAGGGATACATCAGAGCCGATCTTATAGACAATATCAATTACGGTGTTGTAAACGGAAAGATAAAATCCAAAGTTAAATACCGTTTTGGCGCGGGTACTAAGATGAAGAATGCCGGATCTCTCAAGAAGGGTACAATGGTGAATGTTGTACTCAAGGCCAACCCGGTAAAATCAACTAAGGGATCCAGTCTGACCTGGTATAAGATAGAGTCAGGCGGGTCGTTCTACTATGTCTGCTCAAGCAAGGTGAAACTGACAAGCACACAGAGCGCGACCCCTTCGACACCTAGTTATTACAGATACATCGGCTCTCCGGCTATCAACATGAGCGATGCACAGTTTGAGACATATATGACATCGCAGGGCTTCCCTGAATCGTATAAGCCGGGTCTCAGGGCTCTGCACAAAGCTCATCCTAACTGGGGATTTGTACCATATAGGACAAATATTTCCTGGGCAGCTGCGCTGTCAAGACAGGCTAGCGGCAGTACATCACTTGTATCAGGGGTGTATCCGGCATCTTACAGGGACGGAAGCAAGCAGTATGAACCCGGATGGTACAAGGCCAACAGCACCGTTGTTGCATTCTATATGGATCCAAGGAATTTCCTCAATGAGAACAACATCTACATGTTTGAGGACCTTTCATATAAGCCTGCTTATCAGACTTCTGCCGTGGTAGGAGCGATACTTACATCTACAAAGCTGCCGACCTACGGGTTCACGGCTAACATATTTGTGAATGCGGGAGCGGCAAACAATGTCAGTCCGGTGTTCCTTGCCTCGAGGGCAAGACAGGAGACCGGAAGCGGGGGAAATGCCATAAACGGCACGAAGATACTGGGTAAAGCAGTATATAACCCGTTCAATATCGGAGCTTTCGGCGGAACAGATCCACTTTATAACGGACTGCTCTATGCGTATTCAAAAGGATGGACAACACCTGCAAAGGCTGTTGAAGGCGGAGCGGCTGAACTGGCAAAGAACTATATCAATCAGGGCCAGTACACAAGCTATTATCAGAGGTTCAACGTCAGAAACGGCGCGGGCAAGGTGGGTACGCACCAGTACATGACAAACATAATGGCGCCTTACAGTGAAGCCCTTTCAACACAGAACTCATATGCAAAATACGGTATTACCAACCAGTCACTGGTATTCGAGATACCGATCTACGACGGCATGCCTGAATCAACAAAATTACCGTAAACAACAAAGGCCTCCAAGCGGAGGCCTTTTTCTTACAGTGCTGAGCCTTGAAATGTACCGCGAAGAGCCAGCTCGCGGTTGATCGCGTTCAGGATGGTACGCTTTTTATAGCTCCATTCAGGAGATACCAAAAGCTTTCTTGGCACATCCCCCGTAAGCCTGTGTATCGTCACTTCCGGAGGAATGATCTCAAGACATCTCACCACCAGGTCAACATATTCTTCAATAGATCCAAAAGGGACATAGTCAGGCATAGTTTCATACAGAGGCGATGTCTTTATTATGTTCATGAGATGTAGCTTGATGCCAAATACCTGCCGGCTGCAAACATGCTTCAGCGATTGCAGCATCATTTCCTGTGTCTCACCCGGGAGTCCCAGTATCAGGTGGGTGACGACACGTATACCGCGCTCAGCAAGAGCTGCAGCCGCACGGTCATAGTCAGATACTGTATAGCAGGTGTTCATTGCCTTGAGAGTGCTGTCATGGATGCTCTGAAGTCCCAGTTCCACCCACATGAAATGGCTGCGGTTTATCTCTTCAAGAAGATCAAGTACATCGTTACCGAGACAGTCCGGGCGCGTGGCTATTGCTATACCGCTGATCCGAGGGTCATCAAGCGCTGCATAAAAACGCTCGCGAAGTACGTCCACAGGGGCATATGTGTTTGTAAAAGACTGAAAATATGCCAGGTAGTAGGCGTCAGGCCATTTTTCGGAAAGCCTGCCGATCTGCTCTGTTATCGACGCGGAAACGGATGCGCTGTCTCCGGTCATGCTGGCGGCGAGTTCGCCCGAACCTCCGCCCGAACAGAAGGCGCAGCCGCCATATCCTTTGCTGCCGTCTCTGTTGGGGCAGGTGAAACCGGCGTCAATGCTAAGTTTAACGGTCTTCCGGCCGAACTCGGATTTCAAAAAATTGCTTATGGAATTGTATCTTTCACCGCCCTGCATGTGTCACGGAGCCTCCGGATATGTTATAATATTATGGTTTTATATGTGCGCTATCGCATTTTACGGAAAGGAAAGAGCGTTGGAAAAAACTTCAGGCTGCATGCCGTGCATACCGGGAGATGATCTGAATATCATGGCCGGAGAATTATCCGGCATCGCCCTTATGCCTAAGAAACCGAGCGTTCTGATGCATGCATGCTGCGGTCCGTGCTCAACGTCATGCGTTGAGAGGACGGCAGAAGACTATGCTCTTACCCTGTACTATTATAATCCAAACATCACAGACAGAGAAGAATATTACCTCAGACGCGACACGCTGCTACAGTTCCTGAAGGCTTTCAATGCAGAGCACAGAGACATGTACACTGCTGGCTTTCTTGAGGGAGCATATGAGCCCGAGAGGTTCATAGAAAAGGCAGCACCGCTCGCGGATGAACCTGAAGGCGGCAGACGTTGTGAACTCTGCTTTGCGCTCAGACTGACTGAGACAGCGAGAATGGCTAAGGAACTCGGCATGGAGTATTTCACCACTACAATGTCGGTGAGCCCGCACAAAAGCTATGAAAAAATAAAAGAACTCGGTCTCATTCTTGAAGAAGAGACGGGGGTAAAGTTTCTGGATATAGATTTCAAGAAAAAGAACGGTTTCGGCCGCAGTGTGGAGTTATCGAAGAGGTACGGACTTTACAGACAGAACTTCTGCGGTTGTGATTTCGCAAGGTATGCAAATGAGAAGTGAGCGTTCATCAGCCATACTGAATATTTTCGCGGCATGTCTGATTGCCATGCTCGTACTTGTGCTTGCTTCATGCGGAGGTGGCGGAGGCGAGGCGTCTGCGTCAAGCGAGACTCCCGCCGATCCGGAATCTTCATATGAAGTGCCTGAATTCAGAGATGCCGTTTATGATGAGTCCTCTGCACAGGGCAATTCGGAGGTGCTTGTAGACCTTTCGGGCGTTGATGAAGGATACTTTGCTCTGGTATGCAACTCTGATGCAAAAACCAAGCTTCAGGTGTTCAAGGGCGACGAGGTCTATACATACGATGTAGTTCTCGGAAAAGAGCAGATATTCCCGCTCCAGATGGGCAACGGCACATATACGATAAAAGTGATGAAAAATATAGTCGACACAAAGTACAGCGAGCTGTATTGCTGTACCGCAGAGGTCGATATGGCAGATGAATTCGATCCGTTCCTGAGACCAAGTCAGTATGCTGATTACGATGAGTCTTCGGACTGTGTCAAAAAAGCTGCTGAGATCGCCGCCTCATCCGCGGATGGCAACGGATTCATCACAGGTGTATACGATTACGTCTGCAAAAACATCACTTACGACAAGAAAAAGGCAGAAAACATACAGCCGGGATACATCCCGGATCCTGACAGCACTCTCAGCGAGGGCAAGGGCATATGTTTCGACTATGCATCGCTTGCCGCATCAATGCTGAGAAGCCAGGGCATACCTACCAAGATAATCTTCGGATATGTAGGTGACAGCGGAGACCTGTATCACGCCTGGAACATGTATTATACGGAAGAGTCAGGATGGGTGGCTGTTGAATTCGAGGTCAGCGAAGATGAATGGAATCGCTTGGACCTTACATTCTCAGCCAACGGTTCAGACAGCAGATTCATAGGAGACGGATCCAATTATCTGGACGTCTATCAGTTCTGATACGAAAGGAGCCATGACAAATGAGCTTAGGTACCAAAGATAACGCGGGAAAACTGAGTTATACGGAACTCGGATCGTTCTTCGAGAATATGGCAATGATGGTAAAGTCAGGCATTTCCGTGCCTGAGGCCGCTTCGCTTCTCATGGAGGAAGCCGATCCCGCAGACCGCGTCATGAGCGGAGCTCTCAGCAGGATATGCGAAGATCTTTCGATGGGAATGCCTTTGGGCGATGCTATGAAAGCATCCGAAGCCTTCCCGGATTATGCTGTTGACATGATCACGTCGGCCGAGCATACGGGACACATAGAAAAGACTCTCTTCCACCTGTCGGGATACTACAGGACTGAGAACAGCCTGAAGAATACGCTGACATCAGCCGTAAGATATCCGGTGATACTGCTTTTCATGGTAATCGCAGTACTTGCTCTCATGCTTGCGCTGGTGTTCCCGGCATTCTACGGAGTATATAACAACCTGACCGGAGGTCTGGCTGCCTCTTCGTACGGCTATATCAATGTACCGTTCACACTGTGCAAGGTGATGCTTGTTATCATGATCGTTCTGGTAATACTGATGCTGGCCGGCATATCCATGTGGAAGAACGGAAAGAAAGAGACTGTAAAGAGGGTGCTTTCAAAATCGGCACTGTTCAGAGACCTTTTCGACAACCTCGATCTTTACAGATTCAGTTCGTGCTTTGAGATGTTCCTGTCAAGCGGAGAGCATCAGGACGAGGCTCTTATCAAGAGCATGCCTGTAGTTGAGGGAACAGCTCTCAGAGAAAAGCTGCAGCGCTGCGCCGACAAGATGGCCGCAGGCATGAGTTTTTCACAGACGGCTTATGAGGAAAAGCTCTACGATCAGACCAACAACAGGATGCTGATACCTGCGGAGAGATCGGGAATGCTCGATGAGATCATGCAGAAGATAATGACAAACCTCAGAGACAGCATAGAAAAGAGTACAGGCCTCATCGCTAATACCGTTGAGCCGCTGCTCACAGGAGCCCTGATGATCTTCATCGGCATTATGCTGATAAGCCTTATGGTGCCTCTGATCGGCATCATGAATTCAATAGGTTAGAGTAAAAGGGCGGAGCCGGAAGAATGAAGACAGCTTCAGGTAAAAAGTTCATAGTCGCGCTTGTGCTTGCCGCGGTGATACTCATCGCAGCAGTCTTGATGTGGGCAGGCGCGAGGGCTAAGGACAACATGGCAGAACAGACAGGCTCCATAAGAGATACGGTATATGCCAGAGCGCTCCAGTGCTACGTGATAGAGGGGGCGTATCCGGAAAGCCTCGACTATCTGATCGAGAACTACGGACTGGCAGTCAATACCGATGATTACCGCATCATATATATACCTTACGCAGAAAATCTCCCGCCAGAGATCAAAGTAATATACCTCAAGGATAAATAAATGCCGCAGCGTATTAAGACACTCAGAGACGTAATAATAGCCCTCACGATCACCGTGTTGTTCGCGGTCATCCTTTCGCTTGTCGTTTTCTCGGCAAGAGGTTATCAGCACTCGGCAGAGCTGCAGGACAGCAGCAGCAATACAAGGGCCGTGCTCTCATACATTGTGAGCAGTGTAAGAGACAGCGATGTTTCCGAAATAAGTATCGAGAACAGGTCGGGCAAAGAGTGTCTGGTGATCAGCTGCGACGGTTATGAGCACAAGTTCTACATGGATGAGGGAAGACTTCTTGAAGAGTACACCGAACCGGACACAGGAGTGGATCCTGCCATGGCTCTTGAGATAGGCAAAACCGGCACACTCGAATTCGATATATATGAAAACGGCATACTGACTGTCAGGACAGACAGCGGATCGTCGTCAGTCAACACGGAGAGAAGAAGATGAATAACAGGAAGAACACGGCTTTCACAGTCGAGCTTCTGGGGCTCTTCATATTGCTAATCATGGTGATTACCATCGTCGCCTCCGTTTTTGTGCTCAGCAGATCGCACAGCCTTGAGGCAGGACGGCTCAATGAAGCCGTTATCCTTGCGGAGAACGCTGCCGAAGTATCCTCGTCAGCTCCTGACAATGAAGCTCTGAGGGACAGACTTAAAGCCATGGACAACAATACGGGGAAAGATGTCATTTCAAGGGACAGCAGTGACAACGGCTCATGGAACGCCGTTTACGCCTCGTTAAAGGGAGATGACTCCAGGGCAGAACAGTTTATCGTCTGTGTAACTCGCAGTTATCCGGATGGTTTGCCTGATGAAAGATCTGACAAAGGCACATATGCTGAAGATAAGATCGAAGTGTATGCCCGGGGCAAGTCCGGTCCTGAAGATCCGGGGTCACTCGAGCCTTCTGCTCTTGGCGAACCGGTTTACACACTTGTGACCGGTACGTACTTCGACTATGAAGAAAGCGCGGAGAAAGGAGGCAGGCCATGAATCACAGAACAAGATTAGGCCCGCTGGCCATATTCCTTGCGGTAGTAGTCATGGTCATCACAACGATGGCTGTACTCACGATAGCGACCTCCAACGCGGACAGGACCATGGCAAAGAGATTCGCTTCTGTCACGCAGACGAGATACCAGCTGGAAGCCGATGGGGAAAGATTCATAAGCGAAGCGGCAAAAGCACATGCCTCCGGGGGAGGATATACCTCTTCAGACATGGTTCAGACTACGGACCAGGGCTATCAGTTCTATGAGGAACTGAACGGCTACAGCATAACCGTGGTGATCACAGAACCTGATGCAAGCGGAAACTATGAGCTGCTCGAATGGAAGGTGAGCAAGCTCTGGAACGCGGATGATCCTGTAAAGGACATCTGGAACGGACTATAAACATACGGTATTACCAAGATCCTGAAAGGAACAAACTATGACACTCAATGAGATTCTGACATCCGCGACGCTCAAGGGAGCATCCGACATATTTCTCATCTCCGGCATTCCGGTCACCTTCAAGATCAAAGGAATGCAGGACAGACAGGACAGCGGGATAATGAAACCCGATTCCATCAACGCGGTAATCAAGGAGATATACGATGTGTCCAGACGCGACACTTATAACCTAGACAATGCCGTTGATGATGATTTCTCGTTTTCCATTAGAGATCTCGGCAGATTCAGAGTGAATATCTTCAGACAAAGAGGTTCTCTGGCCGCGGTCATCAGAGTGATCAGGTTCGGCATCCCGGATCCTGCGGCACTTGGCATTCCGGAGAATGTTCTCTCTCTGGCTGACAACAGGACCGGACTGGTGCTGGTCACAGGCGCGGCGGGTTCGGGCAAATCGACAACGCTTGCCTGCATGATAGACCGTATCAACAAAAGCAGAGAGGCTCATATAATCACGATGGAGGACCCTATAGAGTATCTCCATTCGCATAATAAGAGCATAGTCACTCAGAGGGAAGTGTTCATCGATACTCCGGGATATCTGGAGTCGCTGAGATCCGCACTGAGAGAAAGCCCGGACGTCATACTGCTTGGCGAGATGAGAGACTTTGATACCATATCATCCGCTATCACTGCAGCTGAGACCGGAGTGCTGTTGTTCAGCACACTTCATACCTCGAGCGCGGACAACACTATCAACAGGATAGTGGACGTATTCCCGGCCAATCAGCAGGTCCAGGTAAGAAGCCAGCTGGCACAGCTCATAAAGGGCGTTGTTTGCCAGCAGTTGGTCACATCGGTAGACGGAACGCTTATTCCGGTGTTCGAGGTAATGAAATCGTCGCCGGCGATACACAACATGATAAGAGAAGGCAAACTCCATCAGCTTGAATCGGCCATGCAGGCCGCTTCTGCAGATGGTATGGTGACCATGGATGCGAGCCTGCTGGATCTGTATGAGAAGGGCAGGATCACGAAAGATACTCTTCTGACAAGCTGCAACAATTTTGAATTCATGGTAAAGAGAGTCGGCAGCAGATAGAAAGGAGCCAGTCATGCCACAGGAAGAACTGAATACTCTGATAGTAACAATGTTTGGCGGTTTTTCCCTCCGCTATAACGGTAAAGAGATATCACTGGGCAATCTAAGCGGACAGCAGATAGTGCAGTTCCTGCAGCTGCTGCTGCATTACCGCAGCCAGGGTGTTTCAAGAGACCTGGCAAAATCAGTACTCTTCGGAGACAGGGATGTCGACGATGTATCGCACTCCATCCGTAATATAATCTACAACATGCGCAAAAAGCTGAAGGAACTCGGACTTCCTGAAAGCCAGTATGTAGTAAAGCGCGGAGGAGTCTACTACTGGGCAGACGATATACCGGTAAAAGAGGACGCCAGCGACTTTGATGATGCATACGATATTGCCATGGAAACAGAAAATGATGAAGAGCGTGTCGCAGCTCTTACGAATGCATGCTACAAGTACAAGGGAAGATTCCTCTATGGCAATGATTCTGCGGTCTGGATCGTTCAGGAAGGCGAGCGTTACAGAGAGCAGTTCAGCGACTGCGTCAACGAACTGGTAGAAGCTCTCAGAGAGGAGCACAAATACCTGCAGATGCAGGATATCGGACTCTACGCGACAAAGGTAGATCCGTTCTCGGAATGGGAGATCGTTACTCTTGAGGCTCTGTCCGGCCTTGGAAAGTTCGACAAGACGGAGACTTTCTACAGACAGACTGTAGATGCTTATACAGCTGAGTACGGCGGCAGGACCAACAGCTATGTAAGAGAATTCGTCAACAGGATGGGTCTGAAGCTGGTGGTAGATACGGAATCTCTTGAAGAAATCCAGAGAAAGATCGGAAACACTGATGAGATAGACAATAATGGCTATTACTGCTCGCTGCCTGTCTTCCAGGAGATATACCGCATGACCGAGCGTATGATGGAGCGTGCCGGCGAAAAGATCTTCCTGATGCTCTGCACGATACTCGACAGCAAAGGCAATCCGATGAGAGAGGGTCCAAGACTGGATGAACTATCCGAAAGACTGCGTGAGACCATCATAGAGACCGTAAGACGCACGGACACAGTGACCAGATATGGCAAGGGGCAGTTCCTTGTGCTTCTGATCAATATTTCTTACGAGGACTGCTCGATAGTATCAAAGCGTATCAATACCAAGTTTATACGCAACGGACAGAGGACAAGCGTCAGCTATTCGGTAAACAATGTCATCGTATCAGCTTTCCCGCCTGAACATTAACAGGCTGACTATATAAGGAAAAAGGGACAAGAGAAAAGGAGAAAGAACAATGAGCAAACTAGTTATACCTAAGGACTACAAACCCATACTCAATCCCACTGAGACGCAGCGCGCCATCAAGAGGATCAAGGATCACTTCCAGAAAGAACTTGCGGACGGGCTCAACCTCGGCAGAGTGACAGCGCCTCTCTTCGTCATCCCTGAAACGGGACTCAACGACAACCTGAACGGTTATGAGAGAAGAGTGGAATTCACCATCAAGGACCTTGATGAGAAAAAAGTCGAAGTAGTACAGTCACTCGCGAAGTGGAAGAGGATGGCACTCGGAAAATACGGTACGGAACCGGGACGCGGTCTCTATACCGATATGAATGCCATCAGAAGGGATGAAGAACTCGACAACATACATTCGATCTATGTCGACCAGTGGGACTGGGAGAAAGTAATGACTGCCGATCAGAGAACCAATGAGTTTCTGGAGCAGACAGTAAGAGTCATCTACTGGTGCCTGAAAGACCTTGCCGACTATGTGAACGACCATTATCCGCAGATCGGCATCGAACTTCCGGACAAGATCACATTCATAGATTCACAGGAGCTTGAGGACAGGTATCCTGACAACACTCCAAAGGAAAGAGAACGCTTCGCTTCAAAGGAGTACGGCGCCATCTTCGTAAAGAGGATAGGCCGCAAGCTGAAATCGGGCGTTCCTCACGACGGCAGAGCGCCTGACTACGATGACTGGGAACTCAACGGAGACATTATCCTATGGAACCCGGTACTTGAAGACGCTTTCGAGATAAGCTCCATGGGCATCCGCGTAGATTCGGAATCCATGGTACGCCAGCTTGAGATCGACGGAAAAGAAGACAGAAAAGAGCTTAAGTTCCATCAGGATGTAATAAATAACAGGCTCCCTCTTACAGTAGGCGGGGGCATAGGTCAGAGCAGGCTTTGCATGTACTTCCTCAAGAAGGCTCACATCGGAGAAGTACAGGTATCCGTATGGCCTGAAGAAATGTGCGAAGTGTGCGCAGAAAATAATATTTTCCTGCTTTAGTAACATGTGAGACCGGCAGATGCAGTATATCGATGCAGTCATAGACAATAAAAGCGTCAATATGGACAACTTTTACACCTACAAGGCACCCGATGAGGTGGAAGTAGGCGCAAAGCTGACAGTGCCGTTCGCAAGGCGCAGCAAAAGTGTTGACGCGTACTGCGTGAGAGTCGGTGTCGAAAGCGGACTCGACGATTCCAAAATAAAAGAAATCGACACATTCGATCCCGGCCGCTCGCTCAGCAGCGAGATGGTCGGGACTGCCATGTGGATGAGAAAACGCTATGGCATAAAATACATAGACGGTCTCAAGATGTTTGCGGTAGACGGTAAGAGAGAAAAATCTCTTAAAACAAAGACTTCAGGTCCATCAGACCCTGATTACGAACTGACTGATGAGCAGAAAACGGCCGCTGACAGGATATGCGCTTCTGTAGAAAAACGTGAGACAAAGACTTACCTTATTAAAGGTGTCACAAACAGCGGCAAGACAGAGGTATATATGCAGGCCGTTTCAAAAGCGTTGGAGCAGGGAAGGACCGCGATAGTGCTACTGCCGGAGATAGCGTTGTCCGCACAGGTAGCCGACCGTTTCAGAGAGAGGTTCGGATCCTGCAAAGTGGCGACTATTCACAGCAGACTGAAGAAGTCCGAGAGACTTTCGGAGTGGCTGAGGGTAAAAAACGGAGAAGCGAGGATAGTTGTGGGGGCAAGGACGTCTGTTTTCGCGCCTCTTGACAATATAGGAATTATTGTTATAGACGAAGAGCATGAGAGCACTTACAAATCCGACCACAATCCAAAGTACGAGACCGTGGATATAGCGTATAAAAGAGCGGCTCTTTCCGGCGCTGTACTGGTCCTGGGCAGTGCGACTCCAAGCGTTGCATCCTATTACAGGGCAAAGAACGGTATCTATGAGCTTATAGAACTCAAAGAGCGTATAGGCGGCAGCCGGATGCCTGAACTTGAGATCGTGGATATGCGAAAGGAAGCGTCTTCCGGGAATACCGGAGTGCTTTCTAGAGAACTGGCGGAGCAGATAAACAGATCGCTTGCACGCAAGGAGCAGGTGATACTCTTCCTTAATCGCAGGGGATTCTCCACCAGGATACTGTGCCCGGACTGTGGCCACAGCATGACCTGCCCGGACTGCGGAATCGCCCTCACGTACCATAAATCCGTTAACGCGGCAGTCTGCCACTACTGCGGACGCAAGTTCCCGGTCCCTGATACCTGTCCGGACTGCGGCAGCAAGTATATAAAGTATGTCGGGGCCGGTACCGAGAAAGTAGAGGAGGAAGTCAGGCGAATGTGGCCGGACGCGGGAGTCGACCGTTTTGATATAGATACAGCATCGGCAGCGGATGATCCAATGAGGGTCATATCCGACTTCCAGAACGGAAAGACGGATATCCTGGTAGGTACGCAGATACTGGCAAAAGGCCTTGATTTCAAGAATGTGGGGCTGGTAGGCATCATTAATGCCGATGTAAGCCTGAACATTCCGGATTACAGATCTTCAGAGAGGACTTTCCAGCTCATTACTCAGGTGGCCGGAAGGGCCGGCAGAACAGGCGGAGACAGCAGCGTGCTTATCCAGACCTACGAACCGGAAAGTGATGTGATCATGGAAGCAGCGTCAGGAGATTACGAGAGTTTTTACGAGGCGGAGCTTCTTCACAGAAGCATTATGAATTATCCGCCTTACTCTGATATAATCTCTATCGGATTTGTTGCGGAAGATGATGAGACTGCGATGTCGTATGCCGAAGCCTTCAGAAACAGGCTTGCGGGGCTGAAATCGGCTCCGGAGGACGCAGTAGTAATGAGGCCGAGGATAGACGAGAAACGCAGTGACAGCAAGTCAAGAGCGGTGTTCCTGATCAAGGCCCCACGGGGGACCCGGGCCGGTTATGTAAGCGAATACATGGCTTTCCGCGACCGCATGATAGCGTCTAAAGCTCCGGCATTTATAGAGATAGATGTAAATCCATACGGGATGATATAAATAAGCAAACGAAAGAAGAACAAAATGGCACTCAGAAATATCACTGTCAGAGGCGAATCGATACTCGCCAAAAAATGCAAACCGGTAAGGGAGATTACTCCACGCATCAGGGAGGCCTGCGCTGACATGGTCGATACCATGAAAGCGGCAGACGGAGTAGGCATTGCCGCTCCTCAGATAGGCATCATGAAGAGATTCTTCATCGCGATGCCTCATGTTGACGCGGAAGATGAAGCCACAAGAGACAAGATCTATTACATGATCAACCCTGAGATCACATACACCGAAGGCACACAGGACTCCAGCGAGGGATGCCTGTCCGTTCCGGGATACATGGGACTCGTTGAAAGACCATATAAAATCAGGATCAAAGCGACTGACCTTGACGGCAAAGAGCATGAGTACGAATTCGAAGGCTTTGAAGCAACCGTCTTCTGCCATGAATACGACCACCTCGAGGGTATACTATATTCGGATATAGCAAGAGACATGATGACGGTAGAGGAGTATTCTGAACTGCTCGAAAAAGTCAAGGAGATGCACGCAGAAGATGAAGAAGCCGACAACTCCGAGATCTGGGCGCTGAGAAACAAAGAAAGAGTATAATAAGGCAAAGATGAAAATAGTATTTATGGGAACGCCCGCGTTTGCGGCATGCTCCCTGCAGAAACTTATAGACGAAGGATATGAGATACCGCTGGTGGTGACCCAGCCGGACAGGAAGGGCAACCGCAACAAAATGATCCTTTCGGAAGTGAGAAAGCTGGCTCTCGAGCACGGCATAGAGACCGCGCAGCCTGTCAGGATCAAAAAAGATCCTGAGCTCATCGAAAGGATAGCGGCGCTTGAGCCTGACATGATAGTCGTTGCCGCTTTTGGTCAGATACTTCCGCAGTCCGTACTGGACATACCGAAGCTTGGATGTATCAATGTGCATGGATCACTGCTTCCTAAGCTGAGGGGGGCGTCGCCTATGCATGCGGCAATACTTGAAGGCCTTGATGAGTCCGGTATCACGATAATGCGCATGGAGGCCGGCCTCGATACCGGCGATATGATAAGCAAGGTATCCTGCGACATAAAAGGAAAGGATTTCACGGAAGTCTCTGAGATACTGGCTGAAGCCGGCGCAGAACTGCTGGCGGAGACCATTCCTCACATAGCTGACGGGACTGCCGTTTATGAAAAACAGGACGATTCCGAAGCGACGTATGCCGGCATGATGAAAAAGACGGACGGTTTTACGGACTTCGATGAAGCAGCGGAGACGGTGGAACGCAAGATAAGGGCGTTCATCGAATGGCCGGCCTGCTATAGCTACCTTGACGGACAGCAAATACAGTTCTATAAAGCGGAAGCACTGACGGAAGATCCGGACGGGGAACCGGGTACCGTTAGCTGCATGGACAAGACAAGTTACACCATAAATTGCAGGAGCGGCAAGCTGAGAGTTTTCGAACAGCAGCTCCAGGGCAAGAAAAGAATGAGCGCCGGAGATTTCATGAGAGGGCATAAGCTCGCACGCGGAGACAGATTCGGCGCAGAGGAGGGACTATAATGTATTACGGATATTATGATTACTCATGGTTCGTCCTGATCCCGGCAATCATATTCACTATGATATGCCAGGCAAGGATCAACAACGCGTACAGGACATACGCGCAGGTGCCTTGCAGCACAGGCGTTACAGGCGCTGAAGCAGCGAGAGCCATGATGGACGCGAACGGCCTCAGAGGAGTCGCCATCAACGTCATCAACGGTGGCAATTCACTGGTCAATTACTATGATCCGAAGACCAAGAGCCTAAATCTTTCAAGAGAGGTATACAGCTCATCGTCGGTATCTTCGGTGTGCATAGCCTGCCATGAGGTAGGTCACGCCATACAGGACGCGACACACTATGCTCCGCTCGCTCTCAGAAACGGCATCGTGCCGGTGGTAAATCTGACTCAGATGATGTCATGGCCGCTCATTTTCTTCGGCCTCATCATGTCGACAGCATCACCTTACGGCAGCCTGATGTTCCTCATCGGAGTCATCTGCTTCCTGTTCGTTATTTTCTTCCACCTGATCACTCTCCCTGTGGAATTCAACGCGTCCAACCGCGCGCTGGCCAATCTCAGGGAACTTCATCTGGTGAACGAAGAGGACTATGTCGGTTCCAGAACGGTCCTGAAAGCAGCTGCCATGACATATGTAGCCGCTCTTGCGACCGCCATTGCCAGCTTGCTCAGAGTACTTGTCCTCGCAAGGAGGAGCAGGTAGTACCGGATGAACAGGGACTGGCTTGCGGTATTTGAAGCATTAAAGGCCGTATATTCCGACGGAGCTTTTTCAAATATTTCCATAAACGAAGCTGTTTCGCGCCATCGCGGCTCGCGGGAGAGCTTCGTTCGCACGTTTGCGAAAGGCGTACTGAGAGACAGCATCAGGCTGGACTACGTCATAGACAAGCTGGCTGACAAAGGCATCGGCAGCATAAAGCAAAGACCGCTCATCATTCTCAGAATGGGTATGTATGCAATAGACCGCCTGGACAGCGTGCCTCAGCACGCAGCCGTGAGCGAAGCTGTCGAACTGGCCAAATCTGTCGCGAAGGGGAGCGACAGGTTTGTGAACGGCATCCTCAGAGCCTATCTGAGACGCAGGGATGAATTTGATCCGGAAGGCATGGAGCCTCACATACGATGTTCGTTCGGCGAAGGCGTATTTTCGCTTTTGAGCGAACAATACGGCGCGGAGGTAAATGACATCGTGAAGGCGCTCAATACGCCTCCTGAGGTCTTTTTAAGAGCGAATAAGCTAAAGGCAAAAAGGGATGAGATCATTACCATGCTCAAAGAGCAGGGTATCGGGGCTTATCCATGCGAAGAAAACAGTGAAGCGATAAACGCAAAAGGAAGCGGCATTGTTTCAAGCGATCTGTACAGGCAGGGGTATTACACAGTCCAGAGCCTGTCTTCGATGATAGCTGTAAAAGCCCTCGATCCAAAGCCTGGAAGCAAGGTGCTGGATCTTTGCTCCGCTCCGGGAGGCAAGACAGGATACATGGCGGAGCTGATGGGCGATGAGGGCAGCATAACAGCCTGTGACATATATCCGCACAGGCTGATGCTCACGCAGGCAGCCATGAAGAGAACAGGCG
The DNA here is from genome assembly GCA_017510505.1 of Mogibacterium sp. GTDB lineage: Bacteria > Bacillota > Clostridia > Peptostreptococcales > Anaerovoracaceae > Crickella. Next base: position 8,147 of record JAFWNE010000020.1, on the reverse strand, counting down.
TGAGCATTTGCGCTTTGGAAGAGCGCGATGCTGCCGTATATGAGCCGGGATTTGAAGGGCGTTTTGACTATGTTCTGGCGGATGTTCCTTGTTCCGGACTCGGCGTCATAGCAAGTAAACCGGAAATCAAACTTACAACAGACCCGTCGCGTTATGACGAACTGATATCCATCCAGAAAGAGATACTGGCAAACGCAATACGGTATGCCAGACCGGGCGGAAGGGTGGAATATTCGACCTGCACACTCAACAAAAACGAGAACGAAGCGGTAGTTAAAGATGTATTAAGCAAAGCCTGCAGTTCGGCCGGGATTGTTGAAATGGCAACGATTATGCCATATAATGGCAAAGTAGGTTTTTTCTACACTATTATAGAAAAATAAAACAAATACACAGTACGGAGAACTGATTGACATGAAAAGCGGTTTTATAACAGACAGAGGCAGACGCAGACCAACCAACGAAGACTCGCTAAGAGCCTGTGAAGACCTTGATTTCTTCATGCTCGCCGATGGAGTCGGCGGCAACAGGTCAGGAGAGATCGCAAGCCAGTCGGCACTCGACGCCCTTGAGAAATTCGTTCGCCATAACCCGCCTGAATGGCTGGGATCACGCGACGAGGTTTTCAGATATTTCAGAGCTGCTGTCAACTATGTCAATCAGTTCATCATCAAGCTGTCGGAAGCTAAGCCGCAGTACGCGGGAATGGCAACGACGCTTACTTTTGCTTATATAAGGAAAGATGAGATGTATGTTGCCAATGTCGGAGACAGCAGAGTTTATCTGGCACACGGCGATATGATCCAGCAGATAACTGACGATCACACCTATGTCAACGATCTGGTAAAGATGGGTGCGATCACAAGAGACGAGGCGCATCTCCACGCGCGCAAGAATGTCATCACAAGGGCTATAGGCGCGAATGCCAACAATGAGCCTGACTGCTTCAGTGTACCTGTTGAAAAAGGCGACAAGGTACTGCTGTGCAGCGACGGCCTCTATGATGAGGTCGATGATGACACCATACTCTCTACGCTCAACAGGGCGTCGGATATGACTCAGTGCGCTGAAGAACTCGTTGCGCTGGCAAACGACAATGGCGGCAATGACAACATTTCCGTCATCTGTGTAGATTTGGAGGATTGATAATGGCAAGCAGGGTACTATCCGGGCGTTACGAGCTTCTTGAGAAGATCGGCGACGGCGGTATGGCTGTCGTATACAAGGGCAAAGACAAATTGCTCAATCGTTTTATTGCCGTCAAGATCTTAAGGCCCGAATTCACCAAGGACGCGACATTCGTTGAGAACTTCAAAAGAGAGTCTCAGGCCGCGGCCGGTCTTTCTCATCCGAATATCGTAGGCGTCTATGATGTAGGCCGTGAAGGCAACATCAACTACATAGTAATGGAGCTTATCGAGGGAGATACTCTCAACAAGATCATCGAGAGAGAAGCTCCGATGGACTACCGCAAGGTCATCGACATTTCCAAGCAGGTAGCCTCGGCCCTCAGGATCGCTCACAAGAACAAGATCATCCACAGAGACGTAAAGCCTCACAATATAATGATAACGAACGACGGCGTGGTAAAACTCGCTGACTTCGGTATCGCCAGAGCTGTTAATGACGCAACTCTTTCCACCGGCAGCAAGATCGTCGGATCCGTCCATTACTTCTCGCCTGAACAGGCAAGGGGCAACTATGTAGACGAACGTTCTGATATCTACTCGCTGGGAATCGTCATGTATGAGATGCTCACAGGAAAGGTTCCGTTTGACGGAGACAACCCGGTAACAGTAGCTCTCAAGCATATCAATGAGGAGATAGTACCACCTATAGAGTTGGAGCCGGGCATCCCGCCTGCACTCAACAGGTGCGTCATGAAGGCGACAAACAAGTTCCAGACCAACAGATACGCGAACGCGGATGAACTTATCGAAGATCTTGACAATATCTCGTTCGTCACCAATGTTGCGGGACCTGGACTCTTCGAAAACACAGATATCGAAGAGAAGCGCAAAAAGCGTAAACAAGAGATAGAAAAAGATATCGAAGAGGTCGTACAGGCCAGAGAACGTGAAAATAAAAGAAAGAAGAGAAAGATCATTGCGATCACAGCAGCCATTCTTATCATAGTCGGAGCTTTTGCCGGCGGATACGCTGCGTGGAAGATGGGAGTGTTCTCACCGACCAAGGCTGCTCCTGATCTTCTTGACTGCACTCTTGACGAAGCGATGGCGAAGGCACAGGAGCAGGGCTTCAAGATCAAGCAGGGCAAGGACGTATACTCATCTGAATATGCCGAGGGCAGGGTCTGCATACAGGATCCTGAACCGGGTACCGAGGTACCTAAAGAGAGCACTATCACAATCAATCTTTCCAAGGGCAACAAGGAAGGACTGGTTCCGAGTGTTCTGGGCATGCAGAAGGATGACGTTGAGGCATACCTTCAGAGTTACGGATACGAACTGGGTAATGTGAAGACCATCACTTCGCCTGAGAAAGCAGGCATGGTCCTTGAGCAGAGCCCTGTAGCCGGATCGACTCTCGACAAGGAAAGCAGCGTCGATATCATCGTTTCCGACGGAAAGGGAACGGAGAAGGGTACAGTTCCTTCTGTAACAAGGATGTCACTCGAAGATGCCAAGAAGGCTATAAAGTCTGCAGGCTTTGAAGTTGGAAACATCACTTACGACTGGGATGCATCCATTGGCAAAGGTTATGTCATATATCAGCAGTATCAGGCCAATTCGCAGCTTGACAAGGGTACGGCCATAGACCTTCAGGTAAGCTCCGGACCTGAGCCTGAACCGGAACCGACACCTGCACCAAGCGGTGAAGGCGGCGACCAGAATAACGGCGGTTAGGCTTATATGACAGGTACTGTTGTCAAAGGAATAGGCGGATTCTACTTTGTCTATGACGGCAATGAAGTTGTCATGGGCAAAGCCCGCGGAAATCTCAAAAGAAACAAAGAACTTATATACGTGGGAGACACGGTCGACTTTGATATCGATGAAAACGACAAGGACGGCGAGTGTGTCATCCATCGTGTGATCGAAAGAAGAAACTATCTGACAAGACCACCGGTATCCAATCTGGATATCCTGGTGGTCGTGTTTTCTTTAGTCAGCCCGGAGGTCAATTACCCTGTAGTCGATAAACTAATAGCAGGCTGCGAACTTGCGGGCATAAGACCGGTAATATGCATTTCAAAAACCGATCTTGTTACAGAAGAAGAGGCAACTGAAGCTGCCGGTATTTATTCTTCCATATATCCGGTAGTCAGTATAAACGGTCTTACGGGAGACGGTACAGAACATCTGCGTGAGCTGATCAAGGGAAAGAATGTTGCTCTTGCAGGTCCGTCCGGAGTCGGAAAATCCACGATTACAAACCTGCTTCATGCAGGAGAAAAAGGGATAGAAGAGGCAGAAGAAAAACTCCTCAAAGCAGCCACAGGACGTATAAGCAACAAGACAGGGAGAGGCAGACACACCACCAGACACGTAGAGATATTCCCTCTGTCCGACGGTACCATGCTGTATGACACACCCGGATTCACATCACTCGACATGCCGGTCATAGAACCCATCGCGGTCAGGGAACTCTTCCCGGAGTTCAGAGGTCTCACAGGAGACTGCAGATATTCTGACTGCATGCATATAAACGAGCCGGACTGCGCTGTGAAGGAGGCGCTGTCAAGGGGAGAAATATCACGCACAAGATACGATTCATATCTGACAATGACAGAAGAGGTAAAGAAATGGCAAAGATAGCACCATCGATACTCGCCGCGGATTTCGCAAGACTTGGAGAAGATGTAAAGGACATCTGTGAAAGAGGAATAGACTACCTGCACATAGATGTCATGGACGGAGTTTTTGTCCCTAACATCAGCTTTGGTGCTGATGTGATGAAGAGCCTTGACCGCACAGCCGGCGCTCCTTATGATGTTCACATGATGATCATCGAGCCAGACAGATATCTTGAGAAATTCATTACGGACAATACCGAGTTTATCACTGTTCACTATGAGGCATGCGACGATATCGGCAAAACTATAGATCATATACATAAGGCCGGCGCAAAGGCCGGAGTTTCAATAAAACCGGGAACGGCTCCGGAAGTTCTTGATGACTATCTTAAGGACATAGACCTTATACTCGTCATGTCAGTTGAACCGGGTTTCGGCGGACAGAAGTTCATGGACAGTTCCCTGCCGAAGATCGAATACTATAAGAAAAAGCGCGATGAAATGGGTTATGACTATGTCATAGAAGTAGACGGAGGCATAGGATCCGGCAATGCTCATCTTGTCAGAGACGCAGGGGCTGATGTCATTGTTGCCGGCTCCGCGGTGTTCAGAGCAGCCGACAGATCGGCAGAGATAAAAGCGATAAAAGGAGAGTAGATCCCGGATTCTTATCCACATGTCAACAACGATCAACATACGTTGAATACCGGAAAGCCTGCTAATTGCAGGCTTTTTAATTTCTGTATAAACATCTCAGGAAGCAAAAGATCTGCGTATCAGCATATTTTGCATTCTCAAAACTGTACAGTTTTGGCAAGAACTTATCAATAGAATGAATGGCGGGGGATTACTGCCATGATCAGAAGAAAACTATCGGCATACACGGTATTATTCATAGCCGGGACCGCTGCCGGTTATTTCATGTCAGACCGATCCAGGCCGGTCGAGGCGGCCGGATTTACTGCATCTGTAATGATCAGCATCATGCTTGCCGGAAACGATGACGAAAACAGTACTGACATTTATAGAGATCAGATTTGGAAAGACACAAGGATCATATTCGCAATGCTTTTCATCTGCGGATTTTTCCTGTTCTCAATACGCTCCATATATTACGAAAGAACAGCAATCAGAGCGCTAGAAAATTCAGAGATAAGAGGAAGAGTGATGACAGCGGAAATAAAAGACGAAGACCTGATAATGCTGATCAGGATGACAGGAGACGGACCGCCAAAGGTCAGGGTCACTATCAGGGGATGCGGTGTCACAGAACCATTTGAGATCATCGGAGCGGTAATTGAAGCAGTTGGAGAATACAATGAAATAATGCCGGCGGACGACCCGGGATGTTTTGATTACAGGCTTTATATGCGGAGCAAAGGTGTATGTGTTTCTTTTAAAGCGTACAGCTTTGAGATAACTGATGAGGGAAGATCGATGCCGGTCCGGGTAAGAAGACATCTTTACAGGTCAAGAGAGGATTTCATCAGCAGATTTGACGGAGAGACCGCTGCGTTCATACGCGGGATCATATTCGGCGATAAGTCAGAGATAGACGAAGATACTGTCAGAGAATTCAACGAAAACTCGACCGGTCATATCCTGGCCGTAAGCGGATTGCATATAGGATTTCTGTACGGGCTTCTCCGGATACTTACCGGACGACGCAGGAACAAGGCGGTCTCTGCGCTTATCATAGTGATCCTTATCATGTATGGGGAGATGACGATGTGGAGCCCGGCAACTGTAAGAGCGATAATTGTCATGAGCATAAGTCTTTTGTCTCTCCACTTCGAAAGACAAGCCGATCTGCTGTCATCGGTCAGCCTTGCTGCGTTTCTGATACTCCTTAAGGAACCGTATCAGCTGTTCAATGCCGGTTTCCAGCTGTCTTTCATGGCCATGTGCGGCATAGCATTCTTTACTAAACCCATTTCGCGCTTTTCAGGGGAAGCTTTAGGAGTCATGCTGGCCGTCCAGATGGGAACTCTTCCTTTGACAGCGTATTCATTCCACAGGTTCAATCCTCTTTCAATGCTGATCAATGTACCGGTAATACTTCTTGCTTCTGTCATGGTACCGTTCTGTATCATGATGCTTATAACAGAAACGGTATTTGGCGGTATGCCGCATTTAGCTGAAGACTTCATAGAACTTATCACATATTCTGTTGTCAGACTTAATAAACTGCTGAACTTCAACGGAGGCTTTTCGATCAAAGCTGCCGGCGTGGGAGGAGCTGCGGTCATCGCCGCATATCTCATCATGCTTGGCGGGACATCCGAATGGGTGAGAGTAACGCTCATAAGAGATAAACCTCTCATAGTACTGAAGGCGGCAGCCATGCTGTTTTTGCCTGTGGTAATGCTGGGAGCCTGCCTTTATGACGGGTTTTCTAACGATGAGATAGTGTTCGTAGCTGTAGGACAGGGGGACTGCGTGCATATCAGGGCGGAGGAGCGTGATATCCTGATAGACGGCGGAGGAAGCGATGTATATAACGTGGGAGAGAATATACTCATGCCTTATCTTCTTCATGAGGGAGTATATAAAGTTGACATGGCGCTTCTCACACATCTTCATGCCGATCATTACAAAGGCATAAGCGAGCTTGCCTCGGAATATCCGGTAGGTGTCCTGGGAATTCCTGTGGATTACAGGGAAAGCCCTGACAATAAGAGTAAACTCACGGCTGACACGGAACAGATCATATATATCAATCCGGATACAAGGATAGACATAGCTGATGAGGTCTGCGTTGAACCCATATGGCCTGTGACCGTTTCCGATGAACCGTTCAGTACCGATGATTCAAATGAGCATAACACTGTATATATGATCCACTACAAAGGTATCAAAGTGATGGTGACAGGTGATTTACTTGAAGAAGACGAGCTCCAAATGGTCGAATATTATGAAGGGACGGACACGCTCAAATGCGATGTGCTTAAAGTAGCACATCACGGAAGCAGAACAAGTTCGAGCGAGACTTTCCTTGATGCGGCATCACCGTCCGTTGCAGTTATACAGGCCGGCCGCAACAATTTCTATGGGCACCCTCACGCGCAGACTCTGGAAAGACTTGAAAAGCGAGGTATCAGAGTATGCAGGACAGATCTCAATGGTGCTGTAGGGCTGGATATACGGCATGGCCGCATATATGTAGAGCTTTTTCATCCGGAAGAGCATTCATGAGAGACCAAAAAAATGTTAGAATACTGACATGGCATACAGAGATTTCGCTAACGACAAGAATAAGGGCATACTCAGGGACGTTCTGCTCTTTTACGGAGCAGAGGACTTCCTTATGGAATGGGCCGCTGAGAGCATCATTACGGAATACGTGGATGAGGATTCAAGGTATCTCGATGTCATACGCCTTGAAGGCGATAATGTGACCGCTGCCGATATAATGGCGGAGGCAAGGGCTTATTCGATGTTCTCGGATAAAAGAGTGGTCATAGTAAGGAATTACCAACCGCTGTATAAGGGAGTGCCGGATATCCATGGAGATGATCTTCTCACTTTCGCAGCAGCTCCCCAGGATCAGTCCGTGGTGATTTTCATCGTTGACAGCCGTAATCCCGATCTTTCGGCTTACGGAAAGAAGCTGGCCAAGACATGCGGAGCATATGAGTTTGCAAGACTGGACAAAGCCGATCTCAAGGCATTCATAACCAAACGTGTCCATAATGCGGGAAAGATGATATCACGCCGCAGCCTGGAGCATATCATGGATGCATCAGGGTATTACAACAAGGGAAGCGGCTACGATCTCGCTCAGCTGGACACGGATATCTCCAAGATAGTAAAAGCATGCGAAGGCGATGATATAAGCGAGGGTCTCATAGAAGAGATCATGATCGGTGACAGCGACAGATTTGTTTTCAATCTTGTTGACGCGCTGGTAGCGGGCGACAGGGGAAAAGCGCTGGATATAGCTGAGGCAATAATAAGGGACGAAGACGGGGCCATGGCCGTGCTTGCTCTGCTGACAAAGCAGTTTGAGATAATGTACGATTCCCTGGAGCTTTCCGAGCAGGGATACAGCATCGCACAAATGGCCAAAAAGACAGGTATCAATGAGTACAGGTTCAAGAAAGCCTTCACTGCAGCCGGCAGATACAGCAGATCACGCATTAAGAGGATCCTCAAGGATATCTATAACGTTGACAGGGACATAAAAAGAGGCGATATCGATAAAGATGTCGCCCTGGAATTAATAGCCATTTCGGCCTGCCCGTAAAAGGTGAACTAGTAAGATGAAAGTAGACATGTTAAAAAAGCATGTCTACTTTTCTTATGCTAGGATTTGCTTAAGGAGGTGATTTTATGGCTAGGCCAAAAGGTGGAAAGAATAGAAAGTGGACAAATGAAGAACGCCTGAAAT
>JAFWNE010000019.1:0-191877 GCA_017510505.1 Mogibacterium sp. | reverse complement strand
TACGTGTGCATAGTGTCTGTTCGGTGTCTCATACTCTACGTGTGCTGTCGAGATAGTGATTCCTCTTTCTCTCTCTTCAGGTGCCTTGTCGATCTGATCGAATGCTACGTCAGAGCCGAGTCCGTACTTTCTGTTAAGTACTGATGTGATCGCTGCTGTAAGAGTCGTTTTGCCGTGGTCAACGTGGCCGATCGTGCCGATGTTGATGTGCGGTTTGGTCCTCTCATACTTCTGCTTTGCCATTTAAAACTTCCTCCTTCAAATAATAACGTTATTCTTGAAAAGATTAGGGACAAGCGTCCCTGTCCCTAAGCGGGTTTGCCTGGAGCTGATGAGCAGACTCGAACTGCCGAAACCTCTTCCTTACCAAGGAAGTGCTCTACCTACTGAGCTACATCAGCGCATAGCACGGAAATAGTACAACATCGGGCACCCAATGTCAAGTAAACAGAATGTTTTTCACGGAGTCCAGCACCTGTTTAGAACAAGAGGCAGCAAGCTGCATCACCTCTGTCTCCAGCGTGCTTATACGGCAGCCCGCTTCCTCCAGATCTTTCATCGCGACAGCATGGTCTTTCTTCTTCGAAGCCGCGCAGCAATCCTCTATAACTGTCACCTCATAGCCCCTCTCGATGAAGCCGAGCGCCGTCTGCAGCAGTTCGATGTTTGAAGCCGCTCCGGCTATCAGGACCCTCTCCACGTCGACAGACGAAACGACCTTCTCCATGTCAGGGGAAGTCCATGCATCCGGATGGACGTGCTCGACCTTCTCAGCCTCGCCTGCGTATGACGCAAGTTCAGGCAGCATCTCTCCAAGGCCTCCCTCTTCTGTCAGGAGCACAGGCCTTCCCATTCTGCTCACGGCGTGGGCCAGCTTCGTGATGTTCTCTTCGAATTTATCCGGCTTTTTCAGGCGGCCAAGCATATTCTGCTGAGCGCCTACGATGACAGTGAGGCATTCATTCTTAGCAGTCTGCCCCTTCAGACGCATCAGCGCCACCGGGTCAGCCAGGGAAGTCGGCAGCGGAGTTATGGCTACATAACCCGCGTCGTTCCAGTCTATATCGTAGCGCATCTTGTCGTCCGTAAAGTCCGGACCGCCGGTCATCTGGTAATTGCCGTTCTCTGTCTTATGGAACCCGAATCTGACTCCGTAACCCCTTGGCGCGGCCTCGCAAATACGCACACCCTTTATGTCCCACGACGGAAGATCGGGAGCGTTCACATTCAGTATGGTCCTTGGGCTGATCCTGTCCGACATCTCCATCAGCTGCGGAAGCATGCCCAGCATGTAATCGAAGTGACTTGCCTTGTGGCTGCCTGCCGAAAGAGCGATCGATCTTATGTTGTTGATGGCTCCCTCTCTGGCTCCTGCGATGGTACCCGAATAGTAGGCCGCGAGGCCTGAGTTGTATCCCAGATTGATGCCGCTGATGACATAATCCGGAGTGATCCCCAGTTCATCTCTCAGATAATCTATCGCCCACATGACGCAGTCGGCCGGAGTGCCGTCAAGCACCCACGCAGCGACAGCGCCCTTCACATCACGCTCTTCCGGAGTCACCTCGCGCATGAAAGTGATGCTATGGCTCTTGCCGCTCTGCTGCTCCTTAGGCGCCACGACGTAAACGTCGGCATGCTGCGCCAGAGCTTCCACAAGTATCGTGAGACCGTGTACGTCTATTCCGTCATCATTCGTTACAAGTACTTTTACCATTTTGCTTATCCTTTGCTGTGTTTGTCAGCCGTTATGTATATGTCAGCTGTTCCGTATCTATTTTGCAGCTTCGAAGGCAGCCCCGTCAGTCGTCCGTACGTCTCCATTCGAAAGAACGAATATGCCTTCTATGCCATCCGTATTCTCTATGAGTTCCATGCCCTCCGCCGAGCCTTTGATCAGACATGTGGTGCTGAGCGCATCTATGTCTGCCGAATGTCCTTTATCAGCGATGAGCGTCACCGCGTCAAGATCCGTCTCCACCGGCCAGCCCGTCTTCGTATCCAGGATATGATGATAGGTCTTTCCGTCCACCTCTATCCTGCGTTCGTAGATGCCCGATGTGACGAGTGTCTTGTCGCGTGCACTGACCTTTCCTATTATCTCGCTGCGGTCGCTGAACGGCGCCTCGACTCCTATCACGAAGTCGTCCTCATCGGTCTTGCCGCCTATGCATATGACGTTTCCGCCCAGGTTGATGACCGCCGAGACGACTCCCTTGCTCTCGAGGAGCTCCGTCATACGGTCGCCTATGTATCCCTTGGCTATCCCACCGAGATCGAGTTCTGTCTCAGGGTCTGTCAGTTTCACCCTGTTGCCCTCGATCGCAATGTTTCTGTAGTTGATATGTTTTACGGCTTCGGCAAGAGCCTCTTCATCGGGGAGTTTCGCCTCGCCCTCCGCAGCGTGGAAGTCCCACTGCTTTGTGATGCCGCCGACCGTTATGTCAAAGTCGCCGTCCGATATGTGCGAGTACTCCATGCCCTTTTGTATAAGCTCTACGGTCTCGGCGCTCACTTCTGTCCACTTGCCCTTCGCGGAGTTGATGCGGCCGATATCCGAGTCCTCTCTGGTCCTGCTGAGCTTAGATTCAAGATCCTTGCAGAGCTCAAATGATTCGTCGATCGCGGCTTCCGCTTCTTCGCTCATGTCCGCAGCGTCCTTCACCGTCCCGTCTTCGCCGTTCATGCGGTAGACCGTTACACTGCAAATGGTGTCGAGGTAATAGCCGTCTTTCATGACAGGTTCAGAGCCGGAACCGCCCATATTGGAGCATGCTGTTTGTGTTATAATAATCAACAAAGAAAAGAGCACTGCAGAAAGGGCCTTTATCTTGCGGCATTGCGCTTTAGAAAAAGGACTTTTTCCAAAAAGTATGTTTTTTGAAAATTTTTTCTCGAAAAATGCATACTTTTTGATGGCAATATCATCAATTATGGGTTTTCTGCTCATAGTTTCTGCGATTTATTGCGTTATTTGACCGATTTTGCTGCTCTTTATGGCCTTTTGCGGGACGATAATCACTTATCAATCGTTACGAGTATGTTTTTTGAGGGTTTTTCTTTGCGAAATACATACTAAATGAAAAAACTCCTCTTCACTAGTAGGTAGAATGCTGAAACAGTACATCCGTAAAGCAGACATAATACTTTTCATAGTGCTGGTCGCCATAGGACTGGCCGCTTCGGCTGCTCTCTCCATGTCACGCATGGACGCGGGCGACGGAGCTAAGGTCATCATAGAGTCGGGCGGCAGTCTTTATGCCACTTACCCGCTGGCTGAAGACCGTGTCGTCATTGTCCCTGCTCCAAAGCAGGGCAAAGTCGATGCGCCGGCTCCTGATCCGGATAAACCGGCTTCCGAGCAGTACGACTACTACAATGTTGTAACGATCAGCGGCGGCAAGGTGTCGGTCACCGAGGCATCCTGCAAGAATCAGGTCTGCGTGAAGCACGGCACCATCTCAATGACGGGCGAGACCATAGTATGCCTGCCAAACAGGCTGGTGGTCCGGATAGAATCGAAGGGAGGCGGCTATGACTCAGTCACCTCGTAAGTCTTCATCCGGGCGTCTCAGCGCGTCCTTCATAGCGAGAGTAGGCCTCATGGCCGCGCTTGCTCTCATCTTTTCGTATGTCGAAGCAATTATACCATATAACCCGGGCATACCCGGCATCAAACTTGGCATAGCTAACGTCGTCACAGTCGTGGCTCTGTATAAGTTCGGGGCCAAGGACGCGGCTGCTGTCAGCGTCATCAGGGTGGTGCTTGCGGGGCTTTTGTTCAACGGCCTCTTCGGCATGCTGTATTCGCTGGCCGGAGCGGTGCTGAGCCTGGCTGGAATGACAGGACTCAAAAAAACCGGCCTCTTTTCAGTGACCGGTGTAAGCATGGCCGCGGGTGTCCTCCACAATTTGGGACAGCTGCTGGTAGCGGCTGCCCTTATAGAGGACTTGCGGATATTCTTCTATTTCCCTGTTCTGATGTTCAGCGGGATCGCCGCCGGCATCCTGGTCGGCGTCATCTCAGCGCTGATGCTGAGGGCTCTTCGTTAACGGTTCTGTTCTGCCATATAAATGCGATGAGAGCCGCTATGGCGAGCGCCAGTCCGATGATTGGGTAGACCACAACGAGCCTGTTGGTGGTTCCATAAATATCCAGAATGCCTTTTATAAAGCTGCCTGCCGTGAGAGTCACGACAGCCGCGAGCCTGAGAGCCGGTGCGGCGTATGACGCGGCATCACGAGTGGCATGCGCCGTCCGGGAGCTGCCGCTTCTTTTTTTGCTGCGGCAGCCGCGCGTTGCTGCAAGGATATCCGGCAACGCGCCGCAGGCGAGCGGCACCATGAAAGCGTATATCATGTAATTCGAGTATACTCCGTGGCTGAACAGCTCATACATCCAGCCCGCCGCTGCGACAAGTATCGAAGCGATCAGGTATGCAGTCCCGCTTTTGAGCAAATCTGTGGACATCATTCTTTTTTCATCTTTGTATTCAGTATCCGATGTATACAATGTCACTCACGCTCCTTTCGCTTCCCGAACCATGACCTGCACGGCCGCCTGTCGGATCGTTGACTACCGTTCCGTTGAAGACCATCGTAGATGATCCTCCTCCGTCAAGATTGTATGCCGTGACCGCTCCCATCGACTGCATGAATTCCGCGAGCTCGTACAGCGAAAGCCCTTCGCTCTCATCTGTGCGTCCGTCAGAGACTGTCAGCAGGTACGTTCCATCCGCTTTGATCCCTATCGCGGTGCGAGGGTTACTTGCCATCGCACGACCTACCTCTTCATTCAGACCTACCGAGATCTCGCCTTCCTCGACAAGAGCCGGCCCGAACGACAGCGTCTGCACTGCTCCGTTTTCCAGGAGCTGCTCTGCGCTCACCTCGCCTTCGCTGATGATCCCAAAGCTTCCGTCCCCGTAGATCACCAAGTCCTCACGGTCATTGGATCCCTCGTTTCTGTAGAGAACTCCGTTTCTGATGACATATCCCTTCTCTTGCGTACCATAAAAGTCGCCGTTTATGGCAAGGATGGCGTTGACGCTGTCTGCTATGTCTGATGTCGTCTCCGTCACATTCCTCCCATAGGCTTCCTGTGCAAAGGCTGTCTTAAGGTATTCCGGTGAGTCGAGGCTGACCTCGGCAAGGTATACCGCGGTGTCGTTCACCGTATATTCGCTCATCCTGATGTTTATATTGCCGTCGTTGTAGCTGTCAGAGGTTATCACAGGCTCACCGGTCTCCTCATTGGCAGTGCCGGCTGCATCCTCCGCAACTATCTCTGTTTGATCCGCGTCGCTTGCATCCTCGACGCCGTATACCCTTGTGATAACGAAGGTATCCAGCATCACGTAAGACGTGAACACGGTCAGGGCCAGAAAGTACGCTGCAATTTTTTTATGCCTCCGTATCATGATAGCCCCTCCTTATCTTCATGCTGCCGTATGTTTCTTCGCGTTCCTCTTCCGCGTGGAAGATGACGTATCTCTGGACAGTCCAGCTGATAACGAAGAATGCCGCCTCGGTGACCAGCTTGGCGATGAGTCTGTTCATTCCAAGAGTTCCCGCCAGAGTGCTGAGCATCACCGTGTTGCCGGCCAGAACGAACGCCGCAAGCAATATGTACTGCGCAGCCGACTTAGCGTAGCCGGTCCTGCTTTTGAATACCAGCTTCTTGTTCATCATGTAGTTGGCTGTTCCGCTCACGAGCCTGGCTCCTATGTTGGAGATGACCAGCCCGCCTGCTATACCTGCTGCGCCGGTAACTGCCAGAAGCAGCGCGTACATGCAGTAGTCGATCGCGAAGCTCGCAAGCGATGATGCGGAGAATTTCAGTATCTCTTTGTAGACCCTCAGTGAATCGCGCAGTGTACGAAAGTGCGAGCAGCTGTTGTTGTCTTCATAGACCGTTTCTATACGTTCCTCGATTATAGGTACTCCGTCCGCGGCGAGCAGCATCAGCATGTTGATCTCGTACTCATAGCGGTCTCCTTCTATCTCAAGAAGCCTTGGGATCATGCTGCGGTGGAATGCCCTGAGTCCCGTCTGCGTGTCGTGTACGTGTACGCCCGTGACAGCACTGTATACGTGTCTCGTTACGGTATTGCCTAACCTGCTTCGCGCGGGCACGTCTTCATCAAGATCTCTGCTGCCCAGGACCAGAGCATCGGGCCTTGACGCGGCGATCTCAGCGACCCTCAGGACGTCGTCCGGTAGGTGCTGACCGTCAGCGTCGACGGTGACTATGACCGCGTCCCTGCCGGAGACGCTGACCGCGCCGCTCACAGTCAGAACGGTCTCACTGTAAGCCATATATTTGTTGATGTATTCAAGACCGGTCCTGAGAGCGGCGCCCTTGCCGCGGTTGGCGGCATGGGTCAGCACCGTAGCTCCTTCCGCCAGCTCCCCGAATATCTGCTCATATTCCGGACCGCTTCCGTCATCCACGACTACTATGTCAAACCCTTTTTCTCTGAGCTCGTCTGTGAGCCCCAGTATCTTCACATCCGGCTCGTAGGCCGGTATCAGTGCTATGAACCTGTTTCTCATGTCCGTCTCCTTTCATCAGGCGGCTTCGTCACCTTTCAGCTGAGTCGCGCCGGTAACACCGTCAGTTCCCGGTCCCTGTCCCGGACCGCCCTGGAACATGTCGCCGTTCATGCCGTCTTTGCCGCCGTCATGCATTCCGCCTTCGTTCATTCCCCCTCGGGGACCACCTCCGCCGAAACTGCCTCCCATGCCGCCGCTGAGAGTGCTGTACATGATATCTGAAAGAGTGATGTTCTCACTGTATGTTCCTGCTGTCAGGGTGTATGTTTCGCCCTGGGCCATATCTTCTGTGCTTATGTATACGACCGCGTAGTCCAGCGCAGGCGTGGCCTCCGCAATCACATTGCCGGCAGCGTCCTTGAGGGTAACGCTGCTTCCCGCCGACTGATTGCCGGTGCTTACAGCGATGAGTCCCTGAGATGCGCTTGAGAAGTTCTCCGCCATTCCGGCTCCGCCCGTCCCTATGAACGTGCCGCCGCTTATTGTCGCCGTGCCATTGTAGTCGAGTACAGATGTGTCTCCGCTCGACGGTCCCTGCACTACCGTGTATCCGCCTGTGATCTCAACAGATCCATTCGAGTCGACACCGTCGCCACCGGCTGTAATGCTTACATTGCCGCCGCTGATCACTATGCTTCCATCAGTACCGCCGTCATTCATCATTCCGCCGCCGTTCCAGTCATCGCCTCCAAAGGCACCGTTGCCGCTTGTGGAATTGCCGCCTGCAGCATTCAGTCCGTCGTCAGTCGCCACGACAGTCGTGCTGCCGCCGCTAATGCTAATCGCGAGTCCTTCGATACCTTCGTATGACTCGTTGATAATGATGCTTCCGCCTTCGATGATGACCTTCGCGTCAGCGTGAATACCGTCATCCTGCGCGTTTATCGTCAGGCTGCCGTCAGCCATGTAGAAAAAGCTTTCAGACTGCGCCGCATCCTCGACATCCGAATCCGCCACATGTACGCCGTCCTTATCGCTTCCGGCTGTGATGGTCACGTCAGACTCTGCAAAGCGCGCGCTGTCATTTGCTTTTACGCCGTGTCCCGACGCAGTGATCACATATGTGCCGCCGCCGAACTTGACATCGTCGTTGCCTACTACCCCGTGGCCTGCCGGCGAGCTGATGGTCAGACTTCCGCTTCCGTTGAATGTAATATCGTCCTTCGCGTATACCGCTCCGTCTACATTGGTGTCGCCGTCAGCCGTGAAGCTTCCGCCGTTAGCCAGAGTGTTTTCAGTTCCTGCAGCAGTTGTCACGAAGACCTTGTCTGCCGACTTGACATACAGCGCAGCAGAATCCGAGCTTGTTACCGACGCGTCTTTGAGCACGATCTGCACTTTTGCCGCGTCATTCGCGTCAACTATTATCTGTCCGTCGCTCAAGCTGCCGCTCACGACGTACACGCCTTCTGCACTTATAGTAATCGTGCTTCCATCAATGCTTACTCCTGATGCGGCCGATGTCTTTGCCGAGTTACCGCTGAGAGTGATAGTCTCCGCTTCGCTCTCATCATAGTCGTCCGAAAGATCCCTTTCTGTGAACATTTCGGATTTGCTGACCGCATTGTCCAAAGAAGCTGCCGTTGTCGTCACGGCAGAGCTCCCGTTATCCGCCGCGCTCCCGCATGATGAAAGCGTCAGCGCGAATGCCAGCAGCAGTGCCAGTACGGATATCAGAGCCTTTGTGGTGAAGCTCTTCTCCACCCCGGCGTCCTTATATGTTTCTTTTTTGTATTCCTTGTTCATATCTGCATCCTCCTCCCGAGGTTTATCTTCGATCCTGTTTACAGTTCCGTTGCCGCCGAGCCCTGCCTCGAAACGTTGATCTCGAGGTTGCCGTTACGGCAGCGCAGTTTATCTATGAGTTCCTTTTCCCTGTCAGGGTCCTTCAGCGTCACATCGTATGTGAGCCTGAACATGCTTCCCATGTTTGTAGTCCTGACGTTTACCAGCTCGCACGAGTTTGTGTACTCCGCGAAGAGATCATCAAACACTCCTGTGTAGTCGAGATCCTCAGGGATCATGATCCTTATGCTCTTATATCTGCCGGCATTCTTCTTCGACCCAAGGTCAAGATGATTAAATATGATGATCGCCAGCGAGAGCACCGCCGAGAACACAGCTGCAAGCCCAAGGTATCCCATTCCTGTGATAAGGCCGGTACCCATCGCCAGGAATATCGCGCAGATCTCCTTGGCCGTGCCCGGCACTGAGCGGAACCTTACAAGGCTGAACGCTCCTGCCACAGCGACTCCTGTTCCTACGCTTCCGTTTACCATCATGATGATCACACATATGATGGCCGGCAGCATGGCGAGCGTCGCCACAAAGCTTTTGGTATAACGTGTGTTGTGCATGTAGGCTGCCGAAATCAGCAGACCCAACGCGATGGATACCGCGAACGATGCCGCGAAATCCGCAAAACTTATCGAAACAGCCGTCTGGCTTTCGTAAATACTTGTTATCAGTTCTTCAAACATATAATTACCTCCTGCATATCCTTCATTCCGCAGCCTGGCCCGGCAAACTGTCATTGATATCTACCGCCAACCGCAGATGTTTCTTCTCTTTTCACCCGCATAATAGAGGTTCAAACTTAAACGAAACTAAAAGCTTCTGAATTTTTTGCGATTGTATTTTTTATCTCTCCTTCCATTGGTGCTTAGAGTCGTCAAATCGCAAAAGGTGTACCAAAAAATTGGTGCCTCTACCCGGAAAACAGCTCTTTGTGTACCAATCGCAGAACCGTCATACTGAAATTCGTCTACTGCATAACCTCTATTTGCGTACAGTTCCTGATAAATCTTGACGAAAGCCGGTTATAACCGTGAATAAATATTCTTAATTGCAAATATTCTGTTATTCAGAGGGCTGGCCCTATTCCGAATCGGCGTTGCGTTGGTACACATTCGGCAGATTTGTGGATGTGTGTACCAAAAAATTGGTGCCTCATTCCCGTTTTCAAAGGAACATGCACCAATCCAACAAAGCAAAACCTCCGCACATGGCGGAGGCTTCTGCTAAGTAATGAGGTTTGTTTATGAAGAAAAGCTTATGTTTACTATGCTGATGCTTTGCCGGCAAACACAGGCCTTCTGTGTCCGGATCTTCCGGCTTTGCTTTTGTCTTTCTGATTTGCAATGGCTGCTGCCCAGCTTCTGTAGCCTGCTGCCGCTATTTCGTGCGAACGTTCGCAGGGCGTCTTTTCCATGAAGCTGCAATATGCGGTGCCGTATTTTGAAAATGATGTTTTGTATATACGCTCTTCGGAGAGGATCTTCGTCATCCAGAGCGGGATCGCTCCCGGGCACTTGAGTTCCATAAGATACATTCCGTCTTCGAGGAGGGATGTTCCGTACGCATCCGATGTGAGCGTCAGTTCGCTTTCCCTGCAGCAGATATTGCTGTCGAAGGTGACTCTAAAGTCGGAGCTGGCCGATGGATCCTTTTTCATGCGGTATGCCTCACGGTCATACGAAAGGTAAATGACCGGTCTGAGTCCGTTGTACATGCCTGCGAAGTATTCGATCTCGGCTGCGACCTGCGGAGATTCCTTTTCAAGCTCCGCAATTATGTCTCCGTCTTTTACACCCGACATCCATCTCATGGCGTCTGTCTCAGGAAGTCCTATCCTTCTTTTATATACGATGCCGTCGAACTTGCGCTTCAGCTCTACAAAGACTGTGCTGTCTGCGTCCGCTTTCGAGTAGCTTCTGACGCGGAGCTTTTCTTTGTAGTCAGGCTTGGCGATGGAATGTCTGGCAAGCACAAAGTCATCCGTGTCGAAGTACAGGTTCCTGACCGTGGATTTCCCGAAACGGTCGAGCTCCATGTAAGGCTCCATAGCCTTCAATATGCGCTCCTTCTGCTCTGCCGTTACAACATATTTGATTTCGTATCTTTTAAAAACCGCCTGATATCCCATGTCTTTTTCTCCTTTACAGTGCATAGGGTACCTGGCGAAACTTAAATCAGACTTAAAATAAGTAAAAACTTTTTCAAGTGGCGTAGATGCGTCATCTGAGCAAGATAGGAAGCTTTTTCTGTAATTGAAAAGACCTCTGCGAGGCAGAGATCTTTGCTTTGCGGTTTTATTTTGGCTTTTGCTTAGGTTCGGCTTTTGGACCCGGGCCGGATCCTACAGCGGCAGTGTCGCTGTCACGATAAAGTCGTGGCCTGTTGATGTGTGGGCGGAGATCTTTCCGCCGTGAGCCTTGACTATGGCGCTTGCCATCGAAAGTCCTATGCCGTGACCGCCGGTCACTGAATTGCGGGAGCTGTCCGTGCGGTAGAATCTCTCGAAGACATGCGAGAGCATTTCGTTGGTGAGTTCGCCATCCGTCTGATTGCGGACCTCAAGCACGGCGTTCTTACCTTCCTTCTTGAGTGACACACCTATCTTCGGATCCGATGAATATTTGACCGCGTTCTCCAGGACTATCGAAAGAAGCTTCTCAAGCTCCTTGGTGCTGCCCTGTACGGATATCATCGACTCGATCTTCGCCTCTATCGTTTTGCCCTGCTCTTCCGCGAGCGGTCCGAATGAAGCCGCCGTTTCACTGACTATGTCGGAGAGCGGCACCTCTGTCATGACGAGGCTGTCCCCCTCTTCCATGCGCGAGAGATAAACGAGATCGTTGGTAAGATCCGTGAGTCTGTCGACCTGGCTGTTGATGTCGCCAAGGTTCTCCTTGAGCTCAGCCTTGTCTACTCTCTTTTTGTCCAGCTCCATGTCCATCAGGTCGATGTTGGCCTTGATGATGGCGAGCGGGGTCTTGATCTCATGGCCCGCGTCGGTGATGAAGCGTTTCTGCTTTTCATAGCTCTCGGCCACCGGCCTTACGATGCGGCCGGCAAAGAATGTGATGACTCCAAACATGACCGCCAGTCCCGCAAGCGACATCAGTATGCTGTATCTCAGGAAATCCCTGAAAGATTCAAGCACCCTTCCGCAGTCGAGGAAGGTTATGCGCATGCCCGGTCCGTCGTTTTCGACCGAATACCTGAACTCGCCGACAAAGCCCTCGTCCTTTCCGGAGGAAAGCGCCTCTTTCGCGTAGGATCTGGCCTCGGCCTCATCAACTGAGGAGATCCTGTCAACGTTGACCTGCTGTATCTCGCCATCCTGGCCCGCTGTCGCAACAAAGAATCTGGACTCCTCGGCTTCATCACGGGTCATGAACGGTCCCTTTTCCCCGCCTCTACCGAAGAACGGTTCGTCTTCCCTGTCGAACATGTCATCAGGGTCGAAGTCCTCATCGTCATCCATGTCGTCCTGTTCGATCACGTCTCCCTGAGGCATGAAGGAACCTCCCGGTACATTGAGGAATCTGTCGTAGTTTTCCTCTATCACTTCGATCCTCTTGTCCGCATCGCTGACGACTTTTTCATAATTGATGATGTTCATGCCCGCGACGATGACCGCCAGCAATATGGCCAGCGCCGCCATCGCGAGTATTATGAATCTTCTTTTTAGTTTGCTTATCATGATCTTTATCCCGCCCCAAGTGGGTCATCTGTCATTCATCGGTTTCTATCGAATATCCCGCGTTACGCGTTGCCTTTATCTTTATGTCAGCACCGAGCGCGGTAAGTTTCTTTCTGAGATATGAGATGTAGACCCACACGACGTTGCTTTCGGTGTCCGTATCATAGCCCCAGATATGGTCCATAAATGTATCGACGGATATGATGTTGCCCGGCTTCGCCATCAGCAGCTCCATCATCTGGAACTCCTTGTTGGCAAGCTTGACTGAGCCGGACGGGGTCGCCATTTCAAAGCTGCCCCTGTTGAGTGTGAGGTTGCCGCAGCTGAGCTTTGTGTCGACCTCGTTGCCGGAGCGTGTTATGGCTCTGACCGCCGCAAGCAGCTCCTTGGCGTCGAACGGCTTGGTGAGATAATAGTTGGCGCCGCTGTCGAGTCCAAGCACCTTGTCATCTATTTCGGACTTTGCCGTGAGCATGAGGACAGGCATGTCGCTTCCGCTTGCGCGCAGCTTCTTCAGCACCGTGATGCCATCGACTTTAGGCATCATTATATCCAACACAGCCACGTCATAATTGCCCGCCTCGAGGTAGTCCAGGGCATCCTGCCCGTCATGGACCGCGTCGATCGAGTACTTGTTCGCCTCAAATATTTTGACTAGCGCCTTTGCCAGCGCGATCTCGTCTTCTGCAAGTAGTATGCGCATCCTCAGCCTCCACTGTTTTAGTTTTTCCTGATAATACTAAAACACGCCTGCCTTAAATATACTTTAAAAAATGAAGCAAGCGTGTTTTTTATGTGTTTATTTTTGTCTGTTTGTCTACAGCATGCGCTTCAGATACTGTCCGGTCTTTGACTCGGCCACCTTCGCGACTTCTTCCGGCGTGCCTTCGCATACGATCCGGCCGCCCTTGTCTCCGCCCTCAGGTCCGAGGTCGATTATGTGATCGGCCTGCTTTATAACATCGAGGTTGTGCTCTATGACGACGATGGTATTGCCCTCGTCGACCAGCCTGTTGAGAACGTAGAGCAGCTTCTCCACGTCCGCGAAATGCAGGCCCGTCGTAGGTTCGTCAAGGATGTAGAGCGTCTTGCCCGTGCTTCTCTTGGAGAGTTCTGTCGCGAGTTTTATCCTCTGTGCCTCGCCTCCGGAGAGCTGTGTCGACGGCTGGCCAAGGCTGATGTATCCGAGGCCTACCTCGTCGAGTGTCTTCAGGTATCTCAGTATGCTCTGCTGGTTCTCAAAGAACGGTATCGCCTCGGCGACCGTCATGTTGAGGACCTCTGAAATATTCTTGCCTTTGTATTTGACCTCGAGGGTCTCATGGTTGTAGCGCGCTCCGCCGCAGACCTCGCACGGCACAAAGACGTCAGGCAGGAAGTTCATCTCCACCTTGATTATTCCGTCGCCGCTGCAGTGCTCGCAGCGTCCGCCTTTGACGTTGAAGCTGAAGCGGCCCGGCTTGTAGCCCCTGACCTTGGACTCCGGCATCTCCGCAAAGAGATTGCGGATGTACGTGAACATTCCCGTGTATGTCGCCGGATTCGAGCGAGGCGTCTTGCCTATAGGCGACTGGTCGATGTTGATGACCTTGTCGAAGTTTTCTATGCCTTTTATCTGGCGGAACTTGCCCGGCTTCTCCTGCGTGCGGTTGGTTACGCGCGAGACTCCCTTGTAGAGTATCTCGTTCACAAGGCTCGACTTGCCCGAGCCCGACACGCCCGTGATGAGCACCAGCTTGCCCGCCGGGATCTTCACGTCTATGTCCTTGAGGTTGTTCTCGGCCGCGCCGAGGATCTCGAGGTATTTGCCCGTGCCGTCCCTGCGCACCATAGGCACCGGGATGTGGCGCTTGCCTGAGAGGTATTGGCCGGTTACCGATTCAGGGCAGTTCTTGATGTCATCTACCGTGCCCTGTGCGACCAGTTTTCCGCCGTTAACCCCCGCTCCCGGGCCGATATCCACGATGTGGTCAGCCTCGTACATGGTTTCCTCGTCGTGCTCGACTATGATGAGCGTATTGCCCATGTCAGTAAGGTCGCGGAGCGACGCCAGCAGCTTGCTGTTGTCGGCCTGATGAAGGCCGATGGACGGCTCGTCGAGTATGTAAAGGACTCCTACGAGACCGGAGCCGATCTGCGTCGCGAGGCGTATCCTCTGTGACTCTCCTCCGGACAGTGTCGCCGACGTACGGCTCAGTGTAAGATATCCAAGTCCGACATCCTTAAGGAATTTGAGCCTGGCCTTTATCTCCTTAGTGATCATGGCGCTGATCTTCTTTTCTCTGTCCGTGAGTTCGGAATCGAGTTTCTCAAAGAAGTCCATTGCCTGCATGACCGAAAGGTCGCAGATCTCCATTATGTTGAGTCCGCCAACCGTGACGGCGAGCACCGTGTCTTTCAGCTTGCGGCCCTTGCAGACCGGGCATGTGTCCTCGGTCATCAGCTCGCTGATCTTTTCCTTTATGTAATCCGAGTTGGTCTCGCCCCATCTTCTCTCCAGGTTAGGGATGACGCCCTCGAATGTGTGGTTCATGTATGAGACGCGGCCGGCCCTGCTCTTGTAGGTGTACTGGATCTTGCGTGTGCCGGTGCCGTGCAGGAGTTCGTCCCTGAACTTCTCCGGCTGATCCTTGTACGGGATCGACAGGTCGGTGCCGTGGTCAATCGCCAGGCGGTTAAGCATGTGGCGGTACCATCCCATGGCGTCGAGCGACGAGAACACGTTGCCCAGCGCTCCGTTTAGCAGGCTCTTGTTTTCATCAGTGATGACAGCCTCATCTGTTATGCGCAGTGTGAAGCCCAGGCCGCTGCAGTTGTCGCAGGCGCCGTAAGGCGCGTTGAACGAGAACATGCGCGGTTCCATCTCTTCGATGCCTACTCCGTGTTCAGGACATGAGAATTTGGTGGAGTATACGGCTTCATGAGCCTCTTCTTCCTTTATGATCTTGCCGTCTGCCTCTGCTGTGTCCGCCGGCTGCTGCGCCTTCTTCGCAGGTTCGAAAAGAACGCTGCAGACTCCGTCGCCTTCTTTGATCGCCAGCTCTAAGGCCTCGGCGATACGGCTTCTGTTGTCTGATCTGAGGACTATGCGGTCAATGACTATGTCGATGTTGTGCTTGTTGTTTTTGGCGAGCACGATGTCGCCATCGTCGAGGCGCGACATGGCACCGTCGACGCGCACGCGGATATAACCGTCGCGGCGCAGGCGGTCAAGGACCGCCTTGTGCTCGCCCTTGCGCCCCTTTATAACCGGGGCAAAGACCGTCATCCTTGTGCCCTCTTCATGCGTCTGTATATTCTCGATGATGCTGTCTATGTTCTGGCTCGCTATCTCGCGTCCGCATACAGGGCAGTGCGGGATACCGATCCTCGCATAGAGCAGCCTCAGGTAATCGTATATCTCCGTAACGGTACCTACGGTCGATCTAGGGTTCTTATTGGTAGTCTTCTGGTCGATGCTGATAGCCGGCGACAGTCCTTCTATGGACTGTACGTCAGGCTTCTTCATCAGACCCAGGAACTGCCTCGCGTACGATGACAGCGACTCCACATACTTCTTCTGGCCCTCGGCGTAAATGGTGTCGAAGGCAAGCGAAGACTTGCCGGACCCCGAAAGACCGGTAAGGACTATCATCTTGTCACGCGGCAGCGTGACATCTATGTTCTTGAGATTGTGCTCGCGGGCACCCTTTATGACTATATTCTTTTCCATCTGCTGTCCGTTCTGAGTTCGAACAATACGTCTCTGAGCTCGGCCGCGCGCTCAAAGTCAAGCTGCTTGGCCGCCTCTTTCATGCTCTTTTCTATATCTCTTATGGTGTCGCGCAGTTCGGCGGCCGTCATCGACTTCGAGTCCTTCAGGTCTCTCTCTCCGCGGTACTCGCCCGTCGCCCTCGCGATCTCACGCACAGGCTTGACTATGGTCTTAGGGACTATGCCGTGCGCCTTGTTGTATTCATCCTGTGCCTTGCGGCGCCGCGCGGTCTCATCTATGCAGACCCGCATCGCCTTGCTTATGTAGTCGGCGTACATTATAACACGTCCGTGCTCGTTACGCGCGGCGCGTCCGACAGTCTGTATGAGCGAAGTCTCCGTTCTGAGGAAGCCCTCCTTGTCCGCGTCGAGTATCGCGATCAGCGATACCTCCGGCAGGTCGAGTCCCTCGCGCAGCAGGTTGATGCCTACCAGCACGTCGAACTTGCCCATTCTGAGGTCGCGGATTATCTCGAGCCTCTCGAAGTTGTCTATCTCGGAATGCAGATACCTGACCTTGATGCCCTGTTCCTGCAAAAACTTGGAAAGGTCCTCCGCCATCCGCTTGGTCAGCGTCGTGACCAGCACGCGCTCGCCCTTCCCGGCCGTCTTGAATATCTCGCCCATCAGGTCGTCTATCTGGCCCTCTGTCGGCCTGACTTCTATCTCAGGGTCGAGCAATCCGGTCGGTCTTATCAGCTGCTCTGCCGTAACTCCTCCGGACCTCTCCAGCTCGTATGCTGCAGGTGTCGCTGACACGTACACGGTCTGTCCCGTCAGCTCATTGAACTCATCGAACTTGAGCGGCCTGTTGTCGAAGGCCGAAGGCAGTCTGAATCCGTACTCGACCAGCGATTCCTTCCTCGCCCGGTCGCCGTTGTACATGGCCCTAAGCTGCGGCAGCATCGCATGCGACTCATCGATTATCGTAAGGAAATCTCCGTCCGGGAAGTAGTCGAGCAGCGTATATGGCCTCTCACCCGGTTTCAGGAAGTTGATGTGTCTCGAGTAGTTCTCGATGCCCTTGCAGGTGCCCACCTCCATCATCATCTCGATGTCATAGTTGGTGCGCTGCTCAAGCCTCTCAGCCTCCAGCAGCTTGCCGTTGGACCGGAACCAGTCGAGCCTCTCACGGAGCTCCTCCCTTATGGAAGCGACCGCCAGCTGCATGTCCTCACGGCTCGTGATGTAGTGGCTCGCCGGGAATATCGAGATATGCGAGCGCGTACCCGTGATCTCGCCCGTCAGCGGATCGATCTCATGTATGCTCTCTATCTCGTCTCCGAAGAACTCCACCCTGACAGCGCTCTCGCCGCCGGCCGGATAGATGTCCACTATATCGCCGCGCGCACGGAAAGAACCCCTCGCGAAATCCATGTCGTTCCTTGTGTACTGGATGTCGACGAGCTTCCTGAAAAGCTGCATGCGGTCCATGTCCATTCCCGGCCTCAGACTGATCAGCTGGTTCCTGTAGGACGAAGGACTGCCGAGTCCGTATATGCACGAGACCGAAGCGACTATGATGACGTCACGCCTCTCCAGCTGCGCAGCCGTCGCCGAGTGTCTCAGCTTGTCGATCTCGTCGTTGATGTCCGCGTCCTTTTCAATATATAAGTCAGTCGACGGCACGTAAGCCTCCGGCTGATAGTAATCATAGTAAGAGACGAAGTACTCCACCGCGTTGTCCGGGAAGAACTCCTTGAACTCTCCGTGCAGCTGGGCCGCGAGCGTCTTGTTGTGCGAGATGACCAGCGTCGGCTTCTGCACGGCCTCTATGATTTTGGCCATCGTAAACGTCTTGCCGGAGCCCGTGACGCCCATAAGTGTCTGCGCCTGCCTGCCCGCAAGTATACCGTCAGCGATCTCCCTTATTGCCTGCGGCTGATCGCCCGTCGGAGAATATTCACTTTTAACTTTGAATTGCGGCATAGCGGTATTATATCAGAAAAAACAATTAGGAACAAGTGTTCTTTTGTGGCATAATATCTATGAGCTACCATAGAAGGTAGAAAGAAATAACCGCCCGAGCCCTAATTCGAAGCGGTTAGTTTCTAACTTATTCGTGGGCTAACCGTTTATCGGTAGCTCATCTCTAAACCCATTATATATGTTTATTTCAAAAAGTAAACAGCTCTACTTATCCGGTGTCGGCGCCAGTATCTTGAGCCTCGCTATGATCGTATCGAACTGGTGCGAGTAGATCAGCTCTCTGCTGTAACCGATCACGTCAGTCAGAAGTTCGGTGTCAGCGTCTCCGCCTCCCTCAGGAATAGTGATCAGCACAGGAGCCGCAAACCTTATCACCTTGTACAGATCTTCCTGCGAGACCGGCAGCTCTCCGCCGTTCACCTCTTCCAGGACTGCATACATGCCCTTTGTAGCCGCCCAGTAATCCGCGCTTGGATCGCCGCCGCTGTTCTCAGCCTTCACTCCATTGGTCAGGTCGCTGATGGCGCCCTCAAGATCACCCCTCTTTGAAGCCATCCCCTCCAGGAGCGACGAATTTTCATAGTTCTCTCTGAACACAAGATCCATCAGTTTTACCAGCGCATCCTGATAGCTGTACGTCACTTCGTGCGAACCGTCACCGTCAGTCCAGCTGTCCGTTCTTTCGGCAGAGAACTCCGCGCGCGAAGGAACTCTCGCGTCAAGGTTCTCCGCAAGTCTGGCCACCACGTCATCTGTGACTATCCTTGCCCTCATGTCAGCCGCAGGGCTTCCCAGCGCCGAAAGCACGTCGGCGAGCCCGTCGTCAGTATCCTTCTTGAGGTCATGCGTCACGCCGTATCGGGTCATTCCCCACATCGGCATGTGCGTGACGATGTCATCGCTGCAGATGTAGTTATGTATGTTCTTGTAACTTCCGGCCGCGTCAGAGTCGACTGTCGCAGGAGCCTCGAATGTGTACGCAAATATCTTCGCTCCGTCCACCTTCTCCGCAAGCCTCACAGCGAGCACGTTTGTCAGCGCGCCTCCCCTGCTCTGTCCGGCGAGCCAGTAAGTAGTATTGCCGTCTCCGGCAAGCGCCGCAATGTCATCCACGACCTTGTTTACAGCAGTGGCATAAGCATAGTGCTCTCCGGAAGTCTCTCCATTCGGTCCGTTCACCGTGAAGTTCTGCTTCCAGACCTTGTTGCGGAGATGCCAGTCGGTGTTTACACTCTGCATGACTACAGCCACAAGAGTCGTATCGCCGAGGCTCTTCTTTGCCCAGGTGTAATTGCAATCTTCAGGATCAGTACTTGCAAAGTCACTGTAGCCGACCTCTTCAAAGCCGACACTCTTAAGGAAAGCTGCGCCCGCATTGTCGTCCTGATTGCTCACGCACGAGGCGACCAGCTGCATCGAGGCAAGCGCCAGTTCCTTGTTCTCAGTCGACGGATCATCCGAGAACCAGTCGTCGGAATAATAGTATGTGTCCTTGATCATCACATCCGGGTCAGAAGATTTTTCCTTGTATGTGGACATCCACTCGACATCGCCGAAGATGTGTTCGTAGGACTTTCCGCAGCCCGTCAGCATGAACGTGCCAAATGCCATCAGTACAGTCAGCGTCAGAGCTGTTACTCTTCTAAATGTATTTCTTTTCATGATGTTTCCCTCCCAAAAAGGTCCCTTTGGATAATGAGATTATATCATATAAAAAAGGCCGCGGATGAATCCGCAGCCTTTCGTTTATGCAAGTTCTACAGCCCTTCGCTTGCCATATGCTCTACTGATAAGCAAATCCCTCGCCCGCGCTCTGTACAGGCTCGAATATCGACTGAGCCTGCTCATCTGTCAGGTCGATGCCAAAGACTTCTTTATAGTATGCCTTCGCCTCGGCGATGACGTCGACGTCCTCGAACTTTTCAGGATACGCAGTTTTGGCCATCCACAGCAGCGTGACCGGGCAGTCGACTCCCGGAGTGTAGCTCCTGTACATGCCGAGAGGCATCTTGAAGACTCTCTTGTCCTGCACTGCCTTTACCGCGCTCCAGTCATAGCCCTCGACCGTGTTGTTGTACAGGTCGTCCGGGTAGTATGCATTGAAGTTGGTCATGAAGATGAGGTCAGGATTCCATGCGTAGACCTGCTCCATGTTTACAGCCACCGAGTTGTCGGTCGAAAGTTCCGTCGCGACGTTCTTTGCGCCGATGGCGTCAGCCCACCACTGGCCGAAGAACTGCTTTCCGGAAGTCAGCAGTGTCGTGTCGCTGTACTGGAAGAGGAAGAATGCGTTTGCGCGCTCCTCATCAGGGATATCCTTGACTCTCTCCTGCACCATGTCATACATAGCGTTGGACTTCTCCTCCACGATGGCAGCCTTGTCACTGTCAGGGAACATCTGGCTCAGCAGCGCGATCCAGTTGTTCAGGGTCTCGATGCAGTTGTAGTCCCACTTGTTGACTGAAATGGCGACCGCCGCAAACCCCGCGTTAGCCAGCTGGTCTCCGAGCTCAGAGCTCGACGCGCTGTAGAATACTACATCAGGATCAAGCTTTGCGAGTTCCTCCATGTTGACATTCACATCTTCGATATATCCCGTCTCCGCATTGAGGATCTCAGGATATAGCTGACCCAGCAGTCCGTTCTGCGCGGCTGTCATCGACGGCATCGGCATGCCAACGATCTTATCAGCCGAGTCAAAGAATACAGCCAGTACGCTCGGCAGCGGATAAATGTCGCATACCGCGATGCGCTGGATGTCCTTAGGGACCTCCACCTGCCTGTCGGCGTGGTCCGTGATGGTAATGGTGTCTGAGTTCTCAGCAGGAGCTTCTTCTCCGCCGCCTCCGCATGCCGCAAACGACATCATGGTCATCGACAGCACCATCATCAGCACAATGAGTTTTAACATACCGTTCTTCTTACTCAGAATCCTCTTCATAGTCAGAACCTCCTTTAATTGATTTTATTTAACAGCTGATCGAAGTCCTCGATCAGATTCGTTATCTCGTCGCGGTAAAGCCTGCCCGAGAAGGCCTCACTAGGCAGCGGGATGAACTTTGCGCTTTCCGGCACGATAGGTTTGTACAATGGGTCGGCGATCACGTAAACCGCACCTTCAAGTTCAGGGATGATGTCATCCTCATCAGGTGTCATACAGTCGCATTCCCTCAGGATGCCATCCGGGCACTCTGTGGCGCAGAGCACTTTGCATGGAATGCCGCACTCCATCTCGATCGAGCTTGCGAGAGACAGAGAATATACTCCCTCGCCTATAACAGCCGCAAAGCCCTTTTCATATGTGCTCCCGTCATCTTCATTCAGGAATACTCCGGACTCGACGCTTATTATCCTTGATTCAAACGGTGCTTTTTCTGAAGCGGCAGCGTCCATCTCTTTGAACTTTTTGACATTGAGGATGATCTGGTCTGCCAGCAGCCCCGGCAGCTCGTTGCCGATAGGGACTCCGACAGCGTACGGGATGCCGAATCTGTTCCAAAGGACTTCCGCGGCTCCCATCCCGGCAGCGGACACCACCAGGTTCACATCAGCCTCGGCCGAGCGCCTGATATCCTCAAGGCTGCTTCCCATAGCCCATTTAGAAACTACCTCGAAGCCTTCGTTACGGAGCCACTGGACTATGGACTCGTCCTGGCCGTTGGTGGAGAAATCCAGAGGCGTGAGGCCAAGAATGTTCACCTTTATTCCATTAGGTTTCATGCAGCAGTTATCCATGACGGACACGATCTTGCGAGGAGTCATATTCAGCGTGTTGCCCGTATCCCCTGCTGTTTCAGTTTTGGCCGGATCTTCTACAAATCTTTCGGCGATCCCGGCAAGTGCCATCGAGGCTCCGTGGATGTATGTATTCATGCCTGTGGTCGGAAAGCCAAAGCTCGGTATGCCTGTGCGGTGTTCTATTACCGAAGCGACTGCCTCGAAGTCAAAGCCTGTCATGGTCGGTATAGGTGTGCCCGCTATTGCTATGAAAGCAGGCTTCAGGACTTCCGCCGCGTCGACGATATCGCTTATGAGCTTCCCGTCATCGCCCATTATGGCCTCTATCTCACTGATGCCGGAGATGTAGACCATGCTGTCCATGTCGAACCAGCGCGGCTCGTCATGAGACGTGTAGGTCGAGTTGCAGCCCGACGCGTCGTGCATGATAGTCATTCCGCCCAGCTCAAAGAGCGCCGAGCATACGCCCATCACGTCCGCAGAATATGTTGAAATTATCCTTGCTGTTTGTTTCATATCCCTGTTCTTTCCTATCTGATACAGACCTCGCAGCCCAAGCCCTTTACCTGCACAAGCTCGCGCATTTCCTTCTCATTCAAATACGCGTCGCGGATCAGAGCGCAGGTCCTTGTGACCGCCTCATAGCCTGTCATGCCACCGCCTTCGACGACATTGACGAAGTGGTTGGTGTTATCAAAGGCTGCTGCCTTCTGGCCAATGGCGAGCATGAACCTGCCGTACTCTTCATTCGCTGTCCTGGCAAACCTCATGCCCGGATGGACGGTCGGATAGATCATCAGATCAGGATGTTCCTTCTGCAGATGATCGAAGGCCGCCCTGTCACCGCCCGGGATGCCGTCCACGTAGACTCTTGTCACGTTGATGCCGTGGTCAAGAAGCAATTTCGCCAATCCCAGAGGTCTAGGGCAAAACGTATAGTCGATGCTTACCGGGGTATCCCCGATGAGCTTTTTTGTTTTCTCAAGTTCTCTTTCGCATTCCGCCCTCTTCGCTGCGATCTCATCCGGGCTCATGGCAAGGCCTGCCCTGCCGGTCGCTCTTTCAAGTACCTCCGCAAGTCCGGCAAAGGTCTCGTCGATCTCATCGTAATCGAAACTGAACTTCAAAGCGTAGTGAGTGCCGCCGAGCCTCTCCGCCAGCATGTCCCCGCCCGGAGCGGCATCAGGATTGTATGACACGTAGACACTGCTCTCTGCCATCTCCTGATACTCTGCATAGTTCTTGCAGGATGTGATCTCGTGCACCTTAAGTCCCGCGCCTTTCAGCATGCGCATCAGGTCGCTGCCCTCGTCAGTCGGAAGGTCGTTGCCGATTATGGCAACTGCGTCCGGGTTTTTCTCACGTTCATGCAGGAGCATGTAAAGACGGGACCTCATCAGCTGATCCGGAGTCAGACCGCTCTTTCGCATGATAGGGTTCATGTAGCAGTCGGTGAAATCGATGTCCGGAAAGCGGCTCCTGAGAGTCGCGTAGATCATGTCGAGGTCGACGCCCGTGAAGTGGTGGACACAGCTTGTGTACACGAGGACAGCAGGCGGCCTCTTAGGCAGCTTGTTGATGATATCCGTCACGCCCTCGATGACCAGTTCTTCCATGTCGCCGTCCAGAAGGTTGTTCTCCCTGACGGCTACCGTTGAGAACCTGTCCTGGGTACCCATCTCGGCGGCAGTCAGAACGACTCCGCGCAGGCAGCCCGCGGCGCACACGAAGATCTCGTGTGCCTCCGGGATGAGCATCCCGGTGTGGACGATGTTCCACGTGCCGCGGGCCGGAGACGAATACTCCAGCCCCGACCGGAACGGCGCAGGGAAATTAGCATCTGCTATCCTCACATGCGGGATCTCAGAAGAGTCCAGCTTTATATTTTGTTTTTCGTTTACTTTTTTCAGCATACTCTCATTTCCGAATTGCAGATCTTTATAAGCGTCTTTGCCAGCTTGCGGTACTCATCCGCCATCGGGCTGTCAGGGAACGCTTCAATGACCGTCTTTCCCAGATCCTCCGCCTCTATGACGGTATCGCTGCGGCTCAGCTCGCCAATGACTTCTGACTTGATATCCGAAGCAAGCTCGGCGACCTTGGCATCTTCATCCTTCACGTTGCGTCGGTTGAGTATGATGCCTCCGAGTTTCGCGTATCCTCTGTCCTTGAAGTTGTCGATCGCGACCGCTATGTTCGCGGCGGCATGGATCGCCATGTTCTCGCCGGAAGTTATCACGAACACCTTGTCGGCATAGCCGCCGCGCATAGGCATGGAAAAGCCGCCGCATACGACGTCGCCCAGAACGTCGTATATCACGACGTCCGGTTTGAATGTTTCGTAGGCGCCTTTCTCTTTCAGCTTGTCGAGCGCAGCGATGATGCC
This sequence comes from Mogibacterium sp., assembly GCA_017510505.1. Classification (GTDB taxonomy): domain Bacteria; phylum Bacillota; class Clostridia; order Peptostreptococcales; family Anaerovoracaceae; genus Crickella. The sequence goes on along the minus strand of JAFWNE010000019.1, from coordinate 168,028 downwards.
TCGTCCCGCGCAGCCGAGGCCCGGAGTCGGTCCTCCCGCCTCCACACAGATGACACCGCCGTAACCTTCGCGAACCATATCGCTGAGCGTGAAGTCGTTCTTGTGCTCCCTCACCAGCTCCAGCACGGTTTTGATGTCTGACGAGTGGTGCAGGCTCTGCGTTGAATCGGCCTTAGGATCGCAACCAATCTGCATCACTTTGTAGCCCATGTCCGCGAGCGCGGCCGACACGTTCGATACTGTGGTCGACTTGCCTATTCCGCCTTTTCCGTATACTGCAATTTTTATCATGTTTTTACCTTTCCTTATTTGCCGCAATGATGCCGCGGCATGCTCAGCCGATTTCCGGCTGTTTATTCATATGTCGTTTTGACGCTTATGTCAGGTATCAGGCTGAGCCTGTGCGAGAGCGCCTCGATCTCCGAAACAGGTCCCTCCAGCATCACATTGATTATATATTTATCTGAGCTCCTGTGCGGCAGTCCCATTCTGCCTATCAGCAGGTGGTTGTATTCGCGAAGCGCCTTGTTGATCTGGTCAGCGTGAGCGTTGTTTTGCATGATGACTGTAAGTGAAGCAAGCACACTCCTGTCTGCTGCGCCGGGCTCCTGTGCGGAGGCTTCTTCGCTGATGCCGACCGCCACGACGTTCTTCATTATGTTCTGCGGTGTCTCCACCTCGCCAATAAGAGCCTCGACGCCGAATGCCTTTCTGATGTTGTCCTCAGTCACCACATTTGTGGTGTCGCCAAAGAGGCTCCATCCTTCTTTCGACAGCATGAGCGACTTGCCTGCTCTCTGCAGCGCGTGGGACGGATAATGCGTGTTGAATACGCAGGCCACTCCTTCGGCTGCCAGCGCTGTCATTGTATCAAGGACTATCAGCTGGTTTTTGAAGTCGAGGTTGGACTCAGGCTCGTCCAGCACCAGAAGTTTAGGCTCTGCCGCCATGGCACGTGCTATGAGGACCATCTGCAGCTCGCCGCCGCTTATGGCGTGACATGGCTTATCAGCAAGATGCGAGATGCCAAGTCTCTCCATGACGCGCTCCGTGACTTTCATGTCCTCTTCGGTCGGCGAGGAGAAAGCTCCTATGCGGCTGCTCCTTCCAATGAGCACGGTCTGGAAAGCCGTATACGAAGTCGCCGCCGTCCCTGCCTGAGGCACGTACGCCATCTTCTTCCAGAGCGTGGATGCCGGTATGCTACGGATGTCCTCTCCGTCCAGCAGGCTCCTTCCGCTCTGCCAGTGAAGCATATCCATCATGCAGCGGAGCATGGTCGTCTTACCGGAACCGTTAGGCCCAAGCACCGCGAGTATCTCACCCGGTTCGACCTCAATATTAATATCTTTAAGTATCTGCGGCCCGCCCTTGTAGGCGAAGCTGCCGCCTTCTATCTTCAGAAGCGGCGCGGCCTGTCTGTTCATCTCACTCATATACGCCAGCCTCCGCTTCTTCTCATCAGGATTATGAATACAGGCGCGCCTATTATGGCTGTCAGTATCGACACGGGGATCTCCGCCGCGGAGATGCTGCGCGCCATCGTGTCGACGATTATCATGAAGACGGCTCCGAAACTCACGGATGCCGGCACTATCGACAGGTGATTGTTGCCGAATACCATCCGGCACATGTGCGGGATCAGAAGTCCCACCCAGCCGACCTGTCCGCACATCGAAACGCAGGACGCGGTTATGGCTGTTGCCGCCACGACAGTGACCGCCCTCAGCAGCCTGATGTCTACACCCGATGCTTTGGCCTCGTCATCGGAAAGCGGCAGCAGGTTCATGCGCCATCTTATGAGGATGAAGAGGATGATGCCAGCGATGATCACAGGCGCTCCCAGGGCGAGCGTATGGTAGTTCGCCTTGTCCAGCCCACCCATCAGCCAGTAGGTGATGGCAGGCAGCTGCGATTCAGCGTCTGCGGCAAACTTTATGAAAGATATGAGGGCGCTGAAAAGGGAGCCTATCATGATGCCGGACAGCACTATGTAGCTGAGGCCTCCCCTGTCTCTGCCCGAGCCCGCGAGCCATGTGAGCGCCACAGCGGCGCCGCCCATGGCAAGGCCCATTATCTGTATGCCTATCAAATCAAAGCCAAGCAGTATCCCGAGGGCGGCGCCAAACGCCGCGCCGCTCGCGACACCGAGTGTGTCCGGTGTGGCCAGCGGGTTTGCGAAGAGACTCTGGAAAGCGCAGCCGGATACTGAGAGTCCGGCTCCAACCAGTACAGCCAGGATTATCCTCGGCAGTCTAAGCTGCATTATGGTCTTCTCCGCCAGTTCGTTGGCTGCATGTCCTCCGGACAGATTGGCTTTGAGCACGTCAAGGACCTCGCCCGGGGCGATCGACATGCGTCCGATACCCAGCGCGATGATTGCTGCGGCAAACGGCAGCACTATCAATATTACGATCCATGCGGCGCCAAGCCTTCCGTCTCTTCTTTGGCTCATCTGATCTCTTTCTGTTTTATTTTGTGCTCCGGTGCCCTGCCTTTAACTAAAACAGCCCTGCTCCCTTTGAAGCAAGGCTGATACGATCAAAATCTCAGTACGCCAAAGCGTACTTGCAGCAGACCGCCCTCGCATCTTGCTTCAGCCTCAAAACCGCATAACGGGATTTCGGTCTTTAGGAAGGTGTTTCAGACTTTGGCATAGGTCACCTTGGCATTTATGCCGTCGAGGCGTCCGAGCGCGCCGGTGAGCGAGTTGATCTCATCCATCGGGGCGTCAATGGCTATGCTGATGATACTTATTCCCTTTTCTCTGTACGGGATCCCCATACGTCCGATTATAAAACCGGAATACTCATGGAGCAGGTCGTTCAGCATTTCCACCTTGTCGGACTCCGTGACGATAATGCTTATCACGGCGACTCTGGTTTCCATTTCTGTCTCCTTATTGAATTGTGGTACCTGTATTTTAACAGTCCCGGGACCTATTGGCAATCGGATTCATCCGGCTGCTCTTTATGGCTCTTCACTTTGCCTATGAAGAGGTTGACTACCACGGCTCCGGCAGCTGTCACGATGGTCGAAATGAAGGTCAGCGTCCTTGCGCCGTACGCGTCGAGTATCCAGCCTCCCGCAAAACTCGCGGCTATCGTGGAAAAAGTCAGCATCATCGTGAAAAGAGCCTGTCCTTTTACTGCTTCTCCCTGACTCATTATCTCGTTTATATAGTAGACCATGGCCGGCATCATCAGGGCGAATCCTATGAACTGGAAGACTTGTGCCGCGTAAAGCATTCCGACCGAACGCGCGAGCCAGCACACGGCGATCTTGAGCGTGAAGCCGACCGACGCGACTTTTATGAGCGTGCGGCTCGAAAAGTGCTTGTGGATCTTGTCGTAAAAAATCATCACGGGGATCTCCGCGAGAGCCATCAGCGACAGTATCCTGCCTACCTGCTCCGTCGTTCCGTTCACGTTTCCGGCAATCTGCGCCATGTAGGTGCTGAGCACAGCATTGCTGAAGAGGATCGCCGCAAGCCCGAGGTTGACTATGAAGAAGTTCTTGTTTCTCTTTACGAAGGCATTGATATCTATTCTTTCGGCATTCGCTCTTTTGCGGGCTGCCGCGCCTGCTTCACTCATTCCGCCCTCCGCCGCGACATCTGCCTGTCTTACGATCCTATTGTAGCTGTGCTTTGTCATCAGAAGGAGGACTATCAGAAGAAGGCAGGCTGCCTCTATGCAGACAGGCATAGTCATCACGCCCTTCTTTTCTACGAGAGCCCCCACGGCAGCCACTATCAGTGAATAACCCAGCGACCCGCCGGCTCGTCCGAAGCCGAAGCTTACATTTACACCGCTCTCACTAAGCCTGAAAGCGAGCGTGTTCATGAGAGGCTGCAGCAAGGCATGGACAGCAAGCACCAGCATTATCACCAAAGCCAGCATGAACGTCCCGCCTTTGAAGAAGAAATATCCGGCGCCGATGATCATTATGACGAGAGTGGACCATGCCACCATGTCGATCAGCGTCACTCCCTTTGCCTTGTCCATGTGATCGGCTATGAATGGCTGGAATGCCATGGCCACGATATTTGCGGCAGCCAGAGTCATCCCGATATACAGATTGCTGTAACCTTTTGCGAGCATAAAAACCGAGGCAAGACTGCCTGCGATCGCGTAGATCATCCAGTATGCCCCGAAAGATGCAGCGTATTCAGTGTTGAGTTTCAGTTTGTTCAAATCCTTGCCTTTCAGAACTCGTCAGGCGAGAAGTCCAGCAGGCAGTCGTATGCCTCCTGTCCGAAAAGATCTATGTAATCAGCAACAGCCCTGTTGATGATATCCTCTGACTCTCCGGGGAAGGCCTTGCAGATCGCGTCGGCTACCGTGCAGTAGATGTGAGCGGTGTGGAAGTTGAAGTCTCTCATCGCGGATGTCCCCAGCTCGGCCTTTTTATCTTTGACCATCTGAAGTTCTTCCGCGGAAAGAGGCTTGCCCCAGTCGAAGTCGCAGCGCGCGCCGCCCCAGCTCATCGAAGTGCTGATAGGCGTGCAGACCGCTCCGCAGCCGAAACCGTCGTAAACGGCAGCGTCGACATTGACGCAGTATTCGCGTCCGTACTCGAGGATGTCATATTTCTTCCAAGCCTCGCACCACGCGCACTTAGCTATGTATGTCTGATAAGTCGGCTCGCTTCTGAGCATGCCGAATTCCATCTGGCCGGCATAGTCAGGTTTCCACTCGCCGTATGCCTGATTGGTCCAGAGGTCGACAGGATCGCCGGCCTTTCTTGCGCGCTCCGCCATCCTGGCTCCGCGCTCTCTGCCGTACTGTATCATGCCGGCCTGGATCGCTTTCCTTCCTTCTTCGCCCCTGGCCTCTATGGCCGCGCGGCTCAGGAATGCAAACATCATAGCCTGGTTTTCGATCTTGAGTTCTGCCATCCCTAGTTCTCCTTTTCAAGTTCACTGAGATATTCGAGTATAGCGTGCGCGGCCACGTTTCCTTCGCCTACCGCCTTCGCTATCTGATACGGCCTGCCCGTGCAGTCGCCCGCAGCATAGCAGCCCTTGTAATTCGTCTCCTGGCTGCGGCCCACCTTTATGTGCGCGCCGTCAGTCTCAAGACCCGGGAACAATGTCGACGGCGCGATGGCAGGCCTCAGTATGAAGACTCCGTCTACGGACAGCTTTGTCCCGTCAAAGAGCTCGACTGAATCGCACTTGAATCCGCCGCTCAGCTTCCTGAACGGTGAAGCCAGAACCTCGGATGCCTCAGCGGACGCTTCATATCCAAAGTTGGTATATATGTATACCTTGCCGCAGATCTCCTCAAGGTACTTTATGTCATGCGCCATGCGCTCGTCTGTGCAGTAGACCGCGACCGTCTTGCCCTTGTAAAGGAAGCCGTCACAGGTCGCGCAGTAGCTGACACCGCGGCCCAGCATCTCTGCCTCGCCTTCCATGCCCTTGGCTGAAGCCACGCCTGTCGAAAGAAGCAGCGCGCGTGCCTCGTAGGTCTCGTTGTCCGCAAGCACCATGAACTTATCGCCCAGATCGGCAATATTAGTCACGCGCGCTTCCTTAGGCTCCAGCTCCATATCCCTGGCCTGGGCCGCGAAAGCAGCGTTGAGGTCCTCGCCGGATACCATAGGCACCCCCGGATAGTTTGCTATCTTCTCGGACTTGCCTACCTTGTCGGAAAGCTCGGCCGAGCCGAACCATATGATCTCTTTATTATGCAGTTTCAGAGTCAGCGCCGCGGCCAGTCCCGCAGGCCCTGTACCTACTATAGCAACGTCGTATACCATGTTGTTCCCCTTTCACAAAAAGCCGCCGGCACAGGCCGCGGCTTTCAGTCCCTACTTATTCAGCTCTATCTGCCTGCGCAGCCAGCTTATCCACGCGTCGAAGCCCTCGCCCGTCTTTGAGGAAACGAAGAATATCTCCGACAGCGGATTGAGGCTGTGCACTCTTTCAATGAAAGCCTCGTCATCGAACGCGAAGAACTTGCGCGTATCGTTCTTGTTGACCAGGACCGCCTGTGTGACCGTGAACATCAGAGGGTATTTCAGCGGCTTGTCGTCGCCTTCAGGTACCGAGAGTATCTCGATGTTGATGTTGGCGCCCGTATCCTGCTCGGCAGTGCAGACCAGATTACCCACGTTCTCTAGGAAAATGAGGTCGAGGTCCTTGGTATCGAACTCTTTAAGGGCCGCCTGGGTCATGGCCGCGTCCATGCAGCACTCGCCGCCCGTATGGATCTGCATCGAGCGAACTCCGGCAGCAGCCATCTTCTCAGCGTCCACGGTTGCCTCGATATCTGCCTCCATTACGCCGATGTTGTACTCGCCTCTCAGCGCTTCGATAGTGCGGAGCAGCGTAGTGGTCTTGCCTGCGCCCGGCGATGCCATAACGTTCACCATGACAGTGCCGTTGGCCTTGTTCTGCGCCCTTACCTCGGCCGCGATGCGGTCGTTTTCTTCAAAGATGCCTACGTTTACATCTATTATTTTTACTTTCTTTTCACTCATCGTTCTGTCCGTCCTGCTTTAATATGCTGATTCAAAATCCAGGATCTCGCGTGCGCGCTCGCCTATCCATCCGGCCAGCTCGTGGATCCCTATGCCCGTCGCTGCCGACACCATGAATACCGGTGCTTCCGGACGGCACTCATAGACATTTTTCATGAACGTTTCCGGATTGAAGTCGAACACCTCCATGGCGTCGATCTTGTTGACCGCCACTACGTCAGCCTTGCTGAACATCAGAGGGTACTTCAGCGGCTTGTCGTCGCCCTCAGGCACGGAGAGGATGACCAGGTTGATCTGCGCTCCCGTATCGAACTCCGCCGGGCAAACCAGGTTGCCGACGTTCTCGAGGATGACGATGTCGAGATCTTTAGCACCGATCTCGGCCAGAGCCTGGCGGCTCATGTCAGCGTCCAGATGGCACATGCCTCCCGTATGGAGCTGCACCGCCGGGATGCCCGCGTCGAGCATGGTCCTTGTGTCCACGTCTCCGTCGATGTCGGCCTCAAGGACTCCCACCTTGAAGCTCAGCCTCAGTTCCTCTACAAGTCTCAGTATAGTTGAGGTCTTGCCGGAGCCCGGCGAACTCATCACGTTGATGTACACCGTCTTATCGACCGCGAGCTCTTCGCGAAGCTTCTCGGCATCCGCGTCATTGTCCGCGAGTATGCTTTCCTTCAAATCGATTATTCTTACTTCTTCCATTTATCCTGTTAATTCCTTTCGAATCTGTATAGTCAGATGGCCGCGGGCCTCTTCTTTTTTGCGCCGGCTGCCCATTTTTATCTTTTTTACTCATCCGCAGAATTATATGGTATAATTGCCGCATTGTAAACAACATTATATCTTTAAGTGCCGAAATATGCACGCAGTAATATGGGCAGAAAATATACAGATTCAGAATACAGAAACATCAAGAGGCGTGAACGCGAAGTCATTGGTCAGATGCTCGACGAGCTCAAAAAGTCCAAGGACAAGCGCTACCTCTTCAAGGAAAAACACGTAGTCACCGATCTCAAGGACATGCTGAACTACAGCGCCGACGAATGGCCTGATCTTCCGCTCTTCATGCAGAAGTATAAGCCGAACCAGCCGTTCAGGGAGGTAAGCTTCCGTCAGGCCCGCGAGGACGTCAACGCCATAGGCACGGCCCTCATGGACCTTGGACTTGAGGACAGGCACATCGGACTCATCGGCCGCAACTCCGTCGAGTGGGGCGAATCCTACCTCGCTATAGTCGGAGGCGTCGGAGTCGTGGTCCCGCTGGACAGAGAGTTGAACGAGAGCGAGCTGAAGCAGCTGACCATCAAGGGAGAGATCGAGGCGGTCATCACCGTCAACAACAAGTACTACGAGATCTTCAAGAACATCAAAGCGAGCGGTGACACCCTGCTGCGCTACGTCATCAACGCAGACATGGACGAGGACGAGGATGCTGAGGCAGGACTCATCTCGTGGAAGAAGCTCCGCGAGAAGGGCCGCCACATGATCTGGAACGGAGACCGACGCTACATAGACGCGCAGGTCGTCAACACGGATCTCGCGTCCATCATCTTCACGTCCGGCACAACGGGAGTGTCAAAGGGAGTCATGCTCTCGCACCGCAACCTCATGCTCGACACCATCCTGGTGCAGTCCATGTTTGAAGCCCGTCCTAAGGACATATGCTTCTCGGTGCTTCCGATGCATCACTGCTACGAATGCACGGCGACTTTCCTCTCCTGCGTATACAGCGGAGCGACAGTCGCATTCTGCCGCGGACTCAAATACATCCGCAAGGACATACTCGAGGTAAAGCCGACCATCCTTCTGGCCGTGCCTGCCATAATCGAGAACTTCCATAACAAGATCAGACGCTCGGTCGCTGACAAGCTTTCTCCAAAGCAGATGAAAGCTTTTGAGATCATGGATCGCGAGGCGAGCCGCCTGAAGGTGAAGCTGCCTAAGAAGGTCACAAAGGACATCGAGGCGGTATTCGGCGGAAGGCTGCATACGCTGATCTCCGGCGGAGCTCCTATAGACGGCGCTATCCTCGACTCGTTCTGCAATGTTGGCTTCAACGCCATCCAGGGCTACGGCCTGTCGGAATGCGCTCCTATCGTTGCGCTCAACCCGGCAAAGCGTAAGTTCATGAAGAACGCGTCGGCCGGACATCTGATGCCGTTCACAGAATGCAAGATCCTCGATCCAGACAGCAACGGCATCGGTGAGATCTGCTTCCGCGGACCGCAGGTCATGATGGGCTACTACAAGGATCCTGAGAACACAAAGGCCGTGATCGATGAAGAGGGCTGGTTCCACACAGGAGACATCGGCTACCTTGACCGCGACAACTACGTGTTCATCACGGGCCGCAAAAAGAACGTCATCATCGCAAGCAACGGCAAGAACGTGTTCCCTGAGGAGCTCGAAGGCTATCTCCTCGGACTGCCTATCGTTGATGAGTGCATGGTATGGGGCGGAGAGCTCGACCCTAACTCGCCGTTCAACGGCATCCATGCCACGGTAAGGCTCAACAAGGAAGAACTTGAGAGAAAGCTCGGCGCGGACTACACACCTGAACAGGCAGAGGCTTTGCTCGACGAAGCGGTAGACAAGATCAACGACAGCATGCCGAGATTCAAGAGGATCGCCCACGTGATAATACGAGAGCGCGAATTCGACAAAACTACGACGCAGAAGATAAGGCGCTTCGTGGAAGACAACAAACGCGCATAACGCAAAAGAGCATAATAAAACGGACGGCTTTCGAGCCGTCCGCTTTTGATTTCAGATGATGCCTGATCTACAGCGCTGCTGTGATAGTTGTGAGAATCTATCAGGTAATAATTGCTTCGCCAGGACTGGCAGGGTGTTTATTTGTAAAAATTCAACTTGTCCAGCCCACGTTATTCCGTCTTTTACGGTGTTTTTGCTCTAAAGGACGGAACATTCAGAGCATAGCCCGTCAATGTGTTCCGTCCTATCCGCTATTTTGGACAGAAAAGACGGAACACTCCGGCCTATCCAAGTCGCGTTGTTCCGTCCTTTTCCGGTATTTTTACTCTAAAAGACGGAACATTCAGGCTGTAAACCGGCTGTTGTTCCGTCTTATTAGCTGTTTTGAACAGAAAAGACGGAACTCTCCGGCCTATCCAAGTCGCGTTGTTCCGTCCTTTTTCGGTATTTTTACTCTAAAAGACGGAACACTCCGGCCTTCCCCGCTCACGATGTTCCGTCTTTTTCGAAGATTTGCGATAAAAAACGGACAGTTTCACAACAATCTGTCGCAACTGTCCGTTCCTTTTTCAATTTACATGAGTGCCCGCATGGCACATTCATTTAGTCTACAGTGCAGCTGTGATGATTGCCATCTTGTAGACTTCTTCTGCGTCGCAGCCTCTGGAGAGGTCGTTGATCGGAGCGTTGAGTCCGAGCAGGATAGGTCCGTAAGCAGCATAGCCGCCGAGTCTCTGAGCGATCTTGTAGCCGATGTTGCCTGCCTCGATGATAGGGAATACGAATGTGTTCGCATAACCTGCTACCGGGGATCCAGGGAACTTCAGCTGTCCGACTGTCGGCGATACCGCCGCGTCAAACTGCATCTCGCCGTCGATGGCCATGTCAGGGTTGAGTTCCTTGGCGATCTTTGTAGCCTCTGCGGAGAGAGCAACAGTATTGCCCTTGCCGGAGCCCTTTGTGGAGAAGCTGAGCATCGCTACCTTAGGGTCGATGCCGAAAGTCCTTGCGCACTTCTCGATCTCCACCGCTACCTCAGCAAGCTTCTGAGCGCCTGTGAATGTAACGTTGCCCTCTTTGTCCTTGCTGTCCTCGTAGCCGAGGTTTACAGCGCAGTCGCCCATGGCGATGGTCCTGAGGTTCTCGTCTCCGCCCTCTCTTGTGAGGATGAAGCAGGAGCTTACCAGGTGTGCGCCCGGTTTTGTCTTAACAAGCTGGAGAGCCGGACGGATGGTGTCAGCTGTGGAGTATGTCGCGCCGCCGAGCAGGCAGTCAGCCTTGCCCATCTTTACGAGCATTGTGCCGAAGTAGTTGCCCTTCTTAAGTGCAGCCGCGCACTCTTCCTCAGTCATTTTGCCCTTTCTGAGCTCTACCATCTTTGCGACCATCTCATCCATTCCCTCGTACTTCTCAGGGTCGATGATCTCAGCCTTGCTGATGTCGAAGCCTTTCTCCTCAGCAGCCTTCTTGACTTCATCAACGTCTCCTACGAGAACTACGTTCATGAGTCCCTCAGCGAGGAGCCTTGCGGCAGCTTCCTGGATACGGGCGTCCGATCCTTCTGTGAAGACGATGGTCTTAGGCTCAGCTTTAACTTTTTCGATCAGTTTATCAAACATATCTTGTCTCCTTTAGATACTCAATAGTGACTGTATTTTGAGATGCGCGGCACTGCGTCTGCACATCTTCCCAACATTGTAATTATAACGCTTCCGGCGGTCTTCCGTAAAGCAAAAAGGCGGCAGATACCGCCTTTCTCTTTATAACTCGTTGATTTCTTTTATCGCCTGCAGCAGCACAGGGAACTCCTCCATGCGCGGCAGTCTGACGCGGGCCGCGTTCGAATCGAGTCCTTTAAAGTCGTAGCCGTCGATCACGAGGACCTTGCGCTTTAAGAACTCATCGTAAAGCTTTATGTCCTTGTTATCGTGGTAGAGCAGCAGGAGCGAGTTGGTGTCCAGCGTCTCCGCCATGTGCAGGTGTCCGGACGACGCGCCGTGGATCTTCACCTCTTCATATTCCGCATCCGCGTTCTTTCTGAGCTTCCTGACCGTGCTCGGAGTCAGGACTTCCCTTATCTGCGCCTTCATGTCGACAAAGTCCGCCTTGCTCTTTTCAACGAATTCCGGATGCCTGAGTGCCACAGCTCCGACTTCTCTCGCCAGCTCGCTCACCATGTACGGATTGACCATCTTTTTCATGTAGCCGATGAGCTCCTTGTGAGCGATGATGTAGCCGATGCGAAGGCCCGCCAGACCGTAGCCCTTTGAGAGCGTGCGTACCACCGCGAGGTTAGGATACCTGGCAAAGAGCTGCACCGCTGAGTTCTCCTTCGGCATGAAGTCGCCGTAAGCCTCGTCGATTATGACCGTGATGTCCTTCTTGAGCGCGCCCCTGACTATCCTCTCGATGTCTTCGATGTCGATGCACTGGCCGGTCGGATTGTTAGGGTTGTCTATGTAAATGAAATTGTAGGATTTGGTCGGCATCGACGCGTACGCGAAAGTGTCCGCGATGTAATGCATCGACATGAACTCGGAAGCGTCGAACTTGTAGTTGTACTGCGGCTTCAGCTGGTAAGGCGCGTAATCGATGCCGATCATCTCGGCATGCATGTAGTAATCGGTGAACTGCGGCGAGACACCAAGCACGACCGAATTGTGAGTGTCGAAGATGTTGTTGATGATGTACAGCGCGCTGATGCTGCCGTCAGTCAGCAGGACATTGTGATGCTCCACGTCTATCTGCTCTTTCCAGAATTCGCGGATGGCGTCATACAGAGCGTCGCTGTGAGGATACGGGCCGAGTCTGGCCGGATCGAAATCCTTAAGAGCTTCGGCGCATTCAGGCGGGAAGCCATATGGATTGCATCCCTCGCTGCAGTCGACGCCGCCCTCAGGCAGATCGATGTGTTCCATCGCGTAGCTTATCTTCTCCTGCTCCAGCAGTTCTTTCCTGATCTTCATGGCAGTGTCCTGTGTCCTTTCAGGGTCTTTCAGGGTCAACAAACAAAGGCCTTGCAAGTCCTCCCGGGTCTTGAGAGGCGCATTTTTATTGTAATACATTCAGCGTACGAATTGCACCTGAATACGATAAATATTGCCAATTTAAAAGCGTGTAAAGTATAATTTCTACGATAGTAAAGATCCGCCGGCTTGCGGCCGGATGACAGCAGCTCCTTAGAAATGGGGAATTGAAAATGGAAGACAAAAAGAAAGTGATCCTGGGGGTCTCGGGAGGGATCTCCGCGTATAAAACTGTGTATGTAGCGAGCGGGCTCAAGAAGATGGGCTATGACGTGCACGTCATCATGACGGAGAACGCTGCAAAGTTCGTGGCACCGATTACCTTCGCGACCATGAGCGGCAATAAGGTGGTAACGGACGTGTTCGATCCAGCAAACGATACTCCGACCGAGCACATAGAGCTGGGACAGTCGGCTGACCTGGTGCTTATAGCGCCGGCGACCGCAAATACCATCGCCAAGCTGGCCCACGGGATCGGGGACGACATGCTGACCACGACCATGCTGGCCTGCACCTGCCCTATCCTTATCTCACCGGCAATGAACACCAAGATGTTTGAGAACCCGGCTACCCAGGAGAACCTTGAGATACTTCGTAGACGCGGCTATGAGATCATCGAACCGGCCACGGGCATGCTGGCCTGCGGTGTCGAGGGCAAGGGCAAGATGCCCGAGCCTGATGTGCTCATCAGCTACGTTGAGCAGTGGATCTCAAAAGAAAAGGACATGGCAGGGCTCAACGTGCTCGTCACCGCAGGCCCGACTGAAGAGGCCGTGGATCCGGTTCGTTTCATCACGAACCATTCGAGCGGAAAGATGGGCTACGCCATCGCGAGAATGGCCGCAAGGCGCGGCGCGAACGTGACGCTGGTGTCCGGCAGGACAGCGCTTCCGCGCGAGCCATTCGTTGAGACCGTGGATATACTGAGCGCGGATGACATGTTCCATGCTGTCACGGAGCGCGCGCCGGATATGGATATAATCATCAAAGCAGCGGCAGTCGCCGACTTTACTCCTGCCAATCCGGCAGACCAGAAGATCAAGAAGGCCGACCTCATCGCCGATGACGCAGAAGGCTATGGCGGCATGTCGATAAGCCTTGCTCCTACACGCGATATCCTCGCTTATCTGGGCGAACACAGGACTGAAGGACAGTTCCTCTGCGGCTTTGCCATGGAGACCCAGGATCTTCTTAAGAACGCGGCAGAGAAGCTGGTCAAGAAGAACGTAGACATGATATGCGCCAACAGCCTTAAGACTAAAGGCGCGGGTTTCGCGGGCGATACCAATGTCGTTACCATAATGGCAAAGGACGGCATCACACAGCTGCCTCTTATGACAAAGCTTGAGACCGCCGACGCGATACTTGATGAGATAATGAAACGCAGATAAGATCAATACAAATAACAGTTTAAAAAGAGGTACACATTCCGGCCGGGATATGTACCTCTTTTTATGTGTTTTCAGTATTGCTTCTTTATAATTACTGCATATGTTTACCGCGGTTACTTGCCGGAAAGCATTTTGTCGATGGATGCGGCGGCAAGTTTGCCGGCGCCCATCGCGCTTATTACCGTAGCTGCTCCAGTGACCGCGTCGCCGCCGGCAAACACGGCCTCACGGCTCGTGAGGCCGACCTCGTCCACGATGATGCCGCCCTTGCGGTTCACCTCGAGGCCTTCCGTCGTGTTCTTGATAAGCGGGTTAGGGCTGGTACCAAGAGCCATGATGACAGCATCGACGTCTAGCTCGAACTCGCTGCCCGGTATAGGAACAGGCCTCCTTCTGCCTGAAGCGTCAGGCTCGCCAAGCTCCATCTTGATGCAGCGCATGCCTCTTACGAATCCGTTTTTCGGATCCCTCGGATCATCCGGATTGTTGTATCCGAGTATCTCCACAGGATTGTTCAGCAGTCTGAAGTCGATGCCCTCTTCTATCGCGTGCTCGACTTCCTCTTTTCTTGCAGGAAGCTCTTCCATCGACCTTCTGTAAACAATATATACCTTCTCTGCGCCGAGCCTCAGCGCTGTCCTCGCGGCGTCCATGGCAACGTTTCCGCCGCCGACTACAGCAACCTTGCCGCCCTTCATGATAGGTGTCCTCGGCTCGTCCCTGAAGGCCTTCATCAAGTTGGACCTAGTCAGGTATTCGTTTGCGGAGAACACGCCCTTGAGCGACTCGCCCGGGATGTTCATGAACATCGGAAGCCCCGCGCCCGATCCGATGAATACAGCCTCAAAGCCCATGTCGAAGAGTTCGTCGACTGTGAGAGTCTTTCCGATGATGACGTTGGTCTCGATGTCGACGCCGAGGTCCTTGAGTCCCTCGACCTCGCGCGCCACGATGGCCTTCGGAAGCCTGAACTCAGGGATGCCGTAAACCAGCACGCCGCCGGCTGTGTGCAGAGCCTCGAATACAGATACCTTGTAGCCCTTCTTTGCCAGGTCGCCCGCGCAGGTAAGTCCGGACGGGCCTGATCCTACGACAGCCACCTTGTGGCCGTTGCTTGCAGGAGCCACTGCCTTTTCCTTGGCGTTGGCATTGTGCCAGTCGGCCACGAATCTCTCCAGGCGTCCTATGCCGACAGGCTCAAATTTGATGCCCATCGTACACTTTGCTTCGCACTGGGTCTCCTGCGGACATACGCGTCCGCATACCGCAGGCAGAGTCGATGTCGCGTTTATTATCTGATAAGCACCCTCCCAGTCGCCTTCCTTCGCCTTCATGATAAAGTCCGGGATGTTGACGTTGACCGGGCAGCCTTCCACGCAAGGTTTGTTCTTGCAGTTGAGGCACCTTTGGGCCTCGGCGAGAGCGATCTCTTCCGTGTATCCCAGCGCTACCTCGTCAAAATTGTGCGCGCGGACCTGAGGGTCCTGTGCAGGCATTTCATGTTTCTTAGGATCAAGTGCCATTTCAGTTCCCCCTTTCCTACGCTTTGGCGGCCTCGTCGGCCTGTTTATACAGATTGCAGGTCTTCTCGTGCATGTGCCTCTCGTAATCGAAATACATGCGGCCTCTTGAGATCGCCTCGTCAAAGTCGACTTCGTATCCGTTGAAGTCCGGGCCGTCGACACAGGCGAATTTCATCTTAGGGCCTTCCGGCGTGTTGAGCGTCAGCCTGCAGCCTCCGCACATTCCGGTGCCGTCGATCATGATAGGGCTCATAGAAACCGTGATCGGCGCGTCATACTTCTTTGCGGTCAGTGTGACGAACTTCATCATGATCAGCGGTCCGATCGTGATGATCATGTCGAATTTTTCGCCTGCCGAGAGCATCTCGTCAAGCGGGACAGTTACATTGCCCTGTCTTCCGTATGATCCGTCATCCGTCATGACATAGAGCTTGTCGGAACATTCGTTGAACTCATCCTCTAAGATCACAAGGTCCTCGCTCCTGAAGCCGATGATGCTCGTTACCTCAGCGCCTATCCTGTGGAACTCCTGAGCGACCGGCATCGCGATGGCGCAGCCTACTCCTCCTCCGACTATGCAGACCTTTTTAATGCCCTCGGTCTCAGTCGCGTTTCCGAGAGGTCCCACGAAGTCCTGGATATACCCGCCTTCAGGGACGTGATTGAGCATCTCTGTCGTTGCGCCTACCACCTGGAAGATGATCTTGACGGTCCCTTCCTCAGGATTCACGCCTGCTACTGTCAGCGGGATGCGCTCGCCCTCTTCATCAACGCGAAGGATGATGAACTGTCCCGGCCTGGCCTTGCGCGCCACAAGAGGCGCCTCGACCTCAAGCTGCGTGACCGTCGGTCTGAGTGCCTTTCTTCTTACGATTTTATACATAATTATCCCCTTGGTATCCCCGTTTTTTTATAAAGAAAAAACGCCGCAAGAAAAGCGGCGCTTTATACTATTCTGCCTCGAAATTGTCCTTGCCTACTCCGCACAGCGGGCAGACCCAATCTTCAGGAACATCTTCCCATGCAGTGCCCGGTTCAACGC
The DNA here is from genome assembly GCA_017510505.1 of Mogibacterium sp. Classification (GTDB taxonomy): domain Bacteria; phylum Bacillota; class Clostridia; order Peptostreptococcales; family Anaerovoracaceae; genus Crickella. The sequence goes on along the minus strand of JAFWNE010000019.1, from coordinate 151,842 downwards.
CGTTGTCCGGATCACCTACTTCAGGGTCATAAACATAGCCACAGATTCCGCATACATACTTTTCCATTTCTTTCCTCCTGTATATACAAGAATAGCGCTTTCCTACAATTTCGATTCTACAATCATAAAGGTATTAAATCAATACGAATCGAGCCCTAAAGTCTTACGTTCTGTGATAAGTATTACTGTTCATAAGCATTATAATCTATAGTTTTACTTTTGTTAAAACCGGGCCTATAATACAGACAAGAAGAGAGGGAAACGCCGGACGGCGAATCGAAGACACCGATCTTCAGAAACAAGCCGATGGGCGTGTGTTATAAAAGGAGGTAAGATCATGTTCGGAGTTACTTTGGTGAGTGCCTTAATGGTGGTATACGTTTTCGCAACATACACATTTGAAAAAACTTTAAAGAACTAAGACCACTCTAAAGCTGCAATAATGAGATAACAAAAGACCCCGGCCATATGGCCGGGGTCCATTCGTTATGTTTTTTTTACGCGGAATGCGTGTCTATTTTTTGTCTCTTATATATTTGATCGCGTAGTCGTAGAATTTCTTTGCTGCCGCCGTCATATGCTCCTTCGAGGTGTAAGCTATGCCGAACTCGACCTTCTCGGGAGGATCGAGCGGGAGCTTGACAAGGTGATCGTTCCAGTACTGTGCCGCAAGCTCGTTGGCAAAAGTGACGCCGAGTCCCATACGCACCATGGCGAGAGTTGCCGGCGTGTCATATGTCGTGTACTTCACGTTTGGCGTGACTTTGTGTCTGCGGAAAATGTTCTGGATCTCCACGTCCTTGCCCCAGGATGTCATGATGAAATCGTCCTTCTCACAGTCCTCTATAGGATATGCATTCGCGTTCGCGAGCGGATGATCCTCCGGCACTACCGCGATTATCTGCTCCTGCGCGAGCGGAGTCCATTCGTAGTCCATAGGCTCGGCATAGGCCATGAAGCCCATGTCGGCTACATGATCGTCAAGGTGCTTGAAGATCTCGGCGCGGATGCCTTCCATGATGCTGAACTGCACGTCCGGGTAATCGCGCTGGAATGTGCGGACTATCTCAGGGAGCCAGGTAGTGGCTACGCTCGGATAAGCGGCTATCGTCAGGTTTCCTATCGAGACGCCCTGCATCTCCGAGGCGAGCTCGTACATCTCCTTTTCGCGGGCAAGGTACGAGCGGACTATAGGCGCCAGCTTAGCTCCCTCGGAAGTCATGGTGACCCCCTTCTTGGAGCGGATAAGGAGCGTGAGGCCGAGCTCTTTTTCTAGCGCCGCAACAAGCTGGCTCACGGCTGACGGTGTGTAGCCGAGAGCGTCCGCGGCAGCCCTGAAGCTTCCGCGTTCCACTGATTCAATAAATGCCTTGCAGCGCGCGCTTTCCATTATTCTTCTGCCTGCTTTTCGGAATTCCTGCTGTGGGACAGCTCCGTTATGATCAGAGTAGCGTCTGTAAGGACGTCCGACGCGCGGCAATCCATAAGATGCGCGTTGTACGGATCGGCCTTCCATATGACTTTAAGATTGGCGTCCACGTTCACCTTCGCGGACTTGATGCCTGCATAGAGGCAGAGGGCCGCGACATAGATATCGCTTTCAAGATTTTTGTTGGAGCGGCCCTTGAGCGTCGCCGCGAGGCGGAGCGCAGCAAGGGAGTCCTCCATGACCATAAGCGGAGCCTCCGCGGCGAGGACCGAAGCCGACGCGATCTCGGCAGCGCGGTTTTCGTCATCCTTTGGCAGGGCGTAGGCAGCTGAAACTTTGCCGAACGCGTCGGCATCATTGTCAGCCCCTTCCGTCAGGCTTTTAAGAAGCACTTCCGCTTCGCCAAGCACGTCCTTGTTGAGTTCTTCGAACTCAGCGTACTCGGGCTTTCCTATGGTCAGGTTGGCGACCATCATTATAAGGGCGGCTCCCTGCGCTGAGGTCAGCGCAGCGGCGGCGCCGCCGCCCGGCGTCGCGGATCGCGAAGCGAGCCGCTCAAGATATTCTTCTATATTTAAACTTTTAATCGAACTCAATTTTCTGTCCCCTATTCTTCTGTGAACTCTACTGCCGTTTCTTCTTTCACTTTCTCCGCGGCCGGCTCTTCAAATTCAACCTCCGGCTCTTCATCAAACGCTTCCATCGGCTTCTGTCCTATCATGGCCAGTTCGCCCTTCGACTCCCTGCTCTCGAGCAGCTCGCCGAGACGTCCCTGCCTTGCCGCAAATACGACTATCAGCACTCCCAGCAGCAGATCCATAAGCAGCGCCGGCACCGCGCCCTCGACTCCGAACTCATAGCTGTAGCACCAGTTGCTTACAGCGTTCACAGCATCCATGTGGAATATCGACGCTTCCGAAATCAGTCCGCTGTTAGGCATACCGAAGATAAAGTTCTGCGTGAAGTTCCACATGGTATGGATGCCGAAGCATGTCCAGATGCTGCCTGAATACCAGCGCAGCAGCGAGAACGACAGACCGCAGATGATGAGGTCTGCCATCGCCAGCCATGTGATGCCGTCGTTAAAGCTGTGGAGCGCTCCGAATACCACACCGTTCACCACTATCGCCACCCAGAGCGGATAGTGTACATTGATCCTCTCATACATGAAGCATCTGCACCAGAGCTCCTCCGATGTGCTCTGGAAGAACACGCCTATGAATGCCCATATCATCACCGGTATCTGCACAGCGGAGAAATCGAAGTACAGCTTGATGTCTCCGTGCAGCAGAGCGCAGACTATACAGAAAAAGTTCATCAGAAAGCCCAGCAGTATGCCCGTGCCAAGCTTGCTCATGCTGCGTTTCTCACGTGTCGGCTTTATGATCTCAAGCATGAAGCGGTTCTTTTTGATTATCAGGCACATAAGCACAAAGAACACGCAGGACGCAAAGATCGGCGCGTAGTATGTATTCACGAATACCAGCGCGTTGGATGGATGGCTGAATATGCTGTGAAGAAACTTTTCGAACAAAAGCACCAGCATATCGGCAAGCAATATGTACCAGCCAAAGAACGCCAGTATTATCCAGATTATGCGGTTTGTGATACTTGTTTTCTTAAACATCTTTCTCCCCTATTTGAAATACTTGACGGCATTTTCGAACATCCCGAAGAGATAGTTGCCCGGCACGTTCTTATACAGCCCGTTTCCGGTCCTCTCCGCGTGTCCCATCCTGCCGAATACCCTTCCGTCAGGCGAGCATATTCCTTCAACGGCCATCATCGATCCGGCCGGGTTGAAGCGTATGTCCGCCGTCGCGTTATCTTTATTGTCCACGTACTGAGTCGCTATCTGTCCTACCGCCGCCAGGTGTCTTATCACCTCATCCGGCGCAGTGAACCTGCCCTCCGTGTGTGATACAGGCACTGAGTAGATGTCGCCTACCTTGTTGTATCTGAGCCAAGGCGATTTGTTGGAAGCGATCCTCACCCTCGCTATCCTGGACTGGTGGCGCCCAATGGAATTCAGCGTAAGCGTCGGGTGATCCGCGTCCACGTCCATGATCTTGCCCTCAGGCAGCAGTCCCAGTTTGATCAGAGCCTGGAATCCGTCGCAGATGCCGCAGATGAGTCCGTCCTTCTTCTCCAGAAGATCCATGGTCACCTCGCTTACCTCAGGGTTCCTGAAGAACGCTGTGATGAATTTAGCCGCCCCATCAGGCTCGCCGTGTCCGGAGTTCCCTCCCGGGATCAGCAGCGCCTGCGTTCCTCTCATCGCGGATGCGAAAGCCTCAAGCGAGCGTTTTATGTCATCCGCGCTCCTGTCTTTGATTATCATTATCTCAGGAGTTGCCCCTGCCTCCCGCACTGCGCGCGCCGTATCGGCCTCGCAATTTGTGCCCGGGAACACCGGTATCAGCACCTTAGGCTCCGCGCGCTTGTATATAGGCGTATGCCAGCTGCGCGCTCTGTATTCCACATTGCTTACAGCGCCGCCCTTGCTGCCTACTACAGCAGGGTACACACCCTCCATCCTGCCCTCATACAGGGTCAGGAGCTCGGCAAGGCTCACTCTGCCTTCTCCGTAAGTGATCGATCTTTCTTTTATTGTGCGGCCCAGCAGTACCGAGTCGAACTGCCGTCCCGTAATTTCTACTTCTTCATCTATCTCGAGGATGATACTGCCGTAAGAGTATCCGAATATGGTCTCAGGATCCGCAGCTTCGAAGCTGAAGCCTATGCCGTTTCCGAAGCACATCTTCATGACCGCCTCGGCGACCCCTCCGATGCCCGGAGCGTACGCCGCCACCGCATTACCCGAAGCCAGAAGCTCGGATGCCCTCTCCCAGACCTTCAGAAGAGACTCTATATTAGGCAGTCCTCTTCCGGATCTGCTGTCATCGCTTTCCGCGAAAGGCCTCAGCAACACGACCCTGTGCCCCGGTTTCTTGAACTCAGGAGTTGCGATGTCACCGGTCTTTGCCATCGTGACCGCATATGAGATCAGGGCTGGAGGCGCGTCGAGTTCTCCGTACGAACCGTCCATCGATCCCTTGATACCTGTCGCGCCTATCCCAAGATCCATCTGGGCTTTGAACGCGCCAAGCATCGCCGCAAGCGGCTTGCCCCATTTTACCTGGTCATCGCCCGGAGCGCCAAAACGGCTTCTTAGCGAAAGATATACGTCCTTGAATTTGGCTCCGCTCGCGATCAGCCTGGATACCGACTCGATCACCGCGAGATACGCCCCATGATAAGGCGATACATCCGAGATGAGCGGGTTATAGCCCCAGGCCATCACAGAGCAGTCATCAGTCTCTCCACCGGCAGGTATCTTCTGTACCATCGCCTGCGCCGGAGTAAGCTGGTTCATGCCGCCGAAAGGCATCAGCACGGTGCCCGATCCCGCCGTGGAGTCGAAGCGCTCAGTAAGGCCTCTCTTTGAGCAGACATTGAGGTCTGCCGCCAGGGTGCGCATGCCGATCATGAAGCTTCTGTCGCTCGCGTAAAGACTCGTGCCCTTCCAGTAGCCCGGAGCGCTTGTCATTACATCTATATGTCTTACGGCCGGTTCCGCGCTCAAAGTCGACTCCGCAGCCTCAGCTGTTTCACCTTCCGGACCCTTATCCGCAGGATCCTCTATTTCCGCTGCCTTAACGCACTGAAGGTCCTCGCCGGACGCGATCAGCTTGAACAGCTTCTCATTGCCGGCAGGTATCACGCATGCCAGGCCTTCGTATCCGTAGGCGTCGGCATCGCTGCAGCTTTTGATCATGCGGGCCGCGACGCCGTCGTTCAGAAGTCTCTGCATCTTATGATGATCGGCCGCTCCCTTGCCGAGGAGAACCATTACAGCATCGCCCGGCTCTACAGTTTCTTTTCTTATGTTCACGGACGGAGCGGCAGCCAGTACGGCCCATGCCTCCATCCTCTTTGCAGCGAATTTCGGATGGTATATCTCATCCGCCAGGCCCGTGGCAAGGCCTGTCATGTTGACCTCCCCTGAGCTTCCCTCCGCTGCGCCGACAGCCAGCTTTCTCTGAGGCAGTTTGCCCTGCAGAGTGTCAGCCGCGTGCTGCAGCGGATCGGCCATGCCGCTCAGTCTCATCAGCGCGTACGGATACGCTCTCTCGGTGAGAGGTTCTTTCACGCAGCCTTCAAGACATGCCGCGGCTCCGTCAGCAGGCCTTATCTCGCTGAGGCCCTTGTCCATGCCGCTTCCTATGAACAGCAGCCACGGCTCTTTCTCGCCGTCGACTTCCACGTCTATCATTATAGGGCTGATGCCGTTCTCACCAGCCTTGCCGAGCTTATCCAGCCAGCCCTCTCTCTTCATGTATCTGACCGCGATGCCGGCAATGTCATTCAGCGTCACAGGCGTATTACGCCCAAGACTCTTTCGCACCGCGAGATAATCCTTGTACGCGTTTTCAAGCAGCTGGTCTTCGAATGAAGCGCTGTTTATTACCGCGTCAAATTCCGGGGCCTCCGCGCCGGAAGACTTTATTATCTCCGACTCGCTTACCTCTTCTGCGAGGGTGTCAGGCATCTCAAGAGACGCCGGCCTAACCTCAGCCGGGTTGATCACGTAGTTCATTATGGCGTCCCTGTCGGCAGGCATGAGTTCGCCGCAGAGCATGTAGACCTTTGCGCATCTGACGACAGGCTTCACGCCTTCCGCCATAAACTGTATGCACTTCTCAGCGGAATCCGCCTTCTGATCATGTATGCCCGGGAGTATCTCTGTCGCAAAGACAAAGCCCTTCATTCGCGGTTCGAACGCTTCATCCTCTTCATAGACGAACCCGTCATCATCCACGAGCGCGCCGATAAGCCCCGGCAGAGTGACCGACGTCACGTCTACCTGCGGCTCGGCAAACACCTTCCAGCGGCATTCCTCAAACAGATCCTCGTCGATGCCCTCGATATCGAAGCGCCTGATTATCCTCACGTCCTTGAGCCTGCTGACTCCGAGGAGGGTCTTGGCCTCGTTCCTGAGCACGGCTGCCTCTTTTCTGAAGCCTTCCTTTTTCTCCGCGTAGATCCTGTAGACCATACGTTTCTCCTTTATATCCTCAGTATCCTTCCATAACAAAAATATGCGATGACGGGTTTGGCGTCATCGCGGTTTGGCACGGGTTTCAGCTCCGTTCCTTGACGATCTTGCGGCAGAGCTTTGCTACCGCGACCGGGAGTATGAGCCACTCGGCCTGCTCCATGACGCGCCTCTGCAGTGTCTCAGGCGTGTCGCCCTCCTCTACGCTGACCGCCTTCTGGGCGATGATCTCGCCGCCGTCGGCTATCTCGTTGACGAAATGCACCGTGGCTCCGGTCACCTTTACGCCGCGCTCCAGCGCCGCGATATGAGGTTTGAGCCCGTAGAATCCGTCTCCGCAGAACGAAGGGATAAGAGCGGGATGTATATTGATTATCTTATGATCGTAGTAATTTACGAAGTCCTTGCTGAGTATCATGAGGAATCCCGCAAGCACTATGAGATCGATGTTCCTCGCATCGATGATCTTCTTGCATTCCTCTTCGAATGCCTCGCGGCCATTTGCCTTTGCGTTTATGACGCAGGTCTCTATACCCTCTTTGCGGGCACGCTCAAGCGCGTACGCGTCCTCTCTGTTTGAGATCACGAGTACTATTTCGCCCTTTTCAAGGAGTCCGGATTTCTGAGCGTCAATGAGCGCCTGAAGATTGGTGCCCTCACTGCTCACCATGACGGCTACTCTTGCTTTATCTGCCATTCCAATACCTCCGCTGCCGCGAAAAAATTATCTAAGTAATTATATATCATTTTGCACGGCTGAGATATGACTAATTATTCCGGAAGATTCAGCTCGTCCCGGGAATAGACCCTGGTAGGCCTCTTGTCCTTGTGGACCATCCTGCGTATGCCGTGGTAAAGGCCTCTCAGCACGGCATAGATGAGGAACATGACCAGGAAGCCCGCCACACCGTAAGCGATGTCGCTGCTTTCCATGTAACCGGTCCCCGTCCACCACTGGCCTATCTCGATCGCGAACGAGATCACCAGCACCACAGTGAACACGTAGAGCCATGTGATCACCATCGTGTGGTCCTTTTTCGCGAGCCACTTGAAGATAGGATAGAGCACAAGCAGCATCAGCATGCCGGCAAGGCCGGTCACTACGAAGTGCAGCTGCTTGTCATCAAGGTACCAGCCGCCGGCGTCGTTTATGCTCAGGACCTTTTCATGGATCCTCGAGATCCATATTGAAAATGTATAAATGATATCCCATATTTCCATGGTCCTTATTATAATACCAAGCCGTCCGGCTTTGTGTGTCGGATTCAAGAAACCGCCCAAGTCTTACTAAATATAAAGGTTTTTGTTTGTATAGGTTCGTTGAAGCCGTCTATTCCCTATTTCTATAATCAGCATGTAAAAGTATCTGCGAAAGAAAGTAGGTCAAAAAAAATGAAAACTAACAGAATGAAAAGATTCCTTGCGGTCGTGCTGATGGCGATGATGGTAGTTGTCCTCATGCCTGCTGCCGGCGGAGCATCCTTCAATGCATCCGCGGATTCGATCACGGCCAGCGGCAAGATCAGCGAAAGTGAGGTCAATCTCAGGAGCGCGCCAAACACTTCTTCAAGTATAGTCACGACCCTGAACAAGAACGCGGCTGTCACTATCCAGAAGGAGATCTTCACAACGGGCTCAAACACATCAGCGACCAAGCGCTGGTACTATGTGACTGCGGGTAACAAGACCGGTTATGTAAGATCAGACCTTGTGGGCAGCCTGAGCTTTGGCAACCTCGGAGCAGTGACCACAGATGACCTTAATTACAGGACAGGCCCTGCAACCACATTCGGAAAACTCGGCACCGCCGGTACGGGCACAGCCATGGCAGTGCTTCTGCCTGCAAGCCGCGACGGCAGCGGTGAGACCTGGTACAGAGTTACCATATACGGAATAACCGCATATGTAAGCGGCGACTTTATCAGGATCGGCGGAGAGGCTCCGAAGGCTCCGGTCGTCAACCTCGCCGGCAAATCAGATCTTGCTGTCTCCCTGCTTACCAACCCGACCAATGGCGGTCCGGAGAGAGTCGTATACACGTTCAACACGAGCAATTGCAAAAAGCTTTTCTCGATCAAGGGATATAAGAATGCCAAAGTTCCTCAGGGAATGACATTTACCGGCAGCGAATACTACATCCTCTACGGTATGTCAGCCGGTCAGAGCATCGTTACCTATTCCGCGGGCGGCAAGCGTCTGAGAGCAAGCAAGTTCTCGTTCAGTATCGGCCACCCTAACGGCATCACCTGGGACCCTGTAACGAGGATGTGCTATATCTTCAAGGGCAACACCAAGAAGTTCTTCACATGGAACCCGGCGACCAGCAGATTTGGTAAGTCCAAGGTCCTTTATTCATCATCCGGAATAGCCTATGACAACGCGACCAATATGCTCTATGCTACATCCAGGACCGGGATCAGAGCATACAGCGCAGACGGCGGATTCACTCACCAGAGGCTGTTCTCAAGATGCAATCATGGCTTCTATCACTATCCTCAGGACTGCGGAGCGGCAGAGGGATTCATCTTCCACGGCATCAGCGGCTCCAACAAGAAGAAGACCAACTACCTCGATATTTACAGGGCAGCAGACAGCGCATACCTTGGTTCGATCAAGATCACGATCGGCGAAGTCGAAAGCGCTGTGGTAGGAAACGACGGATTCCTGCAGCTGCTGATCAACACAAGCGGCACTACAGACTATGTCTGGAAGACACCGCTGAACGTCAACGAACTGAAGAACTAAGTAGTTATGGATTTATCCGCCTGATATCTGTTATGCTTATAGCAGATATCAGGTTTTTTATTGAGAAGAGGAACAGCAAATGATAAAAACAGTAGGCATACTCGGTGCCGGCTCCGTAGGCAGCGCTCTGATGTATGAAATGTTTCAGAGAGACCCGGAAAACGTATATCTGCTTGCTACAGGTGAACGTGCGAAACGTCTGTCAAACGGCATTTCAGTCAACAACGTAGTAATAAACCCGAAAGTATATTCCGATCCTTCGCAGGGCATAAGCATCGATCTTCTGATCCTTGCAGCCAAGACATACAGCATGGATTCAGTCATCGAGGACATGCGGCCGCTCATAGACGCCCATACCATAATCCTCCCTATCGAAAACGGCATCACGGCAACAGCACGTCTCCAGGAGGCGTTCCCGGATAACCGTGTCTTTCATGGAGTAGTTCTCAGGACAGACGCCCACCGCATGAGTCACAGAGTGTATTATCACACGCTGGGCGAGATGCAGATCGGTTACGCGGACAACAAAATAATAAAGCCTGAGGTACAGGAAGCGTACGACAGACTAAAGGAACTTGGTATCAATGTAAAAGTATATGAAGACATGCTGAAGACAAAGTGGCGCAAATGGATGCTCAACACCGGCGCCAGCCAGACAGCTGTAGAAGTGCAGGCAGAGTGCGGATTCTTCGGGCAGGTCGAGGAAGTGCGCGCCCTTATGAAGATGCTCATGGATGAGATCCTTGCGGTAGCCAAGGCAGAAGGCGTTGATCTTACTGAACAGGACAGAGATGAGATCATCGAGATCCTGATCAACTTCCCGCCGGACAAGAAGATGTCCATGCTGCAGGACTATGAAGCCGGCAGGCCTATAGAGATCGATGAATACGCAGGAGAGGTCGTCAAGCTGGGCAAAAAGCATGGCATACCTACACCTGCAAACGAGATCCTCTATCTCGCCATAACGGCAAGGCAGAAGATCGCAGAACTGCGCAAGGGTTAAGCTATTCCTTTACCGGAGCTCCGGCAGCCCTTATCGCGGCAGCCGCGAGCACTTCTGTAGGGTCAACGCAGCTATCGTCGAAAAGGTCCATTATTTCGAAGGCCACAGGCAGCTCCGTGCAGGCCAGAAGCACAGCCTCCGCGCCGCGCTTTTTCAGATCGATACAGATATCCAATACCTCCCTGACAGGGAGCTTAGAGGCATCAAGTATGCCTCTTTTTATATAGTTATATATCACAGACATTATGACCGCCTGCTGTTCATGATTCGGATATATCGTTTCTATCTCTTCGGCATCCAGAACACTCTGGTACACGCCGCTCTGTACGGTCCCGTCCGTTGCCAGCAGGGCTGCCTTTTTTATGCCCCTTTCCTTCAGCAGGTGGGCAGTCTCTTCAGGCATGCTTATGATAGGGAGCGAAGTGGCCTTTGCAAGTTCCGTAACAAAATAGTGCGCGGTGTTGCATGCGATTATGATCATGTCCGCGCCGGCATTCTCAAGCAGCTCCGCGCTGGCCTTAAGCTGCGGCAGAGGGTCCTCTCCTCCGTGCAGTATGGCATCTGTGCGGTCCGGTATGTTTATGTTTGAATCGATTATGACATGCACATGATCCTGATCGCGTTTAGCGTCGGTCAGCTTGGTGATCTTAAGAAGCATGTCCGCTGTCGCGGCAGGTCCCATGCCGCCTATCAGGCCTATGGTTTTATACATTATTTGGATCCACCCTTTCCAATTATCGGACCCGGACTGTTCTACAGTCCCTCTCCGAGAGTATCGACGTTAATGTTGGTCTTCCAGATATAATCCGTGCTGCTGCTGTTATTGGCCAGTATCTCCAGGAATCCATCGTTATCTACAATGCAGCTTTCTACTTCAGACAGGTCGCATGAGATGGTCCCCAGATATCTGCCCGTAGGCATGTGATAAAGATCGATGTAGTTTGTGCCGTGCTTGCTTCCGCCCGACAGGCATCTGAACATGATGCCCGCGTGTCCGCCGCAGTCCTGGGTGTAAGTAGTCCCGCTGTGCTTTACGACACCGCACCTGTATTTCACGCTGTAGCCATCGCTTATATTATATGCGACCATTGCTGTGCGTGAACAGGTATAGAGCAGTTTTTCCTTTCTGTCATAACCTATGCCTGAGCATCCGTAAGACAGATTGACGGAACCGTAACTGTTCGATGAAGGCTCGTATGTATACGCCTTGGATGTCCATCCTCTTACACAATAGCAGCGTCCGTTCTCGTTCGCGTATGTGAAGCCGTTCGGATGGCCCATAGAGACCTTAGGCACGCTTACATCCTTTCCGTCGCCGTCTACGTCAAAGCTGATGATCCTGTTAGGGCTGCCCATTCCATAGGCGACAATATACTTGTCACCGGTATACGCCAGACCCTGAGGTATGACCGCTCCGCCGGCTCCCGTTATCCTCTTTACCACCTCGCAGTTGTCAGAATCCAGATGATAGATGATATGCGCGGAGGCGCCTCCTGCAGATACAGGATTTGAGTCTAGGACCTTGAGCTCTACGACTTCCCTGGCCCCCTCATATTCCGGACTGGCCTTGGCAGTGACTGTTATTTCAGTATCTCCCTCACCTACGATCTGTATCTTTTTCGTTTCCGGATCTATCACGGCGACATCCGTGTCACTCGATTCATACATGACGTCTGTTTCCGCGGACACATTGAGTTTGAACGGCTCGCTGACAGTGAACTTCGTGACAGTCTTTATGACATCGATCGACTGAGGCTTCTTTGTCCTGAAGTTCCTCACCCCGGTAGGTATACCTTCGCGGTTAGCGTTGTCCGCTCTGACTATGAACGAATACGATGTGTTTTCCTTGAGCCCTTCTACTGTGACTTCCGGGACATTTGTCTCGAGCAACATCCATGTATCGTCTATCTCGACCTCGCGGCTTTTTCCGGCCTTGCCTTCCTCGTCAAGTCCGTCGTCGACAGGCTCATCGGTCTTCGGTGACATGTCGCGTTCTTTTACCCAGACTTTATACACATCCGTATTCTGTGTTTCATCCCAGCTGAGGACTATGAAGTCCGAGCCTCTTCCCGGAGAACTGATCGAATCTCTCTCAACGCGGCCCGGATATATCCAGTAATGGTGTACTGCCATTATCGCCGCAAGAGTGAAGACTGCCATCAGAATAACGGCGGCATACGAAAAGAGCCTGATCTTTTTATATCGATCATACTTGCGCGTCCTTTTTTCAGAACGTCTCAGTCTTTTCAGTTTCTTTCCGCGTATGATCTGCGGCATTTTCCCCCTTTTTACAATGAGAGCCGGTCCTTGACGGGCCGGCTCTCTGATTGTTTTTACTGATCTGCGTCGAACGGCAGTATCGCGACTACTCTGGCTCTCTTGATGGCCTTAGCGACTGCTCTCTGGTGCATTGCGCATGTGCCCGTGACTCTTCTAGGGAGGATCTTTCCTCTCTCTGTGATGTATTTCTTAAGAGTCTCAGCATCCTTGTAGTCGATCTTCTTGTCCTGATCTGCGCAGAACTGGCAAACTTTGCGTCTTCTGATGCCAGTGTTTACGCGCTTAGGTCTGCTGTTTCTTTCCATGATTCGTGCTTTCCCCTTTCTTAGAATGGAATGTCATCTTCAGCTGCCTGGAATGTATCCGGCATGTCGTCAAAACCTGCGAGCGGTTCTGCCGGTGCGCTGAAGCCGGCGTCCTGCGGCTCGGAACCGAATACCGATTCTCTGCCTGTGAATGTATCGCGGCTCGCGAACGTGTCGCGTCTGCCCTCACCGTTGCCTCCGCCGAGGAACTCGACGTTGTCAGCGATGATGTCGAATGTGTTCACGTTGACACCTTCTCTGTTTTTGTAGCTTCCGGTCTCGATCCTTCCGTGGACTGCGCACTGTCTGCCCTTTGCAAGGTAGCGGTCGCAGTTCTCAGCCTGTCTGCCAAACACTGTCACGCGCAGGAAATCCGCGCCCTGGTCTTCACCGTTTCTTCTCGGTCTGCTGACAGCGAGTGTGAAGTGGCATACCGCAGTCTGAGTGTTTGCTGTGTAGCTGAGTTCAGGATCTCTGGCAAGTCTTCCGATAAGTACTACACTGTTCATAACTTGCCCCCTTTGCTACTCTTCGTCCTGAGATACGATAATGTGTCTCATTACGTTTTCGTTGATCCTCATCCTTCTGTCGAGTTCCTTAGGCAGCTCTGCGTTGGCCTTGAAAGGCAGTACTACGTAGTAGCCTGTGCTCTTCTTGTTGATGTTGTAAGCAAGCTTTCTGTCGCCCCAAACATCAGCTTCACCGGCTTCGCCGTCTGCGTTGATGACTGCCTTGACCTTTTCGATCAGGTCAGCCTTGGCTTCCTCGTCCAGGCTTGGATCAAGCACGAATAGAAGTTCATAATCTCTCATGTTGACACCTCCTGTGGTCTTGATGGCACCGGCTCTCCCGGTGCAGTAGGTCTGCGTCCCTATTGACGCGCTCGTTTATTATATACAAATCCTCCCTAAAATCAAGTGATTTCAGAGAGGATTCTGTGATTTTTATGCTTTGCTTTGCCGCTTTTTATGCAGGCTCCGTTGTTTCTTCGATCACGTTTCCAAGATCGTCCACGTCCTTGATCACATATTTCACGCCTCTGCCGTTGCCTGTATATCTCATGACGAAGGAGTAGTGCGGACTGCCCAGGGTCTGTACTCTTATGCTGCCTGCATCCCATCCGCCGCCGGCTGCGTGAACGATCTTTCCATCGCCTATGTACATGCTGACATGACCGGAGCGTACCAGCACGTCACCTTTCTTGAGATTCGACTTGGACAGCTTGCCCATGCTCTTCCAGTGTCCGTATCTGGTAAAGCTCTTTTTAGTCATTGCTATGCCATGACCATCCCTGCATGCCGCCAGCATGTTAGGATCGCCGGCGCCGTGCGCATAGCACGCGTGCACGAACGGGTTACAGCAGTATGTTTTAGCATATGAATGTCCATTGACCTTGCTCTTGCCCTTAAGGTTCTTCCTCGGTCCGACGTTCGTCTGGCAGAAGTAGCATCCGTATCGGTGTGATCTTTTGCCTGTACCGTATGTAAAGGAGTTATCATTGGCTATATCAATACCCCACTGGACTGCTGCATCTATAGCGTCCTCATTTGTCATCTCTTCTTCGAAGACCTTGAACCTGCGCCCTACGTCAGGACTCTGCTCAGACCCATCCAAAGTAAACGCAACCAGCTTTATGTCATAGACAGTATCAGTATCGAATCCACTGATCCTGAACGTATCACTGTTTGTTTCACCTATGATCATGTCCTTATCATAAAGCCTGTAGGTGCTGTAGTGATCATTTTCAGTCCAGCTGATCAAAAGATCTTCATCGCTTGTCGCAACGTTGAAATTGGCGATAGAATACATCTTTGCACCAACAGTATTGCTTGCTTCACTGTAAACAGGCTCTTTCTTGTACCTGTATGCTTTGACCTCGTAATTGAACTCTCCGCCTATGGCCTCAGCCTGCTCATCGATGAATGATGTGTCCTGGGTCTGTGCGATCGATTCACCATCACGGATGATCTCATATCCGAGTGCTCCCTCTACCGGTGTATATGTGAGTTTCATCTCGCCTTCATCGGTATCTATATCGAGATGCGGCGCATCAAGACTCGGCACAACTTCGACCGGTTCGACCTCATCAATATCGCTGGTCCTAAGCCCATTGCGGGCAACGACCTTATAGTAGTAATCCTTACCTGTTCTCAGCTTCTTGTCTGTATATGAAGTATCCGCTGTCGTATCGATGTATTCGTACCCCTCTCCGTCTTCGGATCTGTAGATGCGGTAACCGGCAGCATTTGCGGTTTTATCCCAGGAAAGTTCTGCAGTCGAATATGTGCTATTTGAAACATGAAGTCCTTCAACATCAAGCGGGGCGGAAATTACAAGCAAAAGAGCGCAGATGGCTGCCATGAGTATGCCATCCGCTATAAGTATCTTCTTCTTGTTTTTTCTTGCCCAGCTTCTGATTTTCTTCATTCTATATGTCTATTTGTCTTTTTGCTTTCAGTCCCTATCGTCCTGACGCACTCACAAATTATATGTTAATTGTGCGCAAAATTCATCATAAATCTCAAAAAACATAGTGTAGTTTTGATGAAGTCAGTGGTCACTTCCGGTCAGTTTTGTCGCAAGTTTCATAAAGTCCGAACAAGGATGCTCAAATATCCTAAGGCTGAAGAACCAGGTAATAAATGCGCAGATGACCAGATAGACAATAAAGCCTGCAATCATCGATAAGCTGCTTCCTCCAAATGCAAGGCCATGTCCCGGTCCTGCTGCCGCTTCGCTATATGTTCCGCCAAACAGTACCACCAGTCTTGGCAGCACATTGCCTATCTTCAATAGGTACTGTGTGGGCTTGTGCCAGAAGTAAATGCCAAGAGTCCTTTGACCGACTACCGAGAAATACTTAAGATCACGGTCAGGTATGACAGCTATAACAGCGAACGCCATCATCAGGGAAAATCCCCATAAAGCGAGCCTTACCCACCATCCGCTCCTGACTGCAAAGTCAAAATACTGAAGCAGCCATTCGTAGGACCTTCTGCCCGTGAACCATTTTCTCCAGCCGTAGATGCCCCACCTTGAGTTAGCAAAAGCCACAAGGGATACTGCTATGATGATCCATCCCGCGATTTTCATCCTCTTCCCGTCGATCCACTTGTTGAAGGCCCTCATGTCCAAATAATAACCAAGGGCATAGAAAGGCAGAAAGTTGAAGAACCTCAAAAGGCAGAAGAAGTCGCCTTCTTCCGACAGCTTGAAATACCCCGCTGCGGAGCAGAGGGCTAATGAGGCCGCTATGATGCCCCATGGCTTGACTTTACTGTCTATGCGCCTCATGACATAAAACAGCAACTCATACTCCGCCATCACGAATAGGTACCAAGGTATCGAGTGCTCGGACAGCCAGTTCCACGGAGGGTTTGGCCATATAAGCATGCGGCTGTAGTACAGGAAGGCCTTGAGCGCATAAGCGCAAAGTATGTAGCCTATTATCCTGTCCCACCTTAGAGATGTCTGGCCTTTTATCCCGGCAGCTGCCTGTTCTTCAGTGATATACCTTTTATGAAGTATGCCGCTTGTAAACACGAACGCAGGCATATGAAAAGAAAAGATCCACACTGTTATCCAGCGTACGATCCATGAGTCCGGCGCGTAGTCTGTGGTCATGTGTCCGACTACGACCAGAAATATCAGCAGCGCTTTTACATTGTCATACCTGTATACCCGCTGTTTCACCAGTTGCTTCCTTTAATGCTGTTCTTCTTTTGAATCCTGCTTATTATACATTATACGGCAGCAAAGCTTAAGACCTGTAAAGCGTATGCTTAAGGCTTGTATAGATTTATTGAAAGTCTGCTTTTATATACATATCATATCGTTGTAATAATGGCTAAGACTATGCACATGCAGTTTTAGATTGGAGAGAATCATGAGTATTACAAGAAAGCAAAAAGCAGTACTCAATATGCTGATAGTTGCTCTGATGATGACCCTTGCCATAGCGGCGGCATCATTCAGTTCGCATGCGATCAGCGGTCTTGAGGCTTCCGGGTATGTCAACTGCAATGGCGGCGCCATACTTAGATCCAGTGCAAGCACCAAGAGCAGCAAGATAGCAGGCCTTCCGCAAGGAGCGACTGTTGAGGTCCAGAAAGAAGTATTTACACACAAGAAAAAGAGAAGTGCTTCTTACAGGTGGTATCTTGTCAATACAGGTGCCGGTGTAGGATATATCCGCTCAGATCTGGTAACCATAACCAAATACGGATCAGCCAATGGTGTAACTACAAAGAAAGTCGCCTACCGCAGAGGTGCAGGCACCAAGATGTCAAAGAAAGGTAATATAGGAAAGAAAAAGTCCTTTACCATTGTTCTTGAGGCGAAGGCCAAAGGTTCAAGCGCTGTCTGGTACAAGATCTACAGGAACGGCGGCTACTACTATGTTAAGAGATCCAATACCAAGATCAGCAACATCAGCAGCGGCCTGCCAAAGGCTGTAGCTGTGTCTGCGGATCCGGCAGATACCGTAGTCCAGTCTGCCGAGGCTTTGAGAGTCGTTAATGGTGCATGTTCCTGGGCAGTTCAGATTGCCGGCGACAACAGATTCCACTACGGACTCAAGCCTATGTCACAGCATAACGGCTGCTATTTCTGCGGAACACAGACTCTTGTAGGCGGGCGTTCCAAGCTTGGTGTTAATGACTATGAATTTACTTATTGCTGCAATCCTTTCGTACACGCCGCATTCTCACATGGCGGCGGCGAACAAACCATGCTGCAGATCTGCCAGAGAGGAAGCTCCTATGATTATCATCAAGGCAAAGGCTATGATACTTCGCCTCTGTTTGCAAAACTCGGCAAACCTGCCATGAACAAGCTTATAAAAGGCGATGTCATCTGCTACAGCAACCACGTCATGCTCTATCTGGGCAACGGCAAAATAGCTGAGGCTGCCGGTGGAGACGACAACGTGCAGTACAGTGATAAGTGGAACAATTCCATCAGAGTATGCACACTTTCCGATGACAGATATGCCAAGGCATGGGGCGCATTCAGATACATTGGAAACGTCAAGAATTAGTTCATCATTTGAAACTAAACTAAATGATCCTCCCTCAAATGGGAGGATCATTTTTATATTGTTTCTAATTAATGTGTGGATTTACTGTATGCCGTCCAGTGTCTCTCTCATCTTGGCGGCGCTGGCTTTGAGCTTAGCAAGTTCTTCTGATGTCAGCTTTTCTTCAAGCCTGCGCTCAACACCGTTAACGCCTACAATGGATGGTACGCTTATCGCCACGTCCCTGATACCATATTCGCCCTCGAGTGTTGAGGTGACCGGAGCGATCGTCAGTCTCTGATTGAGTACCGCATCAGCAAGTGAGCATACGCATGTAGCGATTCCGTAATGAGTTTTGCCCTTTGCGCTGATTATGCTCGCTCCCATGTTTCGTACTTCAGTGTTGAGAGCTTCCTTCTGCGCGTCTCCCCACTCGAGTCCCACATTCTCGCAGTACTCATCCATTGGGATGCCTGCGATCGAAAGTCTGCTCCACAGAGGGAATTGTGTATCACCGTGCTCTCCGACTATGTTGCACTTGATAGCTTCTATGTTGATATCGATATAGTCAGCTATTGCCCTGACGAGTCTGGATGTGTCGAGTATGCAGCCTGTTCCGAAGACTTTGCCATTAGGAAGACCCATCCACTCTGCGACCTTGTATGTAAGGATATCTACCGGGTTGGAGACTACCATGATAACGCCATGAGTATAATACTCCTTGATGTTATCCGTTACCTGCTTCATAATGCCGATGTTGTCAGCTATCATATCAAGCCTGGATTCGCCCGGGCGTCTGTTACGGCCTGCGGTGATAATGATCAGGTCGCAGCCCGCGCAGTCGGAGTAATCTCCCGCGCTTACTGATGAAGTGCCCATGTAAGGGATACCGTGTTGGATGTCCTTGGCTTCTCCCTGTGCTTTTTCTTTATTGACATCGATCAGAATGATCCTGCTGGCCAGATTGCGAATGGTAAGCGCATAAGCAATGGAAGCTCCTACGAATCCCGCACCTATTATTGCCACCTTGCGATTGTTGATCGCTGCGTATAGATGTTTATTCTGTTCGCTCATAAATTGTGCTTATCCTTCCTCTTCCTCTAACTCATCAGTCTCGTCGTTCCTGACTCTGTTGCGCGCCTTTTTGATTATGCTCTCTATGAAGCCCCTTCTCGCATCTTTTTCCGCTTTTTCGATCTCAGCTGATGTAGGATGCATCACATCATAAATCTTGTCCAGACATTTCTGAACTGATTCAGGGTCAGGCCTGTATACAGAGTATTTATTCTTTGATGAAAGCGAAGCGACATAATCCATGTCATACTCGCCCTCTATCTTCTGTGTCTGCACGTCCCAGCTGGCCAGATCGGTCATCTGCATCTTTATGAGATCCTGTATCTCATCATAACTCATGTTTGTAGCCAGATTACTGCCCGCAACCTCCATAATCTCACCATATTTGAGCAATACCGCCGGCGAACTCGTCATCTTCTTGATGACAGCCTTGACTACTCTCTGCTGGTTCTCTACACGGACAGAGTCCTGCCCCTCAAAGGCATGTCTTTCACGCGCAAAATATAACGCCTGCTTGCCGTTCAGATGGTTCCATCCCTGATCATAATGGTACTCGGATATGTCACTGTCGAATTCGACCGGTGAATATACGTCTATGCCTCCGATGGCATTTATGATGCCTCTCATGGATGAGAAGTTGAGCTTCAAATAATAACTGATATCTATGTTGAGCCAGTCCTCAACGGTGCTTATGGTCTCATCTACGCCATAGACTCCGGTATGCGTCAGTTTGTCCATCTGCTGCGCTGTATGAAGCCTGACGTAAGTATCTCGCGGTATCGACGTGAGCAATATCTTTTTGGTGACCGGATCTATGGTCATGATCATATTGACGTCACTGCGGTCGAGATCCAGTTCGCCGGCCCATCTGTCTATACCGGTTATATACAGGTTGAACGGTTCAGAAGTCGGGTCTATGTTTGCTCCTGCCCCTACCTCAGCATTGGAAGTATTGCTGATCTCACTTATCTTGTTCATCGTAGTATAGGCTGTACCAAGATAGTACGAAACTGCACCTACTACCACAACAAAAAGGACTCCTATGATCAGACCGAGTATCCTCTTCCATCTTCTGCGTCTTGCCAGAAGCATCGAAGTGAGTACCAGCAGCACAAATACCGTGACAATTATGAAAATGCTGAGATCACGCGGAAAGATATTGACAAGCAACATCATAGAAAAAAAGGCGATGGCTGCTATTCCCATCAGCAATACAAGGATCGCATAAGGTATCCTCTTGGGGAATATTCCGCCGCCTTTTTCGTTTTTTATATTGCCGTGTTTAGTTCCCGCTTCTCTGCGCATTAAGTTCTGCCTCTTCTTTTTCTTCTGCTTCCGCCTCTGCTTCAGCAGCAGCCTTTGCTGCTTCGCGCAGAGCCTTGCGCCTCTCGCGCTCGTAGTTGAGATACTCCGTGAAGTATTCCTTCTCGAGCTCGCTCGTATCCTGAGTTATTATCCTCTTGATACCCTTCTTTGGCTTCTTTGGTACGATTATTATGCACAAATACAGCAGCGCAATCAAGAAGAGGAAGAAAGCATCTTTATAAAGTTCGCGGCTGATGAGCACCGCAACGATACCCATGATGCCCACGATGCCGTACATTATGAGTACGGACCGTCTCTGTCCGAAGCCCGCCGCCATCAGGTGATGATGCAGATGGCCTTTGTCGGCATGCATTATCGATTCATGCTTCAGCATGCGCCTCAGCATGGCAAACGCTGTGTCGAAGATAGGCACTGCCAGTGTCAGCATCGGTATGAGAGCCCCCACCACCGTTGCACGCTTGAGAGGCGAGATAACTGACAATACGGCTATCATGTAGCCCAGATAGAGTGCTCCTCCATCTCCCATGAATGTCTTAGCAGGAGAGAAATTATACGGAAGAAACCCTATGCATCCTCCGGCTACAGCCACAAGGGCTATACATACCGGCATCGACCCCAGCCTGGTACCGTGGATATACGCTATATAAGCAAGGGAAAGTGCCATGATCGCTGTCGATCCTGCGGCCAACCCGTCCAGACCGTCCATCAAGTTCACTGCATTCGTTATACCTACTATCCAGAATACTGTGATCAGATATCCTACGCCGGCACTGAGAATGAGATTTGCGTGCGAATCTGCTCCCGCGGCACCAAAGTAGTTGCTGATGAATGTTATCCTCACGCCCAGCGCATAAACGATGCTTGCTATAAGCACCTGCCCTCCGAATTTGACCACCGGTTTTATATCGTATATGTCATCGACCACTCCAAGCGTGTACATCAGAAGACCGCCAAGCATAGCAATGGGGACCTTATCATTCATCCCTGCAGGGATCATGAGTCCGGCCATCGATCCCATGAATATACCCATACCGCCAAACCGAGGGGTAGGTTTTTTATGTACCCTTCTCTCATCCTTAGGTTTATCAATGATTCCAAATATATTTGCAATACGAATACTAAGCGGCGTAGCCGCATACGCGACTACGACGCTTATAAGCATTGCTTCGATTATCTTTCCTAAATAGTAGTTTACTCCGGGCATTATCTCCCTTCAGGCAAGCTTTTAGAATACGCCCAGATCATAGACGTAGTCATCCCTCGCCCAGTAATCCTTTACCGACTTGGTTACCTTTCTGGTCTTGGTCTTATACTTCCAGACCTTTTTCTTTTTATATTTCCACTTCCACTTGCCTTTTCTCTTGACTCTTTTCCACTTGACCTTCTTTGTTACTTTTTTCCATTTGACCTTATAATGTTCAGTCACTACCTTGGTCGTATAGTGGTTTCTGCCATAGTATTCCGTGACATAGAAGTGTGAATTGCCGTTCGAATCAGTAGTATGGAATAGCCCCTCGGACTCGCGTCCTACAGGGATCTGAATGACAGCGTCAGGCTTGCCTGTTCCGTCGTTATTGCAATACCACATATGGTCGACAAAATCAGCATCTCCGTTAATGACCGGCAGCAGATTCTCGCTGTTCCAGTCGAGCGCAAGAATGATGTTCTTCTTCTGCCCGTCTCCCGGACTCAGCAGGAAGTATACATACCTCTCATCAGCATCCATCGACTGATATGTTTCAGGATATGCAGATGATACCTTAGTAAAGATATGCCCTATAGCCTCCAGCGATTCTGCGTCAAACACCCAGATGTTGTTTTTTGCGCTTCCTGTTGAGTTCGGCACGCCATCGACCTTGCCTCTTGATCTCGCGACGTATACATCGTATTTAGGGACATACGCGATGGCCGCAATGCCGTTATTCTCGGCATTGGCCGCCATTCCGGAAAAATTCTTAGCGTAAGTATATTTCAGTGTAGGCTGCGATTCGATCTGCAGCGTATCAGGGTTGATATATGTAAGCTGATGTCTGTACCCACCATATCCGCAAGCCACAAGCAATCCTCGCTTGCTGTCATATGTCATGCCATTGGCATGGTGCAGATTGATAACAGGACCTGCTTTATAATCTGCCGAGTTACTCAGATTGACTTTTATTATCCTTCCATTTTGTGTTACAGATGAAGCCAAAACATGATACGCATAAGTGCCATCGGTAGCAGATCCCTGGGCGACAGCATAGCCGCCGTTTCCCTCGCCGATCATAGTACGGAGATTCTGATTCATGTAATTCGCAGGCACTCCCGGAGTTCCAGACAGCGTCCTTACGATGACAGAGTCGATGTCCTGTGCAATTCCCTCAGCGAACTTCTCATACTGAGGTTCTGCAGGAGCAGGATCGTTTGTACCTTCGTTTTCTCCGCCTTCAGTACCTTCGCCGGCAGGTGCAGGCTCAACTGCTTTCTCACGATAAGCTTCTATCTTGACTGTCTGGACATCAGTATTATTTGCAAGACTGTCGAGATTGAAGATATACTTGCATTTTTCAGTAGCAAGCACCTTAACGCCTTCTGTCTCATCGTTAAGATACACCATATAGTATGATGCATTCTCGGCCTTAGTCCACATGGCGGTAACGAATTTGCCGTCTCTTGATGCCCTGACAGTTATCTGAGCAAGTTGGATAATCGTCGTTCCGGTCTCTTCTTGAACGGTTTCGGGAGCCTGTGCCGGTGCCTGAACAGGCTCCTGCTCAGGAGTTGTGACTTCCTGTTTGTCCTCACTTCCTGTTTCGCCATTGTTTGTAAGCAGATCTGTACTGCCTGAAGCTCTTGTCAAATCATTTTCGCCACCGGTATTTCCTGCAGTTTCTCCGCTTTCGTTGCTCCCGGTCTCCTCGACCGTTGTCGTTTCTTCAGTTTCAGCAAATGCTTCCACGAAAGTATAGCCTGTCATCGACAGGGTCATTACAAATGTCAGCAGTAATGCGAATACTTTCTTTCCCAGTTGCTTATTTATCATAAAACCTCTTTCCCCCATATTTATTCAATAGTCCGCGTATAATACCACGCATATATTCTACTATATGTATGGGGATTCATTGCCTTTCTTATATAAAGATTAAGGCTCTTGATTATATCACACTCTCCGTCCGTCAGTATCCTTTTTTCCTTAAATACTCATAGGTGCGCTTGCTGTTGTCCGAGTCGATGTATTTGAAATACTTCGGACGCATTGCCTTAGCGAGTTCACTCTCCTCGAATCCGTTCTCTATGGCAGTCCGTATGCCTTCTATCACATCGCCCAGCTCAGTATATCTGACTCCAAAGAGCTCATGCTCCATGTCGAGATAACTGCCGTGGACCTCCATGTACATGTCATAGTCGAACTGATAGAAAATTACCGGCTTGCCCATGTAGTAGACATCCCAGCACACGCTCGAGTAATCTGTCACAAGCATCTGACACTTCATCATTATCTCGTTGAGAGGCTTGCTGCCAAACTGTACCAGTTCTATGTTTTCTGACGGTGCGCTGAACCTGCCCAGATAGTCCTTGAACTTAGGATGGATGAAGAATACCAGCTTCACGCCGTTCTCTTTCAGGCATGCATTCAATCTCTCGTCGCCAAGCATCTCCATATAATTGCGGAAGTAGTCGCTCGCGATGAAGTCTTCCTCAGGCTTCTCCTCAAGCCATGCTCTCCAGGTAGGCATCACAAGTATGATCTTCTCGTCCGGGGTAGACTTATCTTCAAGAACATCCCAGCGGGTAAAGCCAAGTACAGGCGCGTTTGCCGGTGAATATCCCCAGAACTCATCCATTATATGCTGTTCGTAGTCTGATGTCGTCGTTATATGTGTCATAGGGCTGCTGCCCTTGGCGCCGAATAGCACATCCGTCCTTTTGAGCGCAGTCACGCCGTGCTGGAGGAAGTGTATAGGCTTTGCTGCCATGCGTATCGAAATGAGATTTGGCTTAGGTCTCCATGCATAAAGATGCTTTCTGGAGTCTGATCCCACATAGACCTTTGCATTGATGGCATACAGCAGATGCCTGAAGCTCATGAACTGCAGAACGTGGTCCTCATACGGTTTCACGTTCTCATAGTCCCTGCAATTCTTATCTATTACATAATAAATATCTTTCTTCTTATCTGTAGGCAGATTCTCCATGCACCACTTGAAGAAATAGAACCCGTTATCCTGAGCAGCCGAGCAGAATTTCTCAAACACCAGCCATATGCGTCGTTTTCTGTTGAGTCTGCTCCAGACTATCGACCAGGTCGGGACAAGGACTTCCCTGAGTCTTGTCGCTCTGTCATCGTAAGGACTCTTCTCCCTCAGTGTGAACGCAAGAGATCTGGAGAGCGAGATGTGCGGGAATGCTATATAGTCGCCCAGCTCGCACTGGAAGTAGCCTCTTCTAAGGGTTTTACGCATCTTCCGGCTGAGCATTATAGGATAATTGTATCCCTCTTCTCCTGCCGTCACGTATATATCCCAATAGAGACAGCCATGCTTCATCACTGACATGTCCATGGAAGCTTCGATAGTGCATGTTTCTCCGCTTCCTGCTACGCTAAAGTCCATGTCATGCGTGATCGATTCCAGATCGCTTCTGTATTCCAGGGTGACCGCTTTGACTTCTCCGATGCCGCTTGCTTTGATATCTATAGTGACCTTGCTTCCGGCAGTCTTTATTTTCAGAAGCTCCGCCCTCGCGAGCTTGTTGTTGACCACTTTCGAAACAGTCAATCCGCCTATCTGTCTCCTTAGGTTCCTTTCCTTTACATCAGCTTTGACTGTCTTGTTTCCGCTCCTCGATTCCGCCATTGTCTGCGGCACAGCCTCGGTAGTGAATACATACGGGAACTTCCCGTCGTACAGATCAAGCAGCCTCTCGCCCGCCTTGTTGTCAAAGCCGGACTGATGGAATACGGCCACATCATACTTGCTAAGCCCCTTAGCAAGTATATCCATGTCGAGGCGGCCGGGAACTTCTTTACAGTTGACTATCCTGCGAGGCTTCTCTGCGTTGAATGAGTAGTCCTCGATCTTAAGATCACCCGTATCGCCCGTGAGCATGTAGCGCATCAGATCTGATGCAGCGTTAATAGTTTCATGCTGAATGAACTTGTCAAAATAAGCCTTGTCATCAGAGTAGCTCAGCTTCTCATATGACCTTGTCCTGAACATCTCAGCAAGTTCCTCAATAGTATCGACCCTTGCGAAAGGCAATTCCTCTATACCGAAATACATGCCTCTCTCCGAAGCGTAGTTATCATAATCATATGTGAAGAGAATGACCGGCTTGCCTGTGATCGAATAGTCAAAGAAGACGCTCGAATAGTCGGTAATAAGGGCATCCATGCTGTTGATGAACTCATATTTTTCGACATCATTCGGGAATGGATATATGTGTTTGAATCCATTCAGATCAATGTCGCTCTGAACTATAGGGTGCAGGTTGACGTAGAGCTTCTGATCATCTGCAAGTGCCTCGTCCATGGCCTTCAGCTGGATGAGAGTGTCCTCAACATAGTCGCCTGTCTCGATGTTGCGGTTGTCCTGTCCGCGCCATGTAGGCATGTACGCTAAAGTGCTGAAGTTTTCATCACCGCAGTACTTCTTTATCTCCGCTGCCTTATTCTTGTCACAGAACACGGAGTTTCGCGGGTAGCCATAGGTGATCACTTTGCCGGTATATATGTCGTCAAGCACATAATCGTGCATTATGGCTTCTTTGGTAAATTCGTTAGGGAACAGCAGGTGGCTCGCCTGTATGAAGTTGTGCTGTGAGTTATGCATGGTGACGAGTTCGCCCTTCATGCTGCGACCCAGAGTCTTCCACGGAGTACCGTGCCATGTCTGAAGATACTTCTGTCCTTCCCTTCTCACGATATACGAAGGGAAAGAGCTGTTGTTTATCAGCAGTCCCGCCGTCGCCAGCAGCCCGGCGTATTCATCGGAATGGATGTGCACCAAGTTGATGCATTCCTCCAGCCCGAGGTCTTCTATCTTGGCTTTATCCCTGTCAAGATCATTGGTTGAGAAGTAAAGCTTCATGTCCGAAGCCTTGAGTCCATTATCAAGAAGTGTGTCCGCAGGCATATCAAGAAATGCCCTTGCCATCGCAAGCGGCGAGTCGGATATCTCCTTGCCGTGGAAAGACTCAAAGAGTATCACGCTCTTGTCTACAGGCGCGCCGGTATAGTACTTCGCATACGTGAAGCGCATCCTGTTTTTCTTATCCATGTACTTCTTGATATTAGGAAGGCCCAAAGAATTACTCCTCCTCAGTTTTCAGATTCTGCTTTTTACGTCTTTTTCTGTCAATGATACCACATGCAGCCATGATGACCAGTCCTATGACGCTCACAGCAAGAGCGATGTTGCGGTTGTGGTGATCGTACCTGAGCTCTACTGTATGCGCACCTTTTGTCACAGGCGTCGCAAAGAAAGCGATGTTGGCGTTGTGGATCTCTGCTACCTGGCCGTCATCTATGTAAACATTCCAGTTTGTGTTGACCGGTATGGAGAGGAAGAGCCAGCCGTCCTCCTTTGCATCGAGGGTTCCGGTCACCAGAGTGGATCTTCTGCCTGTTACTTTATATGCGGACTCGCATCTCTCAGCAGCATATTTATCAAACAGTTCTGTACTCATCGCTGATACATAGAGTTTATCGAACTCATATCTACCGGCCTTGCTGAATTTTATCCTTATCCTGCCTGTGCAGTAGTCATAATAACCCAGGTTGAGGTCATAATCGACTATGCCCGGAATGGTCTGATTGTTCTTCTGGTTGCTGGCTTCTACCTGCTTGCCGTCCTTCCTGCATTTCAGCTTGAAGTTGCCTATATCCTCTCCGGCTTCGTCCACTCTTCTGAGGTTATCGAAAGACACCACCAGCTGGCATTTTTCAGCAGGCTCCGCAAAAAGCAGAATGCTCGCGTCATCTTCCCCGACGATCAGAGTATTGCCTTCCACCGTTATGTTTTCATGAGCGATGATCTTATACGATACATCCTGTATGTCTGTCTCTATATCCTCCGCGGTGATCTGCTTGGTCTCATCAAGATCAGCAGCCTCTTCATCAGGTACTACCAGGGCCTGCATCAGCGCCTGCTCCCTTTCAAGCCTCGAGAGCTTGCCGAATTCAGTCTCGGTCATGAACTTGTCGTAAAGAAAGCCGAGGCCTGGATCGTAGCGGCTCTTGAATACGTTGACGCCATCCAGATTGTCATAATAGTCAAAAGCATAGCCCGCGTAAACGTCCGCGCCGGTCCTGTCATTCTTCACATCGTCACCCAGGAAGTACTTGACACCGTAAAGGAAGTCAAGTCCCATGCGCTGGCCGTTCGACTGCATGTACACCCTCTTGGAATAGCCCATGTTGTTGCCCACCAGGCGGTTGAATTCTGACAGCCTCGAAGGCAGCTTTGAATCGTATATATAAATGGTATCGTTTCTCCACCAGAGATTCTCGTTGACCGGCTGATCCGCCTTGAGATGCGCGTTGATCCAGTCGACCATGTCTATGCGGTAGAAGCCCTCATCCTCTATGAGCGAGCCCGCGCGCTGAGTTGATGCCTCCAGCTGCTCGTTTATTTCTCCGAATTTAAAGAACTTTTTGTCGATGTGCCCATAGAACGATGCGTTCCATACCAACACGAGAGTTCCGATCACTGCAATCGTAATTAGTGACTGTCTCAGCCTAAGCGAAGCCTTCAGCCTGCCTGTGATCCAGATGAAGAGGATCATCACAAGCCCCGCAGCAAGGTTACCGCCTACAAAGGCCAGATGCCTCTTAGGCATATCCCCGGTTATATCCAGATAAGCGAATCCCAGTGTCGTGAATGTCAGGATCGCCCACCAGAACAGCATTATGATAACGTTCTTTCCTTTGGCAAGCTCGTCAAGATCCATGTGCTCGGCCGCAGTCCAGACGAGGAAGAAGATGAGCATGAAGTACCATCTCTTGGTCTCGTAGCTGAACGCGTTGAACATCGATCCGCAAAATGGCGATAGCGCCATCAGGCACATGATCACAGACATGATCACGTGGGTCGCCTTGATGGTCGGCTTGCCCTTGAATGCGGGTATAGCAAGCAGCGCCAATATAGGCACTCCTATGTATTTATATCCGAAGGTGTAGCCCTCAGAGAGCAGATTCGTCAGCGACTTATAGTAGTGGGCTGTGTCGTACAACAGCTCCAGAGCCGGTCTGCTTCCTGTCGAAGCGCCTGAAAGCGTGACGATAGTCACGTAGACGAATATGGCCGACAGCAGTATGCCCGCTATGCCGTATATGATGAATCTGCCCAGATAAGCGAAGTATTCCTTCGCATTGAATTCATGGTAATAGAAATATCTGAATATTATGTATATAACTATGCCGATGGCAGCCATATACGCAAGGTAATAATTGATGCCCATGGTAATGCCTACTATGAGCATGAACGGCACCGCCGACTTTCCTTTGTATATCCTGTCGACTGCCATCACCAGCAGCGGGAACAGTATGAACATGTCGATGAACTGTCCCTGTACCAGCGCCACATTTATGGTGAAACTGCATGATACATAGCAAAGGGCACCGAATAGAGCCTTGAAGTTGTCAAGTGCTATCTCCCAGCAGAAGAGTATGAACGCGAATCCCGCGAAATACAGCCTAAGGATAATGGCTATCGTATAGCCAAGCTCTATCTTTCCCGCCGGAAAGAACGACGCCAGCATCATGAATGGATCTATCGGCAGCTTGGTGTCAAGGCCTGTACCCCTGTCCCATGACCAGAGCGGATAGCCGTCACCGCCAAAAAGGCTCCTGAGGTTGTTCCCCATCTCTGCTGTCCAGAAGTATCCCTGATCGTACGCGTCCGAACTGTTGACAAAAGACCTCCCCTGATAAATGAACAACGCAAAGATGCCAGCCATCAGCACTGCGAAGAGGATGGTGTAGGTGATCATCGTTGTCCATTTGTTTTTGAGTGGTTTTATCATGCTTTCCGGTCTTTATGAAACGAAAGGTGCAGACTTTTGATCTTTATCAAACTATCTACACCTTTCATCCTTTATCTGTTGTAAAACTCTTTTATCTTGTCGCAGATGAATTCGACATTATCGGTACCGAGTCCATAGTACATCGGCAATCTCAGCAGGCGTTCAAAGGTGTTGGTCGTGTACCTGTCCTCGCCGTGGAAACGTCCGAATTTGGTGCCTGCCGGTGCGCTGTGGAGCGGCACGTAATGGAATGCCGAACCTATTCCATTCTCTTTCAAGAAAGCTGTCAAAGAAGTTCTTTCTTCTATGCCTGCAGTCTTTATATAAAACATATGAGCATTATGTTTGCATTCAGACGGGATCACCGGAAGTTCTATGCGTCCGTCTTCAGCGAGCGGACTCAGCAACTCGTAATAAGCATTCCAGCTTGCCAGCCTGTTCTCGTTGATCATGTCTGCTTCCTCTAGCTCCGCCAAAAGGTATGCAGCATTCAGCTCGCTCGGCAGATATGAAGATCCCATATCTACCCATGTATACTTATCGACCTGTCCCTTAAGGAATCTGCTGCGGTCTGTGCCCTTTTCCCTGATGATCTCGGCACGGTCCACTTTATCCTCGTCTCTAACCAACAGCGCTCCGCCCTCGCCCATGCTGTAGTTCTTTGTTTCATGGAAGCTGTAACAGCCATAATCGCCTATGCTTCCAAGGCCTCTGCCTTTATAGAATGCATAAACTCCCTGTGCAGCGTCTTCTACTACCTGCAAGTTGTGGTGTTTAGCTATGTCCATAATAGTATCCATCTCACAGCCAACTCCGGCATAGTGAACCGGGGCTATCACCTTTGTCTTGTCTGTGATGGCATCTTCAATGAGGTTCTCATCGATGTTCTGTGTATCCGGTCTGATATCTACAAAGACCAGCGTTGCCCCTCTCATTACGAAAGCGTTTGCCGTGGATACAAATGTATATGAAGGGAGGATGACCTCATCTCCCGGGCCAACCTCTGTAAGTATTGCTGCCATGTCAAGGGCTGTCGAACCGGATGTAGTCAGCAGAGCCTTGCTTGATCCCATCCTGTCTTCGATCCACTTGTTACATTTTTTCGTGAATTCTCCGTCACCGCAAATCTTATGTGACTCAACGGCCTTGTTCAAATATTCCGTTTCTTTGCCTATATACGGAGGAACATTGAAGTTGATCATCTCTAATCTCCCCTTTTAACGATTGCCGTACATCTTCTCGTAGTAATCGCGGTATTCACCACTTACGATGTTCTGCCACCAATCCTCATTATCGAGGTACCACTGAATTGTCTTCTTGATGCCGTCTTCAAACTTTGTCTCAGGCAGCCAGCCAAGTTCATTGTGGATTTTGGTAGGATCGATTGCGTAGCGCTGGTCATGTCCCTTTCTGTCCGTGACATATGTGATGAGGCTCTCAGGTTTACCGAGCTCATCAAGGATGATCTTCACTACCTCGATGTTTGCCTTCTCGTTATGGCCGCCGATGTTGTAAACCTCGCCAACTCTGCCATTCTCAAGGATGAGATCAATGGCTCTGCAGTGATCCTCCACATAGAGCCAGTCTCTTACGTTCAATCCTTCGCCGTATACCGGCAGTGCCTTGTCCGCTCTCGCGTTTGCGATCATCAGCGGGATCAGCTTCTCTGGGAACTGATAGGGCCCGTAGTTGTTGCTGCATCTGCTGATGGTAACAGGCAGTCCGTATGTGCGGTGATAAGCCATGACCAGCAGATCTGCAGAGGCCTTCGATGCCGAGTATGGGCTCGAAGCCGTTAGAGGCATTGTCTCAACGAAGAAGAGGTCTGGCCTGTCGAGAGGCAAGTCGCCGTAGACTTCATCTGTGCCTACCTGATGGAATCTCTTTACTCCATACTTGATGGATGCATCCATCAGCACCTGAGTACCGAGTATGTTAGTGCGGAGGAATACCCCCGGATCCTCTATAGATCTGTCGACATGTGACTCCGCAGCAAAATTGACTACTACATCGAATTTCTCCTCTGCAAAGAGTTTGTCAATGGTCTGTGCATCAGTGATATCTGCTTTTACGAACTTAAAGTTCGGTTCGTCGATCACCTCTGCCAGAGTCTCAAGATTGCCGGCATAAGTAAGCACGTCCAGTCCTACTATCTTGTAGTCAGGATGTGCTTTAAGCATATAGAATACGAAGTTGCTTCCAATAAACCCGGCAGCGCCGGTAACTAGCATTTTCAAGGTATTTCCCTCTTATTTTATTCGTACTGCAGCTTCTGGATTAGTTCATAGAGAGCCTTTGCGGAGTTGAAGTTTTCCGGCAGAAGGTCGTTCACGTTGATGTCCACTTCGAACTCATCGTTGACATCTGTAACGATGGCAACGATGTCGAGAGAGTCGAGCATCTCATTGTCGATCAGCTTGGTCTCTGTCTCAAAGTCGATATCCGGTCTTACTTCACTCATGATCCTAAGCAGTTCTTCCATTTTGTTTCCTCCCTATCTGTTTTCTATTTCTCTTTTCAATGCTGCCCTGTCGATCTTTCCGTTCTTGTTGGCTGGCAGCTTCTCGTATCTCTTGTATATATTAGGCCACATGAATTTCGGCAGCTTGTCGCTGAGGAATTTCACAATAGCTTTTGTATCTTCTTTTTCCGACTGATAGAAGCAAACTATTTTGCCGCGTGCGTTATCGTACAGGCATATTGCGATGTCGATCCATGGGATAGCGTTCAGCGCTACTTCGATCTCACCTAGTTCTATCCTGTGGCCCATGTGCTTGACCTGGAAGTCGCGCCTTGAAGCGAACATAAGGTCACCATTCTCAGCATAGTATGCTACATCACCTGTTCCATAGAGTACACTAGGGTACGCTGTGATGGTAGGGTCCTGGAAAAAGGCCTCTTTGGTCTTTTCCGGATTGTTCCAGTAGCCGAGCGCAAGGCATGTGCCGCTGACACAGAGCTCTCCCTTGACGCCAGGTTCAGTGATGACCTTCTCTCTTTTGTCATCCAGGATGATGACTCTGCAGTTTCTGAATGGCTTTCCTATAGGCAGCGGCTTCAGCTCATCCTGCTTGCCCTTTGGAACAATGTAGTAAGTGCAGTTGCAGGTAGTCTCGGTAGGGCCATACAGGTTCACGTACATCGCCTGAGGGATGTGTTCTATCCAGTAGTTGAGAGCCTTTATAGGCATGACCTCGCCGGAGAACATCACGTATCTGATATCCGGCAGCTCATCTATCGCGTCAAAGGCCTTGAAGTCTGCAACTATCCTCATCGCAGAGACCGCCCATACCAGCATATTGATCTTGTGCTCGACAAGGAAAGCGAAGAGCAGCTTAGGCATCGAGAACAGCTTCCTTGGGATGATCACTACCGTGGAGCCGTTGCGCATCGCGTTGTAAATGTCCTTGACAAAGGCGTCAAAATCAAGCGGAGCCTGGCTGCCATGGATCATATTCTCATCGAAGCCGAATGCGTCTGCCATGGCCTCGACCCAGTCGATTATGGATCGGTGGCAAGGCACGATACCCTTCGGTACTCCTGTTGAGCCGGAAGTGAACACGCCATACAGAGGGTCAGTATCGATGGCGTGCATGCGCACATTGTACAGCATATCTTCATCGGCAGGATCGTTCAGCATGTCTTTGATAGGAATAGCTCCTTCGATGACGTCATCAGCCTTGAGTCTTCCGTCGATGACTGCGATCGGATCGAGCGTATCGTATATGAGCTTCACTCTTTCTGCCGGCATTGTGTTGTCGATTGGCACATAAAAGTTGCCGCTGTAAACAACGCCCATGAAAGCGACCACGGACCATACGTTTCTGTCTATCACGACAGCTACCGGTTTGTTGAAATTTTTCTTTGTTACATTCTTCAGGAGATATGTGCCGGCTCTTTTTGCAGCCTCTTCATACTCCTTATAGGTTAGCGATTCATTCTCATCTTTGAGGGCTGTTTTGTCAGGGACTCTCGCAGCACTGTGCTCGAGCATCTCAAGTACGTTTCTGACCATGTTTTCCTCCTAAAACTCTCTGTAAATGAATACTGTCGGATCATATCCCGGACCATAGATACCAAAGAGCAGTACAGCAATGAACAGCAGTATCCATGCAGCCCATCTTATGGCAAGCGACTTGCTGTCCAGATACTCTCTCATCTCTGCGTCTGTACCGGCACCTTCATCATCACCGGCCATCTCGATGATCGAAGATCCTCCTCCCGCAGCGGCCATCTTCTCGTTATACAGCTGTTCCTGCTTCACGCTGACCAGGAAGACCAGACCTATCATGAGCACGAGAAGCAGATAGTCGTATTTGGTCAGGCCGAATGCCTTG
Organism: Mogibacterium sp.; assembly: GCA_017510505.1. GTDB lineage: Bacteria > Bacillota > Clostridia > Peptostreptococcales > Anaerovoracaceae > Crickella. The sequence goes on along the minus strand of JAFWNE010000019.1, from coordinate 118,264 downwards.
TAGGCTGTCAGGAATCCTCCTGTATAAGGCACGAACAGCGACTTTATCATGTGTATGGAAGCCTTGAACGACTTACCGTTTGAGAATATGCGGCCGAACGCGACTATGCAGTATGTCCTCAGCATTCCGAACCCTCTCCAGCCGAGGCTCTTAGGGTTCACATGCAATGCGCCGCGCCACTTCTCGAAGTTAGGCTTGAAGATGTCGGCAAGGCAGATGATCGTCGCGTTATACAGACCATAGCATACGTTCTGCAGTTCGCCTCCCTGCCACATACCGATGCAGAGGAACACCAGATAGTTCCCAATAAACACCGGTACCATCTTTCCGATGCGGTCACCAAACACCTTGCGGGCCTTCTTACCCAGGTTTCCGATCGGTTTTGACATAGCGACCGAGAAGAAGATGTAGTCACGAGTCCAAAACGACAGCGAAATATGCCATCTATGCCAGAAGTCCTGCAGGTTCTCGCCAAAGTACGGCCTTCTGAAGTTTCGTGCCATGTCGATGCCCATCATCTGAGCAACGCCCCTGGCTATATCTACTCCTCCGCTGAAGTCCATGTAAAGCTGTATGGAGTAACTGAGTGCCGCGAGTATGACCGGCCAGCCTGTGTACTGATCCCAGTTGCCGTAGACTTCTCCTACCAGAAGACCGATACGGTCCGCGATGACCAGCTTCTTGAAGAAGCCCCAGAGAATAAGCTGCGCTCCGTGCGTAAGATTCGCGTACCTGAATGAGTGACCTTCATAGAGCTGATGGGCCAGTTGATCGTGACGCGCGATAGGTCCCTGGATTATCTGAGGGAAGAATGAAACGAACAGCGCGAACTTCGCAAGGTTTCTGTCCGCATCGTACTTGCCTCTGTACACATCGATCAGATAGGCTGCCGACTGGAATGTATAGAACGAGATACCGAGTGGGATAAGTATGTCTCCCTTGAAGATATCTATGCCCAGCACCTCAAAGTAGTATCGGAAGTACTTAAGGAGGATCAGAATACCGAAGTCTACGGCAAGGACAGCCGCCAGAGCGCGTTTCTTGGTCTTGCCCGCGGACTCCTTGTAGGCCTTCCTCTCCTCACGGGTCATCTCATTCCTGTGTTCAGCAATATACTGCTTCTGTTTTTTATCTTCTTTATCGATGTATATCGCACCAAAGAATGTGACTACCGTAGTCGTCACTATGAATACAAACGATTTAGCGCTGGCATCCAGGTAATAATAATATGAAGCCAGCAGAAGGACTAACCATCTGTACTTCTTCGGTGTTATGTAATATGCAATGACCACTATCGCGATGAAGATCAAAAAGTCAAATGTCGTAAATGCCATTATTCTCCTCCGGCCTCCACTTCATTCACTACCGCCATCATCGCAGCGTACCTTTCCGCGTAAGTGGTTTCCATGTTCTCCATAAGTCTCTCGTACTGCTGCTCCCATCTTGCATGCTTTTCATCACCGCGTCTGTCAGGGATATCGTAGTGAGACTTTATATAATTGGTGATATAGTCCGTATATTTGAGAGAGCCGTAGTAATTAAGATGCTCTCTGTTGTAATAGCAACACTTGTCATTGAGTCCAAGCTCAGCCTTCGCCTCAAGTGAAAGGAAGTTGAGTACCGGATAGCCCCTCTCCTCACATATCGCCTGTGAGTAATTAAGTCTCTGCATGCCGTACTCGGTAGCCTCATAAGGCGAGACGACAAATAGCACTTCAGTATCTATGGTGTCACAGTAATCAAGCAGTCTTATCAGCGCCTTCTCAGTTTCTGTGGCAATATGGGCGTCGGACTCTTCCATAGGACGGGAGCTGACTTCAGTAGTCTTGAAGCAGACGCCGTAATCCAACGTATAGCCTTGATAGTAATCAATATTGCCCCAGTATTTAGGCTGCTTGCTTGGATTCCATCTGCCGTGGAACTTAAGGAGCGGCAGCACATACGACCTTCCGGACGTATCTATGGTGTTGCTTCCGCCCTCAGCGTATTCGATGACCGTATCGATGGCATCCAGCTTGTTGCGAGACATCTTCATGTTGTCCATCATCCTGCGTACTGCCACATCCCATACGGAATCTTTATCCTGGCAGGTTCCCCTCAACTCTACAATGAACAGCTTCGGATGCTGTGTCTTGAGAGCTTCCTTCATCAGATATTCAGTCAGGATGAAAGGCTGTGTGCCGCAGGCCATCGTATAGCAAGCAATTCCGTCCTCATGATAAGCAACCGGATTCACGTATGCTCTCTGGCTCGCGCTGGTGCCGAAGTAAACGACATCTATCGTGTCCTTATCCTGTTCGTAAAACTCGTTCATTATGGTCTCGGAATGCTCTGCATCCGCAAATCCAAAAATCTTATTGCAGCCGAGCACTACGAGCGCGATCAGGCACAAAAATACAACAGCTTTCACTGCGTTCTTTGTAATTAGCTTTTTCTTTCTTCTGCCTGCCAAACTATAGTCTCCTGAAAGTAAATAATAACCAATCAATTATAGTACAAAATCCGCCATTTTACAAGAAAGGCAGGGCTCCTGAGGCTATCCTTGATTCTTATTCTTTATATCCCATCTTAAGAGTTATTTTATCACATATACGTTCACTTTTTATTGTGATAGTATTAATTGAACATAACATCCGGGAGATAGAAGTGGAAAGAGATATGCGGGCTGAAACTAATAAAGTCTCAATGCGTCAGGGTATCATCATTGCTGCCCTTGCTTTGGCTTTATTGATCATCCTTGTGATTATCGGTATAAAGACCGGCAGCACCGAGCCTGCCCAGGGACGGAAATACCAGAATCCCCCTGAGTACGTGCAGGTCACAGATGAAATCTCGACTCACGGATACGACTACTACACCTCCCCTGTGCTGACCAGCAAACACAGCACACGCGCCGACCATGTGGATGCTATGATAAAGACCGCATACAAATATTTGGGGGATCCGTTCGTAAACCGGCAGTCCACAGAGCCCGGCAAGGGAGTTGACTGCTCCGGTCTTGTGATGCAGGCATGTTACGGCGCGGGAGTGGATCTTTGGCCGAGCAATCCTTACAGACATCAATACGGTGAAGACAAATATGAGTGGGAATCCCGCGAAATAGCGGAAATGGATGGTCTTAAGAATATACCTTATAAAGAACGTAAGCGAGGAGACCTCATATTTTACTCGAACGGCGAAGGGATAGTGATACATGTAGCTATTTATCTGGGACATAACAAGATCATTCACTCCTCTAATTCGCTTGGTGGTGTGGTCATTACACCTGTCGAATATACCGAAAAAGCTCACGTATGTCTGGTCAGAAGGTTATTCAATTAGCACTTGCTAAACGGACTTCCTTCTATTATAATGTAAAGACTAATGGGATAAGAGTCTCTTTGCCACAAGCGCAATAAAGAGTAACACACATTACAACCTATACACTTTTAGTAAAGAGAGGAAATGTTATGAAGAGATTTAAAAGCAATCTGGCCATCATCCTCGCAATGGCAATGGTTATTACATCCTTCGCTTTTGTAGGAGTATTTGCTGAAGACCCTCCGACAGAACCACCAGCTCCGACTGTAGAGGCTCCTGAGCCAGTAGAGGGCCTTCACGCATATTCAAGTTTGAACGGTATAGTCCTTCTTTGGGATATCCCTGCTGAAGATAAGAAGCCGGATGGCTATCTTGTTAATGGTAAAGATGTTGGGATCCCTGACACATATAAGGGAAAGTATCGCGCTGATATCGGTGGTCTTGAAGAGGGTCAGGGTATTGCAGGAACCGTCATAGCGTATAATCTTGATGGTGAAGAAAAGGTGCCATCTAAATCTAAGTCTGACGGTAACTATGCAGTACAAACTATTCGTTATAGAGTTAAAATCAAAAAGTCTGGAACATTAAAAGCACATGGCGGTAGAGGGCCAAGTTCTACTTACGTTAGAAAAGGCGAATTTGTTGATTGCTATGGATTTGGTGGTGGCAAGTATATTTTTGAGCGCGACGGAAGTATATTCTACTGCAACAAGAGCCGCACCAGCAAAAGAACTTGCGTATATAATAGCGGTCGAACATATAATAATCTGGAAGCTGAGTTTTTCGTAAATGCCAAAAACATAAGTAGCAGTACAAATAGACTTGTCTGGGTAAATACATACACACAAACGCTTTATATGTTTGAAGGTTCTAGGGGTAACTGGCATTGCGTGCTCTATGACAAGTGCTCAACAGGAAAAGCTGCATCACCTACACCTACAGGTGTTAGCGGGCAAAAAACAATTTGGAAGAAGATTGCAAAGCGTCACGGCATCAAGTATTGGTCTCCTTTCTCAGAGATTAACTCCATACACTCTAAGAAGTCCAAATGGAAAATGGGTGCACCTAAATCAAACGGTTGTGTTAGAAACTACATCAACAATGCCTATAAGGTTTATACTGAATGCCCTATTGGAACAACAGTATTGATTTACTAAACAACAGACAATCGCTCATTTAACAAAAGCAATCTAAAATAAGAGGGAGTCAAGTAAATTTGACTTGAACTTGTCAACAAAAAGTAGACACTGAAAAAAGCATCAAAAGCCTTGTTCGATCCTGTATTGAACAGGGCTTTTGTAATCCAGTGAATATGCAGCTCGAACCTCGTTGTAGTAAGTAACGTATTTATCCAAGAGCGCTGGCACGTCAGGGGCATTAGCAAGATCGAAATCCCTGTATAGTTCCTCCTTGATCCACCCGTTCAAAGCCTCTATTACGGGGTTGTCTGTAGGTGTGCCACCTCGCGACATTGATCGTATTATGTTATACTCTGCATGAGCCAAGCAGTATGCTTTGGATGAGTAGACAGCTCCCTGGTCGGTGTGGAAAGTGATTGGGGAGTTCTGCTCTTTTTTAGTTCCTGCAAGTCTTTTTAATTCATCAAGACAGTCGTAGTAGGGTTTGTTGTATCCCGGCTTGTCCGTTACACTATGTGCCAGGATCTCATTGTTGAATACATCGACCAGTAAGGTCCATTCATACCACTTGCCATTGTTCTTGAACATGGTCATATCTGATGTTACTAGTTCAAGTGGTCTGCAAACATTCCATCTGCCTCTAACAAGGTTGGGAAATTTAATGCTTTCTTCTCCAGGCTTGCGATACTTACGATGCTTTCTGGCCAATGAATAGATTACTGCGTGTTTACAGCATTTATGTGCGAGATTGTGAGAAAACAGCCATCCCGTCTCGTTCCTCACAGCCTGCGCAAGTCTGTGGTACCCATACGATGGATGCTTCTCATGAGCGTCCTGAAGCAGTTCAGTCAGTATTGCTCGATCCTGTTCGTATCTGTTAGGTGTATCTTTTCTTTTTAGCCATTTGTAATAACCGGATCTGCTGACATCGAGCAATTCACATAACAGCTTAACTGAATATTTCGTTTTCATTTCATCGATTATTTCGTAATCTTTTCTTTGCCAGTAACGTATTCCTTCTTTGCACCAACTCCTTTCACGAAGTATCCTTTTTTTAACCGTGCTATCTCTACTTCCTGTTTCGCAATAATCAATCTCAGCCGTTCTTCTTCTGACAAATTCTTACTGGTATGAAGAGCTGCATACGGATTGCCCGACTTACCGGCCAATGCAATTTCACCGCCATCAAGATACTTACCAACCCATGACGATAACATTCCACTGCTGATGCTTTCTTCTCTTGCAACCTGTTCCATTGAGATGTGATCTTTCAAATGTCTGTTTACGATACGCAATTTCTCTTCAACAGTCCATCTGCGATTCTTTCCTCCTTTTGGTCTTCCCATAAAACCACCTCCTTACATAAATCCTAACATAAGAAAAGTAGACACGCTTTTTTGCATGTCTACTTTGATCTTACAAGTTCATCAAGTAAATTTGACTCCCTCTTAATATATACAACATCTATCAGAACTAGCCACCTATATTGCCACCAGGTTTTAGTACTACTGGGTCATCTTCATCATCCAAATCCTGACACATTAGTGTGCCGTCCTGAGCAAAGAATAGTTTCCAGTGAATTACAGTATCACTACTTTTTATCACTATACCCGAACCATCATATTTCCATCTACCGTGGAAAGCCTCTTCTGTGATATTTCCTTTCCATGTACCATCTTCGTTGATCTTAAGATTAATGTTGCCCCAAAGATATTTTGCTCTTTCTGAAGGAGCCTGCCATATTCCCACAAAATCTTTCTCATCATGTGGCATCGTGACGACTTCCGCTCCATCTTCCTCATTAGCATAGGCTGGGTCTTCGAAGTCGTTCTCCTCTATGTTCATCTCACGTTTTAACATTTCAGACTCGACTGTATCTTCCTCTTCGCTGCTGCACGAGCTCATGATGCCCATGGAAAATGTCATCACGGCTGCCAGAAACAAAGCTGTTATTCTATTGTTCATCCGGATCACCTCCTCGGAGTATGATGATACAACAGTTGATTAATAATGGCAACTAACCTATAATTTTGTTATGTATTCAGTAATAATCCCATGTTATAAATCATCGCACACAATACGCGAGGTGGTGGAACTGACAGCCGCCAAATTAGAGGAGCTGGGCAGGACGCCTTTTGAATTTGTATTGGTCGATGACTTCTCGCCGGATGAGGGCGAGACAATAAGCAACCTGAAAGCTCTTGCTGATGAGCATGACTATGTAAAGGTAGTCGAGTTGGCAAAGAATTCAGGCCAGCACAACGCTGTAATGGCGGGGCTCAACTACGCAGAGGGCGATGTTCTTATCGCTATGGACGATGACATGCAGACCCATCCTTCACAGCTGCCAAAGCTTTTCGACGCCTTTGATCAGGGCTATGACATAGTCTACGGCTATTATCCCGAGAAGCATCATGGCGCGTTCCGCAATTTCGGAAGCTGGGTAAACTACACCTCTGTGCGCATCCTAATCGGCAAGCCTAAAGATCTCAAAACATCGAGCTTCTGGATCATCAAACGCTTCGTCAGAGACTATGTAGTGCAATACAAGAGCCATTACACTCACCTGCAGGGTCTCTTCCTGAGGACTACGCGTAATATAGCGAGCGTCCCGGTAGAGCATTTCGAGAGGGCTTATGGCCAATCAGGCTACACCTTCAACAAGCTGATCAGCCTGTGGTCGAATATAATGGGTTATTCGATCGTGCCTCTGCGCATAGCGACCAGGCTGGGTGTGACGCTCTCATTCCTGAGCATCATAGCTGCTGTCGTAGTCATAATCAAAAAGCTAATGCATCCTAACATGGCTGTCGGCTGGGCATCGACCATAGTCACCATCATATTCTTCTCTGGACTGATCCTTCTGTTCATGGGACTCATTGGTGAGTATATTGGGCGTATGTACCAGAACCTTTCGAACGACCCGCAATTTGTGGTGCGTGACGTATATACCGGCAAAAACAAATCCGGAGGAAACGATAAATGAAAAAACTGCTGATACTCGGCGCAGGGATATATCAGGTCCCTCTTATCAATACAGCGAAGCGACTTGGCATATATACGATCGCTGCCAGTATCCCGGGCAACTACCCGGGATTTGAGTTGGCAGATAAGGTCTATTATGAAAACACAACAGACTATGAGGCCATCCTCAAAATCGCTAAAGAAGAAAAAATTGATGGCATAGTTACCGCAGGCACGGATGTTGCCGTCATAACCATCGGTAAGGTGTGCGATGCTCTGGGACTCACAGGACTTTCCGAGCAGGCAGCCATGATCGCGACTGACAAGCTTCTTATGAAGGAAGTATATGAAGCAGAGGGCGTAAGGACTGCCAGATACCGCAAGGTTTATTTCAGCAATGATGACTATGCGGATCAGTTGAGCGAGCTAACACCTCCTCTCATGTTTAAATCCGTAGATTCATCCGGAAGCAGAGGCATCATCAAGGTGAACTCCTCTGCCGAATACGATGCTGCCCGCGAATATGTAAAGGCAAGCACGCGCTCGGATTACTTTATAGTTGAAGAGTTCATCGATGGCGAAGAATTTGGAGCCCAGGCTTTCGTAAGGAACGGCAAGGTCGAATTCATACTCCCTCACGGCGATTATGTATTTAAGGGAGATACAGGTGTACCTGTAGGTCACTTTGCTCCATACGATCTTTCTGCCGAAGTTCTTGAAGACGCAAACAAACAGTTGGTAGGCGCCATCAGGGCCATGAAGCTCGACAACTGCGCCATCAACGCTGACTTCATCATGAAGGATGGAAAGACATACGTGCTTGAGCTTGGCGGCAGATCCGGAGCGACTTGCCTTGCTGAGCTGACTGCCATCTATTATGACTTCGACTATTATGAAAAGATCATACTTACCACGCTTGGCGAGGAAGTTGACTTTACACCTGGTCCGGCTGCAAAGGATGGCGGAGTACCTAATGCCAGCAAACTTCTCACAAGCGACAAAGATGGCATCATAGTTTCACAGACCAACGACAATCCTCCTCACCCGGACATCTGCGAAGTCCAGTTCGACTACAAGCCAGGTGATGAAGTTCACAAGTTCCGTGTCGGTCCTCACCGCATAGGCCATGTGATCACAAAAGGAAAGAGCCTTGATGATGCAGTAGAACTGCTCAACAAAGCTCTGGATAATATACATATAGTAGTTGAATAAAGTCATAGCCTCGGGGATCACTTCGAGGCTTTTTTATTTGCCTGTGATCTCTTTGCGCTCTTTAGTAAGTCGCAGATGCATCGCGATGAACAGTGACAAAGCCAGCACGCTCATCAGCATCACGTACATCCAGGATGCGCCTGTGATACCACCGCCCTGCACGAAGGATCTCGAGACCGCCAGCGACATCAGAGACACACCGCCATAACAGAAGATGAGGCTCTTCTGCGCTCTTATTATCGCTATTATGGTGCTGAAATATACCGAGAATGCCAGCGGACCGCCTCCCAGCATTATTATGCAGAGCTCCTTTTTGTAATCCGTCAAATCAAGGCCGAATACGGCTGACAGCACGGGTATTCCTATGGTCGCTGCTACCAGAAGTCCCAGCAGCGCCAGTCCGACTACAGCAAGACACATCTTCTTTATCCTTTTTATGAGGGCATCGAACGATCTTTTATTCTTCTGATTCCACATGTGAGCGTATGATGTGATCAGAGGATTGAATATGAACTGCCCCACTACCTGCACGACGAATACCGGCATGAATATGCATGAGAACACCGCTTGTATGTCATCGTTCAGATAAGCGTCTATCGCGTATCTAGGCGCATTGCTGACATATGTGTTGAGGAACATGCTGACGAAGAGCGGGAATCCCTCGATCATCAGTCCCTTCAGGGCAGGCTTTCTGAATGCCGGTTTGAGCGAGGAGCAATAATGACGTCCTGCGTTCATCGAGAGCAGCACCATCATCACTATCGAACAGGAAACTGTCACGATTGCTGACAGCAGCAGATCGTGTGTCGCGATCAGCATAACACAGAATATGACTAGTTCTGCAGTGTAGCGTATGGCAGTTGCCTTTGCCGCCACATCAAAGCGGCCCTTCTGCTGCATGTTGCCGTGATAGACATCCGAATAAGCCATTATCATCTTGAGCATGCAGACCATGAAGATGACCGCGAATTTGGTATCTGAATAACCATTGAAGACTCGACCATAAACGCAGTACGCAAGGCTGGCTATCACCAATGCTATACAAGTGATGATACGCATGCCATGGTACTCTTCGAAGCTGAACTGTTCGTTCACATCAGATGCTTGGAAGCGCCTTATACCGTACTGACCCACATACATCATCAGCGTAGCAACAGAAAAGGCGATGGCAAATATACCCAGATCTTCCTGCCCGTTTGTCCGACTTACAACCGCCTGGATAACAGGTCCCTGCATCGCCAGCACCGTGGCGCTCACAGTATTCCAGATATAGGTGCTGCGGTCTATATTCTTAGTCTTTTCAAGATGTCTTACTATCGCGTCAAGCATTCACTATACCCTGCAGATGAAACACCTCATCTTGCCATTCTCATCAGGCGGGATCTCATCCATCCACTCAAACACCAACTTGTACTCCGGCCTGCCGTAGAGCTCTTCTACCTTGCGTGAGTAGAACGCTTCTATCTCCTCTTTGCTATGGCTGTCATCACCGGGATCCTTGACCAAAAGAACATGGATCTCATCTATCGCTGTCTGAACATATCTGAACTGAGCGACACCCGTAATGCCGTTAGGGATCTTCATCAATTCCGTAGCAGAAGTCTGAACGCCATCGGCATGCTTGACCATGTCATTGGTACGGCCTTTTATCGTCTTTATGAATCTGACGCCGTCTATGGTCTCTGAGGTCGCCGTATCACCTATCTCGTAATTGATGATTGGAAAATCCCTCTTGTAAAGGGTCGTCCCAATGACCTTGCCTTCATCCGCCAGATTACCGTTCTCATCGATAAGGTTGAGTACATGTGTATCAGCATAAATATAGTACAGATCACTGCCCGGCAGTCTGACCGCACAGCTTCCGGTCTCATTGCAGCCATAGGCATCCATAAGTCCCGGTCCGTATGTCTCCAAAAGCAGTTTGCGGGTCATTTCGTCTACCATCTCGCTTACCGGTGTATATACCTTAGGCTGATGGATGGCCATGCCATGATTCTTGGCATAGAGCGCCATCCTTACCAGCACGTTCTTTCTGAAGCAAAGACAGTCAGGCTTGTAGTCATTTACAAGTTCTATGAGATCGCGCATGCCCTCTCCAACATAAAGATGTTCAGGCACGATTTTGCGCCGCATGATCCCCAGCTTCTGCACCCAGGAGTCGCCCTTCTTAGGATCGACTTTGGAATGGGTTGTGAGGAATGAAAGCATCTTGCCTGTGAAAGGCTTATAACCTGCGAACATCAGCACGCGTATCCAGTTGGCATTCATGCAGGCGGCCTCGCGGTGAGTCAACGCGAATTTTAGCGGGACTCCAGATGAGCCACTGGTACTGAAGATCTCCCAGTCCTCCGCCTCTTTAGGATGCGCAGCAAACTCTGCCTGCATCCATTCACGCAGGTCCTTGCGTGTCATTACCGGGAATTTCACGAGGTCTTCCGTTGAGCGGAAGTCTGATGGCGTAAGACCGTTCTCTTCGAACTTCTCACGGTAATACGGCACGTGGTTGTATGCCCTCTTCATCGTCTTGTGGACCAGCCTATCCTGACGGGCTTTGGTCTTTTTAAGATCGGTCGGCACTTTCTTATCCAGCTTCAGCAGATAATAAAGCGTCATTGCATTCTTGAGTTCTTTTTTTATGAATGAAGCCATTGTAACTCCTTTTTATTTAATGATTCGCGCAAGGACTCTCTTCGATGAATTGCCATCCTCGTACGGATTGAATCTCTTTACGAATTCTCTGTATTTGTTATCGACTTTCCATCCATCGGCCGCCTTGATTTCTTTTATGAGGTCATCTTCAGTCTGCACTATAGGCCCCGGAAGCTCATCGAGCGACAGATAGAATCCGCGCATCTCGTTAGCATAGTGTTCCAGATCGTACATGTAGAAGATGATTGGGCGTTCAAGTATAGAGTAGTCGAAGAAGACGCTCGAGTAGTCTGTGATCAGTAAGTCGGATGCAATGTACAGATCGTTTATGTCGCCGTACGAGCTCACATCATATATGAATCCGTCGTAGCGAGCAAAGTCGAAACTGTTGGCTACCAGATAGTGGGCTCTGAAGAGGATGACATAGTCGTCACCAAGCTCTTTGTGAAGCTTGTCGAAGTCAACCTCTGTCTTATATGTATAGCCCTGACCGCTGGTATGCTGGTTGTCGCGCCATGTCGGAGCGTAGAGGATGACTTTCTTGCCTTCCACTCCCAACTGTTTCCTTATCGCCTTGCGATCTTCTTCGGTAGCAGTAGCCAGCTTGTCGTTGCGAGGATAGCCTTCCTCAATGATCTTGTATCTCTGGCCTGTCTCGTTAAGATTCCAGGCAGTCGCGAATTTATCTGTCGCAAACGGCGATGGTGAGAGCATGTAAGAGAACTTCTCCGCGTCCGTTCTGTATTTCTCCTTGATCTCGGCCAGCGAATTCATCGCATTGTCGCTCTCGATGATGTCGTAGCCGAGCCTCTTGAGCGGAGTGCCGTGCCAGCACTGCAGATATATCTGGCCCTTGCGCGGATACTGGTGATTTAGCATGCGGTAATTGGTGATCCAGTACTTGGCCTTGCGCAGCGCGATGTTGTCGGCCTTTGTACGGAACTTCACGATACTCGTTCTGCCGGACTTGTCATCCCTTACCAGATAGTCATACTTCTCCGGCTCCTTGAAGCACCACACAAATCTGAAGTCCTTATACTCCGGCGCAGTCAGCATGTATTCATACATTGCCTTAGGCGAGTCGCTGTATCCGCGGCCTGAGAACGTGCGGAAATAGACCAGCTTGTCATCAAGCTTGCCGAACGGGTCGTCCAGCACCATCTTGGCGCGGTAAGCGTTATCGCGGCTTGTCCTGAAGACGACTCTGAAGGTCTTGTTCTTCTTTGCTATGTCGAATACGACTTTCTTGAATTTTGTTGTGATACTCATTCTCTTCCTCTACGCATGCCCTCTATTATCCCGTATTCTCTTTCAAGCGAGAGAGCGAGCGGCGTGTCATTTGTAAAATACGTATCTACGCCCATTTCTATGGCGTGTTTTATCGATTCCTCCGAGTCCAGCGTCCACGCGCTGAACAGTTTGTCATGTTCGTGGGCCGCCGAGCAGTTGCTTTCAGTCATAAGCGCGGCAGCTTCCTTCACGGAAATGATGTCTATATACGGCTTATCCAAAGCGCTCTCAAAGTCTCCCTGGCTCCGGCAGACTAACAGCTTAGGCATGTCCGGATACTTGCTCTCAAGTTCCTGAAGCACTCCGGGATCCACCGACTGTACGGTGATCATGTCGCTTAAGCCATAGCTGTCAACCATATCTTCAAAGGCCCTGATGCATGCGTCGCTGCCGTCCTTCAGTTCGATCACATAATTGATGTCCCTGCCGTATCTGTCGAACACCTCGCTGAGGCGAAGCACCTTATTGCCGGCTTTAGTCTCCAGGCCGTCGATCGTCTCCGAGCTCATGTACTCATACATGCCGTCATAGCCCGTCATGGAAACAGCGTTCAGGTCATGCGAAACATAAAGTATGCCGTCTGATGATATGACTAAGTCCTGCTCTATGTAGCGCGAGCCGGCGTCTATAGCCTCGTCATATGCTTTGAACGAATGCTCTTCCGGACCGGCTGAGCCCCGGTGCGAATACACATGTGACGCGATCTTCGCTTCTGTTGCCGCGTTCGCTTCTCCGGCAGCTGTATGCACCTGCCGGACGGCTGTTCCCGTGCTTTTACTCACAAAGGAGGGCTTCAGCTGCTGTCCGCGGTCAAGGATCATTACCGTCAGGATCGCGATCGTGGTCAGCATCAGCGCTATCACTAAGATCAGATCGTTATTGAGCTTCTTCTTTTTCATTGTGTTATCTGTGTTCAGCGAGGGATAAAATAAAGTCCGCGAGCACCGCAGTGCAGTTGTCAGTCGGTATGTCTATATAGCGGTCGCGGAACGCGCGCAGCGCTTCAAGATCAAAATTGCCCTTGCTAACCGCCTTTGCGAGCGAGTCAGCATCATCGAAAACATAAGGCGCGATAGGCTCACTTGCAAAGTCGATGTTGAGGCCGGTATTGGCTTCGTAATCCTCAAGGTCATACGCATATATGTAAAGCGGTTTATCCGCCAGCGACGATTCTATTACGAACGATGAATAATCGCTGATGATGATATCTGCTTTCGCCAGCCAGTCGTTAGATGAAAAGACCTCATCAAATATGACGGTATCGAATTCACCCGGTGTTCTGTCCGCCTTGCCTCTGTAAAGAGGATGCAGCTTGACCACTATGTTGTATTTATCCGGACCAAGCGCATCAATCAGCTTCTGTACGTCAACTGCCTTGCCTCTGCGGAAGGTCGGTGCGTAGAGGATCGTCTTTTTATCGTTCTTTAACTGCGGATAGATCTTGAGTATCCTTCCGAGTGTTTCCTCATGCCTGTCGCCTGAAGCAACGCTTTTGATATAGTCGATACGCGGTAGCCCGTATTTGACGATCCTGTTCCTGTCAGTCTTGAACGCCTCGATGAAGTGCTCTGCAGTGATATCACTGGCGCAGACCACATAGTCATAGCCATTGTGCATCTTCATCAGCTTCGCAGTCTTCTCAGATGAACCGCCTTCTTTACCGACTGTCTGCCAGCCGAACTTCTTGATGGCCCCAAGCGCGTGCCACATCTGCACGACCTTTGTTTTCCTAAGATGCGGCAGCATGCTGGCAGGTATGATGTAGGTGTCAAGCACGACAACATCGGACGCTAGTATAGCCGCCTCCTGCTTCAGAATATGCCCGGCATATCCAAGTGCTTTGATTGACTTATCTTTCGTCAACAGCTTGCTCAGCACCCTGACACCGCAGCAGCGTCTCAGAAGCTCATCTTCGAGCATGGCAACATCGAGCGTCCTGCTGTCGCTCTCCCGGCTTATTATTGATACTCTTTTGCGCTTTGCTTTCATAACACTTAATTTTACCACATAACCGAAAAAATAACTGAAACAAATAAGGGGAGCCAGTTGTACATCTGATTGTCCCCTTTTGTTTTCAGAAATCTGTCTATTGTTTGCTTAATTTCGGCTTTCGTAGTATTCGATCGCTTCATCGATATCACCGTCAAACAGCAGCTTGCCCTTTTCAAGTACTATACCACGTTTGCAAAAGTCCTTTGCTGTCTGAAGCGAATGTGTAACGAAAAGCAGCGTAACATTCTCATCAGCCATTATCTCGGCGACCTTGTCCTTGCACTTCTTACGGAAATCTTTGTCTCCTACGCTGAGAGCTTCGTCGACTATAAGTATGTCCGGACGCGCATTGACACTTATTGCAAAACCAAGTCTGGCCTTCATACCGCTTGAGTATGATCGAAGAGGCTGATCAATATAATCTCCAACATCTGCGAATTCAATTATATCCGGTTCAACTTCAGCTATTTCTTCTTCGCTCATTCCCATGAGGCTGCATTTGAACGCGATGTTATCACGACCTGTCGACTCTACATCAAATCCAGCCGCCAGCTCAAGCAGCGCACTTACTTTTCCTTCAACCTCTACCTCCCCCTCGGTCGGAAAGCACACACCTGTGATCATTTTGAGTATAGTAGACTTTCCGGCGCCGTTGCGTCCGAAGAGAGCCAGGCTGTCACCTTTTTTAACTTCAAAGGAAAGACCTTTTACAGCACGATTTTCCTTATACTTGACCTTGCTGCTGAAAAGCCCCTTAAAGCGAGCTCTGTCACTTTTGTACAGCTTGTATATTTTGGTGACATTATTGAATTTTATGACTGTTTTTCTATTATCCATTTGCCTGTTTTTTGCAGTCTATACTTACAGAACGTCAGGAATCTCTTTACGTAGTTTACGATATGCCCAAAGCGCTCCCAGTGCAAACAGCGTGAATGTCACAAGGAAGCACACTAGCGAGACTTTGTCCTGCCAGAACCATTTCTTATATACAAATGCTCTGCGGTATCCACTGGCTATAACGGTAACAGGGTTGAATTTAAGTGCCACACGCAGCCATGTATACGGGATCTCATCAACGTTATAAACTATGCCTGACATCCAGAAGATAGCTGTTGATAACGCATTGACGAGGTTCTGGAAATCCATACTTATTGCAGACAGCATACCTGCGAAAAGTGCCCACACAGTAAAGAACGCAAACATCAGAAACATATAGAACGGTATCTGGAGCAGATAAACATCCGGCATATGCCCAAATATGGCAAATAACACTATAACTATAGCCAGCAGCGCAAAATGCACATACAAATGCGAAAGGTTTGTGTAAGTCGGAATAATCGAAACCGGAAATTTCATTTTAGTAACGAGATGCTTATACTTCCGAATGCACCGCGCGCCACCTACAATAAGCTCTTGCATATAGAACCACGGAAGAAATCCTGCCATCAGCCAAAGAAAGAATGGATATCCCGCAATAGGATGTCCGGACCTCAATCCGATCGAAAACGCGAACCAGAAAACGAAGAGCGTTATGGTCGGCTTTATGACAGCCCATGCCCAGCCAAGAGCAGCTCCTCTGTAGGTCTTTATGAGGTCAGACTTTGCCAGCATGAATATCTGCGGCTTGTATGACCTGTGTTCTTCAATTATCAGCTTAAGCGCTTCTCCCATTTAGAAGATCATCCCTTCATTAATAGTATTGCCGTCCAATTGCAAGTATAGCACATGACACGCTTTATTTCTTCCCTCCGGCTTTAGTGTCGATACCGATGGTCTCAAGGATCCTCTCTGTTGCATGCCCATCGCACGCGCACATGAATTTTTCTCTGAATCTGATGATCTCGTCTCTGTCAAACTCAGTTTCTATGTTCTGTATGTATTTGATTATCTCTTCCGTTGTATAGACGATCGGGCCTGGTGTCAGTTCTTCATAATCATAATAGAATCCGCGCCACTCGTCATACTCTTCAAGATCGTACGCGAAGAATATCAGAGGTCTTTCAAACAGCGAGTATTCGAATACCAATGATGAATAATCCGAGATGCAGATATCCGCGCAGCTGATAAGATCATCTATATTAGCTGTCACGCTGACATCCATGGCAAAATCCGCACAGTCCTCAGGGATGATAGGCGGCACCTTCACAAACGGGTGATGCTTTATCAGCAGGAAATACTCATCTCCGAGAGCATCCTTCATTTCCCTTATGTCAAGTCTGTCCGGTCCCTTTGCACGCTTGATCCTGCCTCTGAAGGTCGGTGCGTACAGAATGATTTTCCTACCTGCAGCGCCCGGAGCCAGCTCATGGACTCTTTCTCTTGCGCTTCTCAGATAGTCTTCATCATAGAACACGTCCGTACGGCAGATGCCCGTGGCCTTGACAACGTCAGTTCCCCGGTATCCCATGGCCTCTTCATATGCCCAGATGACTTCCGGGGCACTAACGGTTATCAGATCCATGTTCTTATAACCCGGATAAGCCAGCTTGGCTTTCATATCTCCGCCAAATATATAGTCAGCCGTACTATATCCAAACTGTTTAAACGCTCCACATCCGTGCCATAGTTGGACTGCGGTAGTTCCTTTTCTTTTATTAAATCCGCAGATAGTACCAAGAGCTTCTGCAGTAAACAAGTATCTGGCTGTGGCCACTTCTTTTACAAATCGAATTTCGCTTCTGATCTGCTCCCTTACTCTAAGCATTTTACGGCCAAGAATCATCTGTTTTATTGAATATTTCTCCAGCCGTTCAACCGTCTGCATCATATATTGCAAATTGCCGTCAATTTCAAGCTTTGCAGGTTCAACAAAAATAACCTTTTTAGGGTCGACCGGTCTGATTCTGTTGACCAAATATACAAAAGGATAGATGACTTTTAGAGTAAGATATCTGATAAGAGCGTCTCTGAGTTTTCTACGCTTAATTCTGAATGTATCTTTTTCAATCGTTCTGGCTTCAAGGCCTTTCAGGAATTGTGCTTCCTTTTTTATTTTGCTTTTCCACAGAAGCTTCACAGGGATACTTTTCACTCTTCCTAAAACTTCTTCTTCAGTGTAATCAGTAATTATCCCTAAATCTGAGTTTTTACTAAAACGCGAGTACAAATAATAGCGTGTTAACGTTTCAGTATCACCCAGTATAAAAGGATCGCTCATCGCATCAAGCTTAGTTACACTTATCAGCTTGTTCTCCCATGTCAGGTCGAGCTGATTAAATGAAGTTCTGATCTTCTGCGCTGCGTATTCCGGGAAAAAGGCCACAGAATTTGACAACAGAGCCTCGGTACCGATCTCAGTCCTGCGGTACAGAGGTGCCGTGACAAACAGCACTCCGGCGTTGCTCTCCATGAAGTTGTACATTCTTCTCACGATCGAGCAGGAGAAATACACCGGCTTATCGATGAACCATATATACTTGCTGTGGCACTGTCCGTATGCCGTGTTTCTGAAGTTGTCGTCCTGCGTAACGATAGTCCTGAAGTTCAGCTTATTTGCCCAATATTCATCTACGATGTCTCTCAGGCCCTCTTCAAGCAGTATCTCAAACTGCGGACTGTCCTGAAGATATATGCCTTCGATGATCGTGTTCAGAGTCTTGCTATCATCTGGTCCGGATATCGCAAAAGTGATCCTCGGTATGCTTGTCAGCGCCTCACGGTCAGGCATTTCATCGTCTCTGAAAGCAAAGTCTCTGCTCTCGCGGCTCACCATGTCGCTCCACTCATGCGGGAACACCTTGGTCTTGAGTTCAGAGAGCTTTTCATCAACCGTGTCGAGCAGGCTGCTGTCAGTCTGCCAGAGCTGTCTGTAAAAACGGTCCAGGCATATGTCTTCGGCAAAGAAACTGTACAGCGCCGACTTGAATCGTTCGTAATCGTTTTTCAGTTCTTTTTCCGCTATCGGATCCGCAAGTGCATCCTTCGATTCGCGGAACTTCCTGTCGACTGCTTTCTGCGCCTTCTCGAGCGCCCTGAACGCGCTGCTGAATGCTTTCTGATCCGGCTGGATCTGCGTCAGACCGTCTCCCGCTGCAGGGACCTCCCTGAACCTGAGCTGTGCGTCACGGCAGCCAAAGATGGTCTCTGCCTTCAGGCAGAAATCAATGTAGAAAGCCAGCTCGCTTCCGTAAGGAATGTCGGCAAAGCTTATGCCATTCTCCCTGATGGTCTTCTTCTTGAACAGCTTGTCTTCTATGGACAGTTTTGTTATCAGATCCGGCTCCAGAAGATGCAGCTTTTTTGAAGGCCGACTGAGATAAGTCATGCCGCCGATGGCCAGATCGGCCTTGTTGCGAAATGCCGCGTTATAAATTTTTTCAAAATATGTATCGTCATACTTGCAACCGGAATTGCCAAATGCAATATATCTGCCGGTCGCATTCTCCAGTCCGAGGTTATATGCCGGGCCGATTCCTTCAGTCTCAGAATAAAGCAACTTAAACCTGTCATCGCCTTCTATCAGCTTACTGATGGCTTTGTTTGCCTTGTCAGCTGAACCTCTTACGACGATGATGCATTCCCAGTTTTTGATTATCTGGCTCCGTATGTCCCCAATGACTCCGCCGATATACTCGCCAGCCCCATGTACAGGGATGATAATGGACAGTTTAGCTGTTGCTTGCATTCTCCACTTCCTTGTCCTTTCCTTTTGCATTAAAGAATACTGGTATTAACGCCATATAAAAGTAAAATGCGGCAGGTCTTTCAAATGGCAATGTAGCTATGTCAAACATGGACTCTACTGCATAGCACACCATAAAAGCGATTGCAAAAAGATATGCAGGATCTCTATACTTCTTTCCAAACAAGAATATTAGACACATAACGCCTGCATACAGTTCCAATAGTATATGTATGCACGCTACTGGAATGCCGCACCTATATCCATACTCAAGAAAATTGTTGTGGGCGTGTTGTACGCCAGAACCAGTCAACTCAGAAAAATTGGTTTTGCTTAAATCATTTCCCCACATATTCAAATGACTGGCATATCTTGTCCACAATTCTATTCTTCCGCTACTATACTTATTTAAATCAGTATCATTAGTATCAAATCTATCCGCTACACCGCCTACGCTATCACTCTGAACTTCTTGGGGGACAAATAAGGCCTCATTGCCTGCATCTTTTGCCGCCTCATAGTCCCTTTGATTGATAGCATTCATATTAATTTCTATAAGAGTAGAACTACTTATGATGACTACAACAGTAACCAAAAGGAGGCAAAGCGATTTGATATAGCTTATTATTCTGGTCCTTCCTGATACTGGTCTTATGCGTATCTTAAAACCGAAAATTAGTAACGATATGATGCTTCCGGCCCCAACAAGTACAGATAGTCTGGATCCCCCTAAGAATATGATTCCCCATCCGCAAGCAAATGAAAGTGTTGCAAAAATAAACCAAATAATACTTTCAATATTTACTATAAACATGTATACGGCCGCACATACCATTACCATTCCAATCATGCTGAACATGTTTGAGTTGTAAAAAAACGCTGCTACTCTTTCTCCCCATTCAACTTCAAGAGTTCCGGCCATTGCCATTTTTACGCATTTTATATATAGAGCCAATCCCACAATTGCAGTCGAGGCGCTAAGCCTTTTAAATAAAACGTTATAATCCCCTCTGTTATTCCACACATAATAAAGGCAAGGAAACCCCACCATCATCATCAAGCCAAAAGATCTGTATCCATTTCCAATCGGATGAAGAAAACTAACGGCCACTATTCCCGCGCCTGCTATGAAAAAGGTGTAAAAAAGGAACGGTTTCCACCTGACTCGTTTTAGCGGTTCTTTAACGCTTACTATTACCAGTATAATCAAAACTGCACCGCATATAATATTGTTATGAGTATGGTGCAAATAAAGCGTTGATTTGTTGTGTTTATCAAAATACTCAATAAAAAAACCAGACAAAAACAGACAGCAAAGAGTGATAACTGTGTTACGTATTTTTTCATCTATCTTCCCTGTAAGTTTAAAAATGTTATTTAGTACAAAAGCGTATAAAGACTGCAGATAGTACATTTTTAATCACCCTTGCATATATTTGTTTAATACTGTTGTTTAACGCTAATAATGTCTTTTTAGTTTATCATATGAAAGCCCTTTATATGATGTTTAAAAAAATCTTATTATCGTTCATCATTCTTGAAATGCTAGCCCTGCTTTTAATTGAATTGTTACTATTGTTTAGTGTTAAAAATTAAAATATAGGAATGGACTAAATGTGCCTTTAACCAAATAAGAAACACTTACTAAAAATAACAGAAAGATTACTGGCCATGCTATGGTTCTTTTTGAATTGATTCTCTCAAAAGGAATAACACTTAACACAAAGCTTCCAAGGAAGGCCCATTTTAATTCTGTAATATATAAAAGCGTTTCATCAAACTGCTCAAGGCCAAAGGAAAACATTTGTCTCAAATAGTTCATTGCCACACCTATATTATCTGCTCTAAAGAAAACCCACAAAATAAGAATTGTAAGCAAGGTGAAAAAACGATATGCGAGTCTTCCTTTAGTTGTTGCTTTTTCCAATTGTTTTTCAATGCCTAATAGCTTTTCCATCAAGACAAAAGTCCCGTAAGCACCCCCCCAAATAACAAACGTGATGTTTGCACCATGCCAAAGGCCTGTTAATAACCAAACAACAGCAATGTTAATCACCATTCTCAGTTTGCCATTTCGGTTTCCGCCAAGCGGTATGTATACGTAATCCCTGAACCAAATACTCAAAGTGATATGCCATCTTCGCCAGAAATCGCGTATACTACGCGCCATATAAGGGCACTTGAAATTCTCCGGTATTCGAAACCCAAATATAGCCCCTAGCCCGATTGCCATATCTGAGTAACCTGAAAAATCCATAAAGATTTGGAAACTATATGCAATAGCGCCAAGCCAGGCAAATGTGCAGGTCAAGTTATCTCCAGCATTGAAAGCTTTATTGGCAATAATGCCCATTGTATCAGCCAAGAGCACTTTTTTACAGAAACCATAAGCAAATCTAAATGCCCCTTCCTCAAAAAGATCAATGCTCAACGTCCTTCTGTTAATCTGGTCTCGCATCTCTTCATATCGCACTATTGGGCCAGCGATTAGCTGTGGAAAAAAAGCTATATATAGCGAGACGTTAATAGGATTTTTCTCCGCTGGGTATTTGTTTAGCAATGTGACATCTGCAACATAGGAAATGGCTTGAAAGGTATAAAATGATATCCCTATTGGTAAAACCAGACTTCCAATACTGCATCCTAGTCCGTTGCCTATCCAGCCTGCGTATTTAAACCAAAATAAAATCGCTAGATCGATCAGTATTGTTATTGAACCGATTATTCTTTGTAATGTATCCTTTTTTGCTCTTTTGGCGACAAGCGTCATTATCCAGTTGAGTGATACTGTGATAACAAACAGCCAAACGTGTTTAGGCTCTCCCCAAGAGTAAAAAAACAGGCTAGCGCAAGTTAGTATTATGTTTTGTAAAATATTATTTTTCCTTGATGCCCATACTAATAGAATGCACGGAGGAAGAAATCCAAATATAAATATTAGGCTTGAAAAGACCATCCTTTTCTCCTATTGTCCACTCGTCCTGTATTCGCCAATAATTTCCCCTTCGAATTCCCCAAGAAACAGTATTGCATCGGGCTTATAGTCATCAATATATCTTAAATAGTTTCCACCGAACCGGCCTTCTTGCGGGTCAATATGTCTAATTTCATGGAAATCTACTGCTAGATACTGTGCAAGCGGCCTCCCATATGAGTGTGCTATCAATAACAGTTTCCCATTCTTTATGTTATGGTTTATTATTCGGTTTTCTCCACTATTTCCCCAAAGTGCTGCTTGATACTTGTTATTGTACCCCGGATTGGTCAATATCTCATTATCCATCAACGCATCTGCCCATTGCCCTCGATGTGTTCGGATTAATACGCCATCTGCAGAATATTCCGAGAACTCAATATCTAAATTCTTTGCAGGATTATAAAAAACGAATTGATCCCTTCCGTTATAATAACGCCCAACTTTTATGCCATATGATCCGAGGAACCCCTCTATTTCAACCTTTTCGAATTTGATGTTTTGCTTTTCATTTATTATTTCTTCTGCACTCAGATACTCGGCTATTTCATTATATGCTTTGAAACAAGCTTCTCCACTCCAGTGATGATCCGTCCGGTAAAACATATGCTCTTTATCGACATCGATACTATTTGCCACATCTATTATTTTTATATCTTTAAGCTTGGAGTGTAGGTATTCTGCATTTTGACGCGAATAGTCATGAACACCATATGGCAAGTCTGCTTCATCTGTTATCGGCAAAGGCGGTGCAACGTAGAAAAAAGGAATACTTGTATCTTTTGTCCATTGGACAATAGCACTAAAGCTATCAACGCTTTTTTCTATTTCATCCTTTGTTTTTTTCGCTCTGGGTTCAACTAGTTTGTTATATGTGTTTTTATAAATTGTAAAGTTTTCAATTTCTTTCTTCCCCAACACCTTTTGAGAAAGACCGTAAAGATTTATATATTGCGATTTCCCGTTTATATCAAGAAAATATGACTCAATAGCTTTCCTATTAAAAACAGTATTTGAAACAAGATATACGCAAAGATGAATAAACCCAGAAATTATAAAAGCCAAAAATACAAGGGTTATTAGTTTTGTTAATGCTCTTTTTACCTTCATTTCTAACAATTTCTGGTTACTATCATTAACTGCTTTCTACTTGTTGAATCTACCCACAAAGTCCATTGTTGATGCTCTTTCAAGTGGCAGTTTGACAGGTTTGCCTTCAGCTGCCGATTTATAAATAGCAAGAATCAGTTCCAATGCCTTTCGGGAATCTGATGCAGGGCATAGATTGTCTGGCTCACCGTTAACAACTCCAACTGCATACTTGTAAAGCGGAGCATGTCCGGATCCCATGTTCTCTATACCAAATTGTTTTATTGCTTCATCTCTATTCTGCGGTCCATCAGCAAAGTCCCAGGCCTCAACATCATCAAGGGCCTTTCCTCTCAAAGACACGGTCCCTGTTTCACCAAAAATTGCCATTGAGTCTGACAGGTTTTTGGGATATGTGTTAACGGTTCCTTCAATGGTTGCATATGCTCCATTTTTAAATCTAAGAACTGCAATCCCAAGGTCTTCCGCCTCAATATATGGATGTGTCATCCTATCCGTATATGCAAAGACTTCATCTACATCACTGCCCATTACCCATTGAAGTAGGTCTGTATAATGAATGCACTGATTCATCAACGTTCCTCCATCGTTTGCCCATGTGCCACGCCATTTTCCAGCATCAAAATATGCTTTGTTGCGATTTCGTCTTACTTGAACAGTTCCATGAAGAAGTTTCCCGAATTTTCCTGATTCGGATTCTGATTTCAAAGCTCTGATAGTCTCGCCAAATCTTAGTTGATGGTTAACAATTAGCTTAACTCCACATTCTTTAGCAGTCCTTATCATCTCATCAGCATCTTCAAGTGAGAGCGCTATTGGCTTTTCTACTATTACATTAGCTCCTTCTTTCATGCAATCTATTGATAGTCTTCTTTTTAGCCCGCTACCAAGCGCGATTGCAACCAGCTCCGGGTGCTCTTCTCTAAGCATTTTTAGGTGGTCTTCATATAACCTTACTCCTGATTGTTTCTCTCTTGGTATTAGTTCAAGAGCCTTATTTCTGTTTTCCTCTACCAAATCACATAGTGCCACTATCTCTAAATTATTTGCCAGTGCAGCTTTTATATGATTTGGGGATATCATTCCACATCCAATTAATGCATATTTCACGATGTTTCCTCCGTTTTTCTTATTCATAACATATGCAGGATCTTTATAAGATCCTGCATATATATCTTTTATTGATTATTGTGTATCACAGTGCTTCTTTCAGCGCCGTTACAACTTCTTTAATGTCTTCATCCGTCATATATGGGTGCATAGGAAGTGAAAGCACAGTTTTGCAAAGGTCTTCTGTATTGCTGCAATCGAATTCGTATTCACCCACAATACCAAAAGCCTGTTGCTTATGCATTGGCTTTGGATAATATACCATTGAAGGAATCCCTTTTTCCTTAAGAGAAGCTTGAACTGCATCTCTTGTTTCTCTGTCTTTGAGCTGGATTGTATACTGTGCCCATGATGAAAGGAAGCCCTTAGGAATGACAGGAAGAACGACCTTTTCGCCTAATTCACTTTTGAGTAAATCCGTATATTTGTCAGCTACTTTGTTGACATCCTCAAGCTCATTTTTTTCAAACGCTTTAAGCTTTACCTGAAGAATAGCTGCCTGAATAGTATCAAGTCTTGAGTTCAGCCCAATTCTGACATTGTCATACTTCATAGTTCCTTTGCCGTGGACCCTAATTGACTGAGCAAGAGCTGCAATCTCATCATCATTTGTAAATACAGCTCCACCGTCACCATAACAGCCTAATGGCTTCGCCGGGAAGAAGGATGTTGTTCCAATGTCACCAAAACTGCATGCCCTTTTGCCATCAATTGCTCCACCAAAACCTTGTGCACCGTCTTCAAGAATCATAATATCATATTTATCTGCTATAGGTCTCAATGCCTTGAAGTCTGCAGGGAGTCCAAATAAATCCACAGCCACAACAGCTTTAGGAGTAAGTTTTCCTTCTTTCTTAACCTTGAGAATTGCTTTCTCAAGAGAATCTGCACTCACATTATAAGTGTCTTTGTCTACATCAACAAATATGGGAGTGCCTCCTGCAAGAGAAACCACCTCTCCGGATGAAAAGAATGTGAAATCTGGCACGAATACCGCATCACCTTCCTTGATTCCCCAAACCATCATTGCTATGGATAACGCATCAGTGCCATTAGCACAGGTAATACAATGCTTAACTCCAACATATTCAGCAAGCTGTGTTTCTAGGTCCTTTACCCACGGGCCATTAATATACTGACTGGAGCCGGCAACATCAATCATTGCCTTATCCATTTCTTCTTTGAGAACGCTATACTGTTTTTTCAGATCTCTAAATTGCATATTACCCTCCAATATTAATGTTTGTATCATTTATAGATGCTCGAATTTATATAGTTTGATTACTATAATTTCTTGTTAATAATACCATATGCTTAATTATTCACCAAATCATTATCTTTCTTGTAGCGAAACAGAATTAATAATACTACTATTGCAAATCCCAACAATACTGACATTGATAACCACAATAATATATGCTGTGCAGTAGGTTCATGCATTTCAACATACATATCATATGGTGAAGCTAAATTGAAGTTAGCTCCTTCCCCTGCTACTATTCGTGTAGTTTCGCATGGTCTAATTGAAATCGTAGAACCATATTCTTTTTCTAGCAGTTTTTTACCACAATCAATTAATACTGTTTCAAAATCTTCTATTTCATCAAGGCTTTTGCTAGAAGAAAGAATCTTTACTATATGGATAGATGAATTCTGGTCTATATAATATGTTTGTCCATAGACAATGCTATCAATAAAATTTTCGCTTAAAACGATCCCATATTTATCGTTGGCTGCATCATAAAAGGTTTCACTTCTAACAACTTCTTCCGCAACTTCTTTCAACTCTTTTGTCTTTGCTATATCAACATAAAGATCTATCTCCTTTGTAAAGAAAGCATTGTTATTGACATTCTTAAACATTAGATAATTGGATAAAAAAATGCTTGCAAAGATTAGACCGCTTACCAAAACTATCGCCAGCCATTTATTTCTTATTAAAAGCAACAACTCTTTAGTGGATATTACTCTATCTGTCATCTTTCCAAACTCCATTATCATTTTTTTCGAAACGAATCAAAACAGCCATTACAAAAATGAGAATAAATGCAAACGCTGCATTTGCTGTAATAAAGCCATCATTAAGCGAATAAATAAAATACGCTGTCGTTAACAACGCGACTCTATGATTTGTATTGTTTTCAAACTTTCTTATGGCAAGAAAAAGCAATATAAGGACTATTGCAAATAAAGCGAAACCAAAGAAACCAAATCTGTCATATCCTTCAATAAGTACTCCAGTATTGCAATTTGTTCCTTCCATTCCCAACATTCTTCCTATTGCATGAGTATATGATTCTTCTTGTACTCTCCCTTCAATGTAATACTTATTTACTCCTATGATTTTCCCGATTATGGTCCCTCTAAAACCCTCTTTTTCATTATGACTAAAGTATTCAAAATGAGCAAACTTTAGACTAGCTGGAACTAATAGCACTCTTCTGATTAGAAAGCTGTAAATCTCGTTTTTGCCAGTAATTATCCAGGAGAGACAGATTCCTGTCAGTCCGACAGTAACCGTATTCATAATTGCCGTATCATTCTCTGATATTTTACGTACTATTATTATTCCTACAAAAATAGCAATTGAGAAAAGAGTGGTTTTATTGCCTGAATAAAGAAACATTATAAACAGGATCAGTCCCAGCAATGCAACAAGTTGATATTGATCCTTGTCATATGATATTGCAATTAAATACGGTGCTATGATTATTACAAGAGTTTGATATAGGTATCCTATATACTTGTTGTCAATAAATGCCTCTGAGCGGACAACTGTATAAACCTTTGAAAAATCTAAGGACATTAATGACGGTATTCCGTTTGTAATAAATAGATAAGAAAGTACAATAAGTATAATAAATGAACTGCTAATTATCGATAGAATAAACAGGTATTTATATCCTCTATAATTCTTAACCTCTTTTATCTGAGCGCCTACAGGTTTAATCCTCATAACAACATATGCAACGGCCGCAATCATTATGCAAATGCAATTAAAGCAAAGGGCGTTCTGATTCTCAAAAGAGTAAATAGTTGTAATAGGAATGATTGAAATAACAAAGATGAGGTTTAGTAAGAATTGTGCAACATCATTCTCACTTTTTTTATTGATTAACCAGAATACAACGATCAAGAATAGCCACGAATTTATGCTTTTCCAAATATTAAAATCAACATAATATGATTTGCTATCAAACAACGCTTGATAAAAAGCAAAAGAGTAATCCAAAACTGTCTTATAGATTATCAGCAAGGCTCCTTGAATAACTATGTTTTTTTCTATCTGCTTGTTTTTCAACTGCCGTCCTCCGTTTAACAGGAAGGCTTCCTGTTAAAGTGTTTCTCTTTTGTGCTTCTATGTTATGAATACTTAATTGTCTATCTATTTTTTTATAAGAGATTTCATTATATTAATTCCACTTAATAATGTTTCACGTTGTATCAAACCAGAAATTCCAATATAAACGACCGAAAAAACTGTCGTTTCAATAATCAATCTAATAATCAGGGCCTCTGTGTCTAATAATTGGATCACTCCAAACGAGCTGATACCCGCTATGAGAGCAGACGCTACGCCGCAAAGAGTAATAACTGCCATCCTTTTCATGCAATCAACTTTGTGTTTTCTCTTTAACATGATCGCTAGGATTATCAAGGCTATTAAATATGAAATGCTAGTAGATAAGGCTATACCCATATGCTTCAGATACTTAACACTTAACAAATTCAATGTAATATTACATAGCAACGCAAAGACTTGAATAAAAACTGGGGTTTTTGTGTCTTTCAGAGCATAATAACATCTTATTAAATATGTTTGTAAACCCGCTGGAACTACACCAACTGCATAGCATATCAAGCTTTCCCAAACAACACTTAATGAAGAATTGGAAAAAGCTCCATGATAAAAAATGAATGTTGATATATCCTTTGCGCAAAACACTAAAATAAAAGATAGTGGGCAAAGGATAAAGATGATGCCCTTTGAGTATTTTACGAGATTAAAGTCTAACGATTCTCTCTCTTTTGCTACAATTCGTGAAAGAGTTGGATACACTGCAGTAATAATTGAACCTATAACCATTGCGCTTGCAATATTCCCAATTGTACCTGCATAACTCAATCCGGAAATAGTTCCTGAATCAAGATAAGATGCAAGGCTACGATCAACTAGCAGGCTTAGGCTGTAAGCAATGTTCTCTATAAGGAGTGGAATAGTTAGAATAATAATTGCTTTTATATCTTTATCGTGAATGTTTAAAACAAATGAATACTTATAGTCTAATTTTTTGATTCCGTAAAGCGCTAGCAACATGCCCGCGCTATTTGCAATCACAACTCCAAGACTTAATAAGTAATATGTTTGATCTCTCGATATTACGGTAAAAGCAATAATAATAATATTAGTTACTATCCCAAAAAGTGCCGTTGTCTGAAACTGCCCATTTATTTGAGAATAGGCTTGAAAATAATGTGACACAATGATTGGTATGATAGAAAATACTACAATACGCAGCATGGCAACTGCAAAATCGTGTGTTTCAGCGTTCAATCCACCTCCAAAAATTTTTATAAATATTTCTGGAAATACATTAACGCAAATACAACCTGCAAAAAGAAATACAAGAATAATGTTTAACAGGTTGGAAGTAAAATAGTCTATTTTTTCTTTATTATCAATTGACTGACAGTAAGGTATGTAACTTATACCTACTACCGTAGCTACTGAGCCAAACAGTAAAGTAGGAATGCTATTTGTAAGAAGAAATGCATCGCTTATGCTCCCGGCACCAAATTGATAGGCAACTATTATTTCCCTGAAAAATCCCAGGAGTTTTGATATGACGGTGCCTATCATTAAGATTATTGTCGCATGTGCAATACTTGTTTTTTCCCCCATAAAATCTCCGTTAACTTCTGCAAAGACTATTACTTTAAAGGCTCTTGATCTTAAGTTCTAATTAAAGGCCTGTTGGTCCTTTAGTATATGAAACCTGACATTATAACCTTTAAACCCACATCTTTCTTTGAAATACGTGTATCCTGCATGGCTTCTTCCAACTAAAAAATGCGCATACATTATATGAGATGCTTCATTTTTTCCCTCGATAATAGTCTTTATCAACTCGGAAACAATGAAATACATTAGTCCATTTTCCAAATAATCCGCATGCCCAAGTATTTTATTAATAACAAGCATTTTGTTTACTCTTAGCAATTGTATGTATGCAATTAGCTTCCCTTCTTTTGAAAAAGCCCCAAACATAAGTGGATTTGTATTCAGGAAATCCCTCACCATGGATCTGTCGGTATATCTTTTTTCCATTTCTCTTCCGCCTCTTTGCTCAGAAGATCTATTAATATCCATTATGTCATCAATATATTCATTCCCTGAAAAATACTCGCAATAATACTCGCTTTTCTTTGCTTTATTCATGTTTGTTCTGAGTGCTTGTTTTTTCTTTCCCTTTAAGTATTCTTCGAAAGAATCCGGTAATTCTAGCAAGGCAACGTTTTTTTGAATGTCAATATAGTCTTTGTCCTTGATTGTGTGTTTAAACAAAGCTTCATAATTGCTCTTTGAAGAAGCCCCTACAATATCTATATCTGCCCATTCCATCTCATGAATGGTTTTTTGCATTTTTATATATGATTGTATTTTGCCAATATACCATTTAAAGGATTTCATTCCCCTTTGCCTCCATGTCTAATATCCTAAGGAACTCTCTATTTGATTCATATGAACATCTGCCTAACAACAGTGCAATTATGTTCCAACATCTTTGTGCGAATGAATAATACCAATGATTTGGATGAGCCAAAAAAACAATATTCTTTGAATTTTCTTCTATTGCTTCAATTGGATTTGATTTATATGAGAAGCCATAGTTGTGTCTAATGTTTCCATCCATAATATGAGTGTCTATATGTTCCTTATATAGGCTTTCATCGTACCCTTCAAAAACAATACCAAACTCCTCATAGCTTTGGCCATCAAGAATTACATTGTTCGATTTGCCAATTTCTCGGTTTTTATTTGCTCCATGCGCGACTACGCTTGTTATAGGTTTTTTCAATAATTTATTGAAGTCCGTTATCTCTTTTTTAAGTCTATCTCTGCAAATTTCAATATCTTTATTGCTTACCTCGCTCAGATTATTCTCTATTGCGTAATCAGAAAGTGTTTCATAATGAAGCCCTACCTCAAAACCTGATTCAATCATTTCGTTCATTAGTAAAACATCGATGGTTGACTTGCGAAAGTAATATGTACTATGTACCCCAAGACTTTTTTCAACATCAAACATTTTTCTTGTTGATGGACCAGAATAATCGACATCGTGTCTCAAAACGAAGTGCTTTCCTTCTTTTGGACTTGAATAAAACTCTATCATGGAACACACTGTGTATCCTTTTTCCAGAGCCAGTTCAATGTATTTACGATAGGCTTTTAATCTATCGTTCTTAATAATAGTTTTTATTATGAACTTTTTCCCAACATCAAAGCGATGATTATTCACAGTTGCTCCTCTCGTATAGTGGCATTATTCCAGTAATACCTATTCTCTGTTCTTTCGTTAATTGTTATGTGGCGCTGCTATGACCTCAAAACATTATGAATGCAGAATAGTTGAATACGCTTTTTTCAAAGTCTCCTTTTCATTATCCCACGTCAATTCTTTTTGCGCTTTTTCTATCCCTTTCTCATAGGGCTGTCTCCCATGCTCCAGCATTTTTTTAATTGCGCTTTTAATTGCTTCAATATCATCTACCTCAACACATTCTCCAATGTTGTATTCTTCAACGATCCTTTTCATTTCCGGCAGATTTGAAACTAATATTGGTGTTCCTGCTTGTATGGCTTCGAAGAGCTTATTAGGCAATGCGTAAAAATAGCTTCGATACTTTGGCACTATAAGTGCAATGCACAGATCTGCGGCTCCAATATATTCCCATAATTGATCATGTGGTACCGCTGATTTTACAATTATTCTATCTTTAATTGGTTGTATATATTTTTCTATAAGTTCGTTTTTATATTCTTCACTTTCTGGATTTCCTAAAATAAGAAGGTTTACACCTTCTAAATCTGCGACAGCCAAAAGTAATTGCTCTATACCTCTATTATGAGAAACTGCTCCGTGGTAGATTAGAATGCTTTTTTCATTGCAGCCTTCAAATTCTTTTTTGAGTTCCTCTCTTTTTTGTTTGTACTTTACCGGATCAATGTTCCACTTATCAGGAATATTGCGGATTACTACAGGTCTCTTTTTTAATCTATGTATTTTTACTAATTCATCTGCTATGCTATCATTTACTACCATTGTAAATGCTGATGAATTAATCACCTTTTTTTCCCATAGTTTTATGATATAAAGATGTATCTTGTTTCTTTTTTTATTTCGTCCTAGTTCAAATTCATGGGAGTCATAAACCAATATAGGTTTTTTCTTTCCCCTAAATAGTTTTGACAGCCAGCCTATAGTCCACCCGTCAATATCGTGGCCTGTAATGACATCCGCTTCTAATTTGCTTGCAAATCTCGCCCATTGAAATACAGAAAAAAATCTATTAATTGGTACCGGCAATTGTTTATAAGGTCTAGAAGAACACCTAAATACCCTAAAGCCATTTACATCGTCTTCACGTCCTCTATCATCTTCATTTCCCTTTGCAAGGATTACTGTTTCCGCGCCTAAATCTCTACAAACATTTAGTTCTCGTTGGTCGCGGCTTGCGTTACCCCATGTCCCTGTGCATATTTTCAGTACTTTCATGTTTGCGTTTCCTTTTGAATAGCGTATGGAACAACAGCTGATTATGCTGATCGACTTCCTTGATTGAGCAAGGCAGAATACAAAGACAATAGTGCTTTTTCCTCGTTGCTCCAGTTACACTTATTCAAAACATATTGTCTGCCCTTACGACCCATCTCCTGGCCTTTTTCTCTATCCTGGAACAGTTTCTTTATTGCATTCCTTATTTCTTCTATGTTATCAGGATTAACGCATATTCCCGCTCCACTTTCCTCAGCAACTATCCTCCAGTCAGGAAAGTCAGAGCAGATGTATGGGAGCCCTGCTGCCATATATTCATATATTTTGATTGGTTTTGAGTAGTAGTAATTCTCTATTGGTTTTAATATGCATAACCCGACAACAGCTTTTCCATATAAATCGTTTACACCATCACGGTCTATTGTACCCAAATATTCAATCTGGTTGTTTATCTTTATAACTTCATGCTCGCCAGCAATTATTAGATTACCTTCAACACCCTTCATAGCTTCGACCATTATTGTCTCTCCACGATCATCATCAATCCCTCCTGCATAGCATGCGATTGGATCCCTCTTATCAAATGATGAATCGTGAAATATAATATCGTCAAGCTTTGGATAATTGTTGACAACTGTAACGATTCTGCAACGCCCCTTAAAAGACTCTGCAACATGAGGAGTAGCGGCAACTACTGCGTCAAACTGTTTAACCGCATGTGTTTCATATGCTTTATAAGCTACTGAAATAATTTTACGTAAAAATTGCGGTATCCAGGTTTTATCCTTTATCTGAGCAGGGATTTCCTCATGACTGTCAAAAATTACTTTTTTCCCATTATGTTTTAGCTTTAAACCATATGGCAATAATTCGGGGTCGTGGAAATGATATATATCAGCATTGAGTTTATTTGCTTCCTGATATACTTTTTTTGCTGTTATTATCATCCTTTTTCTTCGTGATTCTTGTTGTTCTCCAATGCCAATACAATGAACCCCGTATTTATCGTAATTATCTCCACAAGATATCTGATATGTTTCATAACCTGCTTTTGCAAGCGAAACACACTCTTTGTGAAAAATCCTTATATCCTCTTGAGAATGTGCGCTTGTGAGGTGACATACTTTCATGTTAACTACCCCTTTGTTATAACAGCAGTTTTCATCTTTTACTTTTCATTTCACTGATCATCAAATGATGTGCTCTTGCAAAGTTTCCGCTGACAGCTTCATTTGCGGGCACACTGAGAGTAACAACCGCTCCCATATTTACTCTCGCATTATCGCCTATGGAAATGCCGTTGCGAATAACACATCCAGGCCCAATCCAAACATTCTCCCCAATTTGCACTCTGCCTTGAATACTAGCTCCTGCCACAATCTCCGTGAATCGACCTATTTTATCACCATGAGCGATTTGTACCATGCTATTAATTCTTACATGATCAGCAATAACAGTATCATCCCATGGGTATATTGCTTTATCAATGTTAGAGTTTTGCTGTATTTCAACATTATTCCCTATGCTAACCCCGCCAATATGAGTTACTGTAATCGTTTTACTACCATCATTCTTAATTTCAAAGCCCGGGCCTCCAATCTTAGTCCCTGTTCTGATAACACAACCATCTCCAATAACTGTGTTTTCTTTTATCGATACAAATTCTTCGATGATTGCATTTTCCCCAATTATTACATTATTAGGAGCAATATATGCAAGCGGACTCACGGTTGCGCTGTTGGCAACTCTTGTTTTGAATTGTTTTCTTGCATAGTTTTTAGAATTACAAAGGTAATTGTGAAGTAAAAAGTAAGTGAGCCTTGGATTATCAACAATACAAATACCATAGCTCCTTCCTAGGGTACCGCTTTCCATCAAAGCATCATATACACTCTGAGAAGTAAGTATCATGCTAATGCCCCCAGACAATCCAGCGGCATATTTTGCTGCAGCAAGAAATGTACACACATTTTTGCCATCGTTGTATCCAGCAAGCCCAAGAGACTCAAATTGCTTCTCATCGTAATACTTACCTATTATTCCTATCTTTGGAAGCTCCTCTGATAACAACATGTTCGACCTCCCGTTTACATTCTCCAGAATCTCATGCCAGATGCTTTTAGCTCATCCATGCGGTATAAGCTCTTAACATCAATCAATACCTTTTCCTCATCAGGTAATTCCTCCTTAAACAATCCCTTTAACTGCATAGTCGACATGGATCTGTATTCGTTATGCCCTACTGCAACAATTACGCAATCTGCTTTTGGAATACTTTCAAACGGAACCAAATCTACCCCATATTCATGTTTTGCGACTATTGGATCAGCCCAATCGTCTGTAACTATTGGTTCAATATCAAATTCTTTTAACCTGCTTATTATATCGACCACCTTGCTGTTTCTAGTATCAGGACAGTTTTCTTTGAAAGTGATTCCCAGTATAAGCACAATCGCTTTTTTCGGTGCCATTCCAGCTTCAATCATTTCTTTTATTGCAGCATCAGCTACAAAAGCCCCCATGCTGTCATTGACCTTGCGTCCATTGAGAATAATTTGGCTGTGATATCCTAATTTTTCAGCAGCATTAGTAAGATAGTATGGGTCAACGCCAATACAATGTCCTCCAACTAATCCTGGTTTAAATCCCAGTGCATTCCATTTTGTGTTCATACCAGCCAATACTTCATCTGTATCTATTCCCATTTTGTCACAGATCATAGCTATTTCATTCATAAAGGCAATGTTGATATCTCTTTGGCTATTTTCAACTACTTTGACAGCTTCAGCGGTTTTTATCGTTGACACTGGGAAAGTACCTGCTTTTATAACGATATCGTATACCTTTTTTATTTCTCTTGCGGATTCTTCGTCCATTCCAGACACTACTTTCTTGATATTAGTAAGCGTGTGGACTCTGTCGCCAGGATTAATTCTTTCAGGAGAATAGCCTATTTTCCATTCTTCTCCGCACTTAAGTCCCGACTCTTTTTCAATTATTGGAACACAAACATCTTCTGTTACTCCTGGGTAAACAGTAGATTCAAATACAACAATAGATCCCTTTTTCAGATTCTGACCAATAGTTTTAGACGCGCCCATTACAGGTCCCAAATCAGGACTATTATCATCCTTTACCGGAGTCGGTACAGCAACAATCAGAAAGCTGGCATCCCCGAGTTTCTTCGGGTCAGCGGTAAATTCCACTGTAGTGTTTTTGATCGCTTCTCCTACTTCTTTAGTTGAATCAATACCGTTTTTGTATTCCTCTATTCTCGCTTTGTTAATGTCGAATCCAATTACATTTATATGCTTAGCAAACTCAACTGCAATTGGCATACCTACATATCCAAGACCAACTAAAGCAAGCTTTTTTTCTCCGGAAATAAGTCCAGAATAAATCGAGTTAAATTCCATTGTTTTCTCTCCTATCATTTCTTTGCAATAACTATTATCATTGGCAGCCTTATGCTATTGTCATGAAGACTTCTGCCAGCCTCTTGGTCAAAGTATCATAAGAGTACTTTTCGGAGGCTTTTTTTGCTTTTTTGCAAGCTGCCTCATAAATGGTTGTGTTCATTGCGCACATATCATCGATTGCCTGTGCTATTGTTGTGTTGTCAAATGAATCTGGTATTATTCCTGCATTAAATGTTTTTATAGGATTGTATTTGCTGTCAAAGTCCACGAAAACAGGCTTTCCTGCAGCCATATACTCAAAAATTTTATTAAAGCTAATTCCAAACCTATATAAGTCCGATGGATTATTATGAGCAATATTTGCATATGCTTTACTTGTAATATAAGGAATATATTGTTTGCCGATTCTTCCTTTAAATATCACGTTTGATATTTGTTCAGTTCTTACCCTGGTTTTTAAATAATCCAATTCATTTCCGTCCCCATATATTAAGAACCTAACATTAGGGTTTTTTACCAGCAATGCAATATCTAATAACCTTCCAAGATTATTAACCTTTCTTATAGATCCTGTATAGACAATGTTAATTTTTTTTCATTTTCAAGATCTTCATCCACAATGCAGTAATTCTCTTTGTTATAGTTGAACGATTCTATGTCAACACCATTATTAATATAGAACACTTTTGATTCAGGTATTTCTGTTGCCCAACCTTTTTCCTTTATATAATCGTATCCTCCTTCAAAGGTAAAGACGATGGCATTGCTATTCTTATATATCCATTTTTCGCCTTGATAGAAAAGCCTTATTATAGGATTATTTTTGCTTAGTTTGTCCGAATACTCAACAATGCTCTCTGGCCACAGATCCCTAACCTCGCTAACGCATTTAATCCCAAATCTTTTCGCGAGCTTTATTCCGGCAACAAGTGTTAGAGGGTGCACAGACGAAGCATATATTAGGGCAGGCGCGCCGTTTTTCTTTGCATACAACCGACATGTTCTGATTAAATTATAATAAAAATCTACCATATTAATGATGCGGTCCTTACCGTTTGTATCATATAGCCTGTTTTTGACAAAAACATATGGTGTTTGTATTTCTTCTGCTACGCGAATTGTAAATAGCGAATCTGATTTTATATATGTCTCTTTCCTCCCGTGCATAGCATTGCTGCAAAATATCATTGGCTCAAATCCTATACGCTTAAGATATTTTGCAATAGAGTAGTGTCTTCCCCCTTTGTCAAAAAATGTTTCCCCAGCATAATGATTTAGTATCCATACTGTTTTATCCAATCCAGCCCTCCCTCCTTTTTACATCTTATTAATCCCTTTCGAATTGAATATCATGTTTATTTAAATGGCTTATTAATAACTACTTTGTTACTACTCATGTTAAATTACCTTGCAATTTCTTCAAAATCTTTAATAACGACGCTGTCATACATCATCATTACAATACCCTCTTTATACTGACCAATGGCACTCTGGTTTTCGTTTCCACGTAGGTTGTTTTCTATAAGCTTAATAAAGTCCACTCCTGCGCCATAAGCGTGAAGATACGCTCCCCCAAATCGAGGGTTGATTTCTGATAAATAGTACTCCCCATTTTTATAAAAGAAATCCATATCTATAGGGCCATTAAAGTTGAAATGCTTTAAAGCATCCTTAATAAATTCAAACAGTTTTTCATCTATAATAGATATTGTTTTATTCGCCCCTCCAATTGTGGTAGATATTTTTTTCTTTGTAAATATTGCAACCGGTTTATGAGAAATAGTGTCTATATACACATCCGCATCTAAGTCAAAACTGTCTTCTCCAGTCATTAATTCTTGAGCTATCAGTCCTGGATCGTATTCAAAGGCCGTATGCAGGGATTCTAAATCTGAAATCATCCTTGCACCAACGCTTCCGCTACCAGTACGCGGTTTTACAAATACTGGAAGTTTTGCTGTACCATTTTCTATTGCTCTTTTAGTTTCTTCGAACGATCCCCAAGTCATGACAGTTTTGACATTGTTTGCAACTAAATACTTGAACATTTTGTACTTGTCAAAGCAGAGCCTAGCGCTATCCTCGAATGGTGCAAGCACTTCTACCCCAATGTCTGAAAATAATTCCCTGTTTTCAGACAACAGCATTATTTCTGGGTCAATAAAAGTAGTTACAGCATCTATTCTTTCCTCTTTGCAGATTCTTAAAACAATATCCACATACTCTGGGTCGTCTATTCTTGGTACAATATATTGTTTATCTGCAAAATAAAGGGCTGGAGCATATGGACTGTTATCAGTAGCAATAATACTTGACCCGTCCTCCATCGATTGACGAAAATCTTTCATCAACTCACCACGGCGTCCTACGCTTAGCATCAAGTAATTCATTATACCGTCTCCATTCTATAGTATTCTTCTACGGTCATCTGTTTTCTAACTAGTTTAATCTCATCTTCATTCATTGAGTAGACTGGTGGATTTGGCCTTATAAACGGTCCTCCAAATGTTACTGTATAATTGCCAACTCTGTGATATACAATGCGATCTCCTACATGCAGTTCCGGTTTATTTTCAATGACCATTATTCTATCATGGTCCATACACGTATATCCGCAGATAACTTGCCGATGAAATAATGCCCCTGTAGTCTCTATTGTGTAAAGATAATTGTTTTTTTTCCAAAGGGGATCAATATATATTCGGCTTCCATCCGTTGTCACTATTCTTCCATGCGATGTGTCCTTGACATCCAAAACGGATGTATGTAGCTCCATAGCAGACCCGATAAAAGCCGAGCCTGGTTCAATTATTAACTGAGTATTCTCTGGACTAACCGCTTTCTCAAGTTCACGCTTAATTGCTCCTATATATTCTAAAGGTGTTGCTTTTCCGGGAACACCGCCAAAGAACCCTCCTCCAATATCTATGTATGCTGGTTGTAAACTGTGCTTTATTATAATATCTGCGGCATATTTTGCTATGGCGCGATACACATTCACGGATCGCGTAATAGAGTTAACATGCATGTGTAGCCCAATTCGAGTGTTTCCGCTTGCATTCTTTAGTGAATCGAGAGCTTTACTTAATTCTCCGTTTTCTTCACTAAACCCAAAACGAAATCCATCTTCTTGATATCCAACATCATCCGGGTTGAAAATATTTGGATTCACATTAACTCTAATGCCAATAGGCCCGTTGAATGAAGGTTTTTCTTTAATGATATAATCAAGTTCAAATCTTGAATCAATATTAAGAACTGCACCACCGTTAAACGCCTTTTTCAAATATTTCCCCGTTTTTATAGGTCCATTAAAAACGATCCTGTCATCAGAGTAGCCGGAAAGAAGAGCTAGTTTATATTCTTCATCAGATACTACTTCCGCATATACTTCATGATTATTCATCCACTTAAGAATCCACGGAAGAGAATTCGTCTTTACTGAATAAGCTATAATTGAATTAGACCATAATTCTTTCAATGCTCGCCTATAGCTCTCGATATTATGTTCAAGCAGTTCTTCTTTAATTAAGAAATATGGAGTTTCTATCCTTTTAACGTCCATTTTTAGACCTTCTTTCTTGGTCAAGGAATGTCTCAACGGAGTCTGTGTCTACTGCAATATCTTCTTTAGCAAATACCTTTTTTATAGTTTTCAAAATAATTTTTATATCTCCTAAAAGCGTAATATTGTTTACATATTGAACATCATAAGCAAGTCTTTGGTCCCACTTAACCAGATTTCTGCCATTTACTTGTGCTAGCCCAGACAAACCTGGGCGAACATCATGGCGATGACGTTCTGCTTTTGTGTAATATGGAAGATATTGAGTCAAAAGAGGTCTTGGTCCGACAATAGACATATCTCCCTTAACTATATTTACCAGTTCCAATATTTCATCCAGAGAAGTCATTCTAAGCGCGCTTCCAAACTTCGTAATTCTTTTATTGTCTGGAAGCAAGTTCCCGTTGTCATCTCTTGCATTCGTCATGGTTCGAAATTTGTATAATTTAAATGTTTTTTCATCTTTACCCGGGCGATCTTGTGTATATACAATTGGGGAACCATGTTTAATGCGAACTAACAATGCTACTACTAGTATTACCGGGCTAAGCACAATCAACGCCCCCACCGAAAAGAAAACATCAAATATCCTTTTAAAGAATCTTTCGTATATTCCTTTTGGTTTATGGTAATTGCTATTTTTCTCAAATAACTGTACTATACCTGCTATTGCTCCTGCTATTGCAGCGATTCCCGTAATTGTTTTTATTATCTGCAAAATTATCTTCCGCATTAAATTTTCAGCTCCCTATCCAATAGTTTGTTATATTTACAATATTATCTCTTGTCCCTTCGAATCATAAAATCGCTCGTTCCAATAGCGTTGCATCACAACACCATATTGAAGATCCGGCTGCTTAACTTCTTCCTTTAACCATGACTCTATTCCAAGCCATGGCATATTTGCTCCAGCTGCAAGGCAAGTTACAATCCCTCCAGTAAGCCTAGGGTTGATTTCTAATATGAAAACGTTTCCGCTTATGTCTTCTTTGAGATCAAAGCCTATGTTCCCTGATAACTCAAGTTTCTTTACAACTTCCGCGCATTGATTTATAACATCTGGCCTGTCAATAACCATGCTTCTGGTTTGATTGCTACTTGCTACTTCAAGGCCCACACGACAGACGGCTGCTAAAATGCGACCTTCGTCAGCAACAATATCGACACTATACTCTGCCCCTGGTAAAAACTGCATAATCATTATGCTGCATGGGAAACTATGTCCCTGTAGAGCATTGATTATTTCGTTTTTAGTAGAAAATAATCCATTAGGTTTCTCATTGAAAAAAGATTCGAATGCAGATTTATTTACATCAATAATTCTTACTCCTCTACTCCCATTCCCTATAACAGGCTTAACCACAGCTCCATGGTCTCTATATCCTATTTTTTCAAAAGCATTCTCAAGTTCTTCGACATTATTTGCAATATAGTACTCAGCTGTCGGCAGTCCATTATCTCTCATAAAGTCAAGCAAGAGACCTTTGTTGTTGGTTATCTGCAGTTTTTCATAAGGCATTACCGCCAGTATGACGCCTATTTCATCAAACCGTTCCTTGTTTTGAGATAGCGTTTCTAACTCCCTTGTTACAACGGGAATGACAATGTCTACTTTTTCTTTAATACAAATATCTAGCAACGTTGAAGTAAACTTGTTAGAGTTTGCAAATGGAATCTTATAAAAAGCATCAAACTCATTACGTGAAGGCGCATTAGCATCTGCGTCGCAGCCAACAAGTCTTATAGCTTTTTCTGCTTTTTTAAGACATTTTAGGATTCCAGGCATACCAGGAGCTCCTGCACCAGTTAGCAAAATGCACGTCTTATCCATTCTTCGCCTTCCTTATAAATAACTCGTTAGAATATCTTCAACTGTTTCTGTTCGTTTAATAAGCTGGAGTTTGCCTGTTTCCGTTTTCATGACTATTTTACATCCAACCTGAATAAATGGCGGCTTAAGAACATTGGTATAGGCTCCTGCATTACCAAAGCATAAAACATCCCCTGCATAAAGATTGGTTTTCAAGTCTCTGTACAAAATATCATCTTCCAGGCACGTATATCCTGAAACAGTATATGTTTTAGGTTTTGCTTCCGGAGACATTGTTCTAATAATCTTCAACGGCAGCTTCTTTTTCTTTCCAATTTCCCCTAGTTGCTGAACACTTCCGTCCACTATTGCAATGT
The DNA here is from genome assembly GCA_017510505.1 of Mogibacterium sp. Taxonomy (GTDB): domain Bacteria; phylum Bacillota; class Clostridia; order Peptostreptococcales; family Anaerovoracaceae; genus Crickella. The sequence continues at coordinate 76,951 of JAFWNE010000019.1, read as the reverse complement.
TACTATTTCTTATTGTTTTTGTTGATATCACTCTCGTTACATAAGTCATTGTGTTAGCAACAATAGTGGTACCCGGTTCCACTATAATTAAAGGCTTCTCCTCCTCAGGCAGCATGCCAAAACTGTCCTTTGTTTTTTGCGCTACAATCTCGGCATATTGTTGAAAAGAAGGAATCTCTTGGTCAAACTGTTCTGCAAGTATTTGATCCACATGTCCAAACATACCGCTTCCTAAATCAATTATCTTGATTTCGTTATCTTTTAGGAGTTGTTTGGATAATAAAATCATTGTATCGATTCTCTTCCCCCAGTCCTGCAACGACCTGGCTCCGCTCTGATGAAAATGTAATCCAATTATTTTTATTTTTTTACATTTTCTTGCTCTTTCAATACACGATGACAATTCATTGCTTGAAGTATCGAATCCAAATCGCGAAATTTTATCCTTTTTTAATTCAAAGTTAACTCTAAAGCCAATTTTAATTGTACAACCAGAAGTCTCCGCAAACCTAAGCGCCCTATCTAATTCGAATGAATTGTCCAGCATCACAATTGCTCCATCTTTAAGCATTGCTTCTAAACCATTCCATTTTCCGGGCCCATTAACAATAATACTATCGGGCTGAAAACCACACATTATTGCTATTTTATATTCAAATTCTGAGACAACTTCTGCGTAACCTCCTAGCATATGAACTCTTCTGCAAATCGCAGGAGTATAATTTGTCTTAAAAGAATACGCAATCTGAAAATTTGGATAAATGTTCTTATATGCCTTTTCTAGCTCAGCATAATTAGTTATAAATTCTATTTCATCAAATAAATATAGCGGTGTATCATAAAAATTTACAGCTTTACAAATTGTTTCTATATCCATTTTTTACCCCTCAAGAATTTGCTCTATATTGGTGATATTTTCACTTAAGAATCCCAATCTGTCTTCCTTAGCCTTATTGATGAAACTGTTTACCGTATCGGAAATGTCCTTACTGTTATCATGATACCAAAAGGCATGCGTTAAAATGTGAAGTCGATCATACTGGTTAGACATAATGATTTTTTCTACTGGTTCTCTCCATCTTCTCCTGCTATCTGACAAATATTTAAATGAGTGGAAAAATTCTTCTCCGTATGAATTTGTGAGTCCCGGTATCGCTAGTTGCGTCTCAATCGTATACTTATTTGGCCTATGTAATGAAAAGCTTGTAATGGTTAAATCTGTTATCTCAGACAGTATTTTAGCTTCTTTAAAAATGTAATAGTCAATGTCATGTGAATCGTAATTATAAGCAGTTTCATCAAAATGTAGTCCTATATCATGTCCCAGGTTACTAATTTTATGAAGAATCTTGTATGAGGAAGCGGATGCTGGATTGTAAAAATCTGAACTAAGCAACACAAAATAAGTAGATTTTACTCCTTTCATCTTCTCAATTTCTGCAAGTGTAACGGCCTGATTTAAATCGTAATCGATATCGTGCCGCATAATAACACATTTTCTGTAATTGAAGTAATTATTGTAAGTAGCAAATGAATAATCATTCTTTTTTAATAAGTCTAATAGCTGGATATAATCGTTATATGAAAAGTTCACAGTTCTTCCTCTATTATTTTCGTCAAGCTATTTGTCAACTGGTCAAATGAATATCTTTCTGCAATATGTTTTGCTGAGTTGCATGAAGCCAAATAGTCATCTTTACTCAATTCTACTATGGTGTTTAATGCATGCATTATACTTTCAGGCGTATCAGAATAATAGAATTTGCAGTCAGATTCTCCTCCAGGTATATAATTGTGCATTTCGTTCATTAGTATCGGTCTTCCTGCAGCAAAATACTCGAACAATTTGTTTGAGCTTATTCCGTATTTGGATATGGCATCAACAAATGGATCCAAAAAATTGGCATCAGAGTGAGAAAGAATAAATGGTATGTATCTCTTATCAACTCTGCCCTTAAATATCACATTGTTGATGTTTTCATCAGCGACTCGTTTTCTTAATTCTTCAAGTTCTCCGCCGCTCCCCCAAATCAAGAAACGAACATTCTTGCAATCTAACAACTTTGCAGCATCAATAAGTCTCCCAATATTGTTCGCTTTGCGAATAGATCCCGCATAAACTACTTTAAAAGTATTCTTATCTAAAAGATCTTTGTCTTTTAGTATATATGATTTAACGTTTTCATTAAACTCCTCTAGATCTACCCCATTATTTATAAAGCTTACTTTTTCTTCAGGGACCGTTTTCTCCCACTTTTGACTTTTAATATATTCATACGCCCCTTCCATTGTAAAAATAAGATGATCTGCTTTTTTATAGATCCATTTCTCTAATACTCTAAGAGTAACAACAAAAGGATTATATTTTCCAGCAATTCCATATGCTACCAAGCTCTCTGGCCATAAATCCCTTATTTCACAAATACATTTTACTTTATGTTGTCTGGCAATTTGAATTCCTGCTAAGAGTGTAAACGGGTGAACCGATGACGCAATAATTACATCTGGCACCCCGTTTTTTTCTATATATTTATTCGCAGTTTTTTTAACATTGCGATAAAAAGCGAGCATATTCATAATTCTATCCAATCCGTTTCCACAATAACCTCTGGCTGCTACAAAAACGAATGGGGTATCAATCTCATCAGCTTTTTTTTCAATATATAATTCCTTTGTATCAAAGTACTTTTCATCAGATGCGTTGTGCTTATTGTTACAACAAAAAATGGTGACATTGTACCTCATTTTTCTAAGGTACTTTGCAATCCAATAATGCCTACCTCCGCGCTCAAAATAAGTGTCACTAGCGTAGTGATTAATAATCCAAATATTCTGTTTCATTTGTTGCTGCCTCGAATTAGATATTTGTTTTGCGTATTTACCTTCTCTTTCTACCCAATACCCAATACGAAACAGTTTTAATCAAAGCATCTGCGAATAGCCTCGACTACCACCTCTTGTTGTTCAACAGTCATTTTATTGTCGCTTGGTAGGCAAAGCCCTCTATCGAAGATATCTGCCCCAACATCTATCATTCCAGTTTCATTTATATAAGCATTGCTTCTGGCCCTACCGCTCCCATTTTTAGTAATGAATGGATTCATTCTGTAAATTGGCTGCATATGCATAGGCTTCCATATAGGCCTTCCTTCCGCATTTAGTGTTGCAATAACTTCCAGAATCTCTGTCGGGCAACTCTTCCCACTTTCCGATATGTAAAGCGCTTCTTTTTCTCCTCTTACCTGTTTGCACATTGCATCTTCGTCAATAATCATGCAACTTAGCCAGTAGTTTGGTTCAGATGTGCTTTCATCGAAAGGATTCATCTTAATCGGTAATCCTTTCAAGCCTTCCTTATATCTCTTATATATGGCTTTTTTCTGAGCAATATGTTCTTCAAGATAAGGGAACTGGCCTCTTACAACTCCAGCTATCACATTACTCATACGATAGTTGTATCCAAGTTCTTCATGCTGATACCATGCCGCATCTTCTCTGCTTTGAGTACTCCATTTGCGCACTTTATTTGCGGCATCTATATCGTTTGTTAAAAGCATTCCTCCAGAAGATCCTGTAATTATCTTGTTACCGTTAAACGAAATCGCGTTGAAATCTCCGAAGCCTCCTGTTTGTTTCCCTTTATAAGAAGCTCCCAGCGATTCCGCGGCATCTTCTACTATAAGAGCTCCATGTTTTTTGCAGATTTCTCTGATTTCATCTATCTTTCCCGGTGTTCCATAGAGATGTGCAACTACTACGAGCCTGACTTCAGGATATAAATCAAAGGCCCTTTCAAGCGCTACGGGATCCATGTTCCATGTATCATATTCCGTATCGATGAAAATAAGCTCTCCCCCTTCGTATGCTACAGGGTTTACCGTTGCATCAAAGGTCATATCAGAACAGAAGGCTTTATGCCCTTCAAGAGTTCCGTGCCCGGCTGCAGGCTTGCCATACAGCTTTTCGCCTGCTAACTTGATTGCCAGATGTAGCGCCGCTGTACCAGAAGACATCGCCACTGAATAGCTACATCCGATTTTTTCGCAGGTTAATCTCTCAACTTCATTAATATTGGCGCCTACAGTAGACATCCAGTTTGTCTCGTAAGCTTCCCTCATATACTTTAGTTCTTCGCCATGCATTGTAGGTGATGAAAGCCACAGTTTACTTTCAAATGGTTTAAATTCATTGCTTTTGTTGAACATGTTCCTCTTCCCCGTTTATAGCTCCTTTGGTTGATAAGTTGGACAAATGGTTTTAATATCTTTACGTATATCTGCCATATTGTCTTCTGCTTTTTCAATCAGCATATCAAGATCTTTCAAGAAATCTTCTTCATCGATTTCAATAGGCTTTCCAATATGAATTTTCTTGTTTTCAGTTTCCTGTATTCCTTCTTCTGCCATTAGGAGCTCTTCGTATAGTTTCTCTCCCGGCCTAAGTCCAACTACTTCGATTTTGATATCTTTTTCAGGCTCATAGCCTTTCATTTTAATTAAGTTGCACGCAAGGTCATATATCTTGACTGGTTCGCCCATATCAAGGATAAATATCTCTCCTCCCTTAGCCATAAGCCCCGCTGTCAGCACAAGGGACACCGCTTCCGGTATGGTCATAAAGAACCTTGTGATTTCTCTATGGGTAAGTGTAATCGGTCCTCCTTCTTCTATCTGTTTTAGGAAGAGCGGGATGACAGAGCCATTACTGCCTAGAACATTGCCGAATCTGACTGCTACAAATTCCGTGTCTGACCTATTATTGTATGTCTGAACGATCATCTCGCAAATACGCTTAGTTGCTCCCATAACATTCGTTGGACGTACAGCTTTATCAGTAGAAATCATTACAAATCGTTTGACCTTATATATATCGGCAAGCTTCGCAAGGTTTAAAGTGCCAAGGCAGTTATTCTTGATTGCTTCATTTGGCGATGTCTCCATAAGAGGGACATGCTTATGGGCGGCTGCATGATATACAACGTCGGGCCTATATTTTGCAACGATGACTTCAAGTCTGTCATAGTCTCTTACCGAAGCTATAAGAACTTCGATTCTTGCATGTGGATAATATCTTCTGAGTTCCACCTCAAGCTCATAAGTAGAGTTCTCGTAAATATCTACTATTATGAGCTCTTTTGGCTCGTTGGCTACTATCTGTCTACAGAGTTCAGATCCGATTGAACCGCCTCCGCCAGTAACCATAACGATTTTGTCTTTCACAAACTCATGAAGCTCGGGATTCTTAATTATCACGGAATCCCTGCCGAGAAGATCTTCATAATTGACATCTCTGACTGCTGAGCTGAGCGAATCAGTGAGTGTACTGGCAATCGCTGGGAGTCGTCTTACTCGGGCTTTGGTATCCTGGCAAATAGTAATAATGTCCCTTATGTCTGCAGGTTCAGCTGACGGAATCGCTATTACTATTTCGTCTATATCATATTTCTCTGCTGCACCTACGATTTGATCTCGCCCACCGATTATTGGAATGTCGTTGAGTCTCTTACCTTTCTTCTCAGGATTATCATCAATGATACAAGAAATATTGATCCTACGTTTGCTGAGCTGGTACTCCTTTATTAGCATGGTTGCGGCAGCTCCACCACCAATTATCATTACATTATGGGTGTCGCCTTTTTTGTTTTTCCTCTTCTCTATGCCTCGAATTACTCTAATGGAAATCCTGGATGCGCCTAGAAGTAATCCTAGTATAAGAAAATTGAAAGGATAGTAGCTTCGAAACATCCTGACTCCCAACAACATTTTATATACCATGCAAATTGCTTCTGTTATAACTGCTGATTTCGCACAGTCATACATCTCGCCCACGCTGGCATACGTCCATACCCTGTTGTAAAGGCGGAGTAGGGCATTAACAATTACAAAGATTATTATGTCAAATGGCAACCATTTGAACATAAGGTTAAGAAAATAAGTCTGCAACCTAAAATCGAAGACTCCAAACCTAAATACAAATGGCATAATAGCACTTACTATTGCTATCATAACATCTGCTATCACGAATAATGTTGTGCTCGTTCTTTTCTTTACAGTCATAAGCCTTTTACTGTTTAACGCAGTCAACATAAATAATAGTGCCCTTTCTAGAATACATCCTGGCACTATTTCTCCTTTCCTATACTATTGTAGTTAATTCTATCGAGATTCCTTGTTATATTCAAGGAATTCAAAGTATTTTCAATATCTTTAAAGATAGCTGTCATCGTTTTCCTTTCTGTTTGAGTTATTAAAAAGCGGTCGCCGGAGGGACCGCTCGTATACTTTATAACATCGATAATTCAGGTCTATCCCTTTAATATTCCTATTGTCCTTTCCAGTCCGCTCTTCATATCGTACTGCGCTCTCCAGCCTAGTTCTTTCAGCTTGCTGCCGTCCAGCCTGGCCTTTGTCGCTTTGCTGTAACCAGCTGCTTCTACGGCATCCGGCAATTCAAAAACGACTTCCTTCCCAGCGATCCCCGCAATGATAGTGGCAAGGTCCTTAAGCATGATGTCTGAACGCTGGTCAGCGATATTGTAGGCTTCGCCACTCTCACCCTTCAGCAACACATATAAAAGTCCACTTACTGCATCAGCAACGTAGGTATAGCTGTAGTATTGAGTACCAGCTGATTTCAGAACTATGTCCTCACCGGCGATCCCTTTCCTGATGAACTGACTGATGGCTTTCGTATCGGACATTAGCATTGTGGGTCCATATGTGCGGGTCAGTCTCGGAATCACTACATCAAGCCCCTTTTGAGCTTTATATGCCTGACACAGGGCTTCGCCGCACCGCTTGCTCTCCGGGTATCCTGCGCGCATCGTGTTAGAATTGATATAACCACAGTAATCCTCATCAAACAATTCTACATCGCCGCGATTCTCCCCATAGATCTCATTCGAAGAGGCGAACGCGAGCCTTGCTGCATGATGTTTTACCGCAAAGTCCAGCAAATTCTGTACACCTATGATGTTAGTGGTTATTGTGCCAATAGGATCTGTCGAATACTGCATCGGATGGGTATTGGATGCCATATGGAGCACATAATTTATGGTTCCAAGGTCTTCGCGCACCAAAGGTTTGTTTATGTCATACGAAATGAATTTAAGGAGGTCATCGCCTCTCCACTTAGAGAATCTGTCCTGTGCTTTCTGAGCATTGCGGCTCAGAGCAAATATAGTGCAACCCAGACCTTCTTCATTTTTTGTCATCAGCACGTCGACAAGGAATTTGCCGACCATGCCGGTCGCTCCTGAAATAAGGATGCTTTTGTCCTGCAGCTTTTCCCAAGGCATGTCCATTACTGCCACAAGCGCAAGATCCCGGCAATATGCTTCATTGTTATACAGATCCATTTATACGTCCCTTTCTGTCAGCCGGTCTTACTTCAGCCAATTGTCTTTGTCCGATTTAAGATAGCCCTTGAACATCTCAAGGTCATCTTTTGTTGTAAGCTTTATGTTTTTGTCTGAGCCTGCGGCAAAATATAGCCTTACGCCCAGCTCGACCATCATAGTATTTGTGTAATGCGACCCGTAGATGCCTATCTCTTTCTCGAACGCTTCATGATACTTGGAATCAAGCAGATCAAATCTGTATGCCTGTGGCGTGGATACGCGGCGCAAAGTCTCGCGAGGTATGAACTTCGTTGTGCTTATTTCATCATCTATCACGAATATCTGTTCGTTATACGGAAGAGATGTGACTCCGTTGCCGTATTTTTGAGCTTTTAATATTACATCAGTCAGGACAGTTTCGTCTACTAGAGGCCTGATGCCGTCATGAACGATGATAATATCATCATCGGTTGCTTTCCCTTCGAGGTTGTATACCCCATTCCTGATGGACTCCTGCCCTGTCTTTCCTCCGGATGTTACCCATTTTAGCTTGTCGATTCCAAACTGTTTAGCATAAGCCCAAAGAACTTCATGCCAACCATCGATGCAGACTACTTCTATGGCATCGATCTGCGGATGTTTCTGAAATCCTTCCAACGTATAAATGAGAATAGGTTTATCATAGACGTTAATAAATTGCTTTGGTATATCCTGTCCCATTCTGCTGCCGGAGCCACCAGCGATTATGATTGCTATATTCAACTGTTATACCTCCCTTTCGGGTTATTTGACTTAACTAAATAACTACTTTACCTTCGAGTACAGCTTTGAGACGTTCGCCATATGGACTCTTGCCGTAGCGTCTGACACTCTTTGCCAGCATTTCGTCATCAATCCAGCCCATGTGGTATGCAATCTCTTCAGGTGAAGAGATCGTCATTCCCTGGTACTGCTCAATCATACTTACAAAGTCAGTGGCCTTCTGTAGGCTGTCAAACGTACCGGCGTCCATCCAGGTATAACCTCGGCCCAGGAGTTGCGCATTCAATCTTCCATCCTGCAAATACATATCGTTTAGTGTGGTAATCTCAAGCTCTCCGCGGGCCGACGGAGTGACCTTGTCTGCCATGTCGCTAACACCCTTTGGATAGAAGTAGAGCCCGACTATAGCATAATTACTCTTAGGCTGCTTTGGCTTTTCTTCGACTGAAATGACCTTAAGATTGTGTTCTTTCTCATCTTTTTCAAACTCCATTATCCCGAAGCGCTTAGGATCCTCTACATAATAGCCGAATATTGTCGCTCTGCCGTTTTCTGCATCTTCTCGAGCATCTTTCAGTTTGTGGTTGAGGCCATTTCCATAGAATATGTTATCGCCCAGAACCATCGCACAAGCTTCTTCACCAATAAACTCACGTCCTATTGTGAATGCTTGTGCAAGTCCTTCAGGCTTTTCTTGCACTGCATATGAAAGATTAACTCCTATCTTGGAACCATCCCCTAGAAGTTCTTCTATTCTTGGTGTGTCTTCCGGTGTGCTTATAATCAGGATGTCTCTGATCCTGGCAAGCATCAGCGTTGACAAAGGATAGAAGATCATTGGCTTGTCATATACCGGCAGCAACTGTTTTGATGTCACTAGTGTAAGTGGATAAAGCCTTGTGCCGGCTCCGCCTGCGAGTATGATTCCTTTCATGTCTGTATTCTCCTGACGTGTTGTTTTTATACCCTTAGTAGATTGTACCATACTTTATGAATTGTTTTAATCGTGTCGCGTATCATCTTCAAAGCATTCGCAGAATCTGGCTGCGAATGATGGCTCTTCACCGTGAGTGTAGAGGTGCGTTGTCTCCCCGTATGCGAGCATTCTAAATATGGAGATGCCTTTTCTTCTCTCCTCAGTGACCAGTGTTGTCACTGATGTAGTCCGTGCGCAGAAGTTTTGCCAAATGACTACAGGTGACGTTCCGAAGAGATGGCTGAGCAGTACTGACTCGAGCCCAAAGTGGCAGAACAGCACTATGGTGTCATGGCTAGGTCGTTCGACGCAGTAGCAGCCGCCATCGCGTGAGTATCCGTGTTTGGCAAGCAGCTCATCAAACTGCTCTGTGACTTTGCGATACTCTTCTCCCACTTCAGATGCTGCCATGCGCTCGTTCTCGGTCCAGTGATCCTTCAAGTAGAGCCTTTGATCCTTTGTCCAGTCCTGCGGCAGCCAGTCCCAAGCAATGCGCCTTCTTAATAAATCATCCGGCCTATTTATAAGGATATCGAATTCCCTGAGCCATGGCAGTACTTCAGCTGTATGGCCTGTCTTGTCGAGGGCGATCGCCGCCGTTTCCTTAGCTCTGCCATATGGCGATGTGTAGTAATAGGTATTGTCACTATCTGTTTCACGGATCAGATCCGAAAGGCATTCGGCTTCGCGCCGGCCCTTCTCTGTCAGCGAATCGTGCTTGTAGTCAGGATCTCCGTGTCTGATGATCAAAATCTTCATGTCGTTATTGTATGTGTCCTTGATATTGGCGAATTCAAAACAAAGGCGGCGTCAAGCGCCGCCTTTCTGATTGGTACGCTAATTAATAGTTCTCTGCGTTGATCTCGAAGTATGCCTGCGGATGCGCGCATACCGGGCACATCTGCGGAGCCTTGGTTCCTACGACGATGTGTCCGCAGTTGCGGCACTCCCATACCTTGACTTCGCTCTTCGCGAAGACTTCCTGTGCCTCTACGTTGTGAAGCAGCGCGCGGTAACGCTCTTCATGATGCTTTTCGATGGCCGCTACCATGCGGAACTTGGCTGCCAGAGCCTTGAAGCCTTCCTCTTCGGCTGTCTTCGCGAAGCCCTCGTACATGTCCGTCCACTCGTAGTTCTCGCCCTCTGCTGCAGAAAGAAGGTTCTCGGCTGTCGTGCCGATACCTTCAAGCTCTTTGAACCAGATCTTGGCGTGTTCTTTCTCATTGTCGGCTGTCTTCTGGAAAAGAGCGGCGATCTGCTCAAATCCTTCCTTCTTTGCCTTGGACGCGAAATAGGTGTATTTGTTGCGTGCCTGAGACTCGCCGGCAAATGCCTCCATCAGGTTCTTTTCTGTCTGTGTTCCTTCGTATTTGTTTGCCATGACATTTTCCTCCTTATCTCTGTCTTGGACCCTTAGTATCATGTTTATTATATCTGCACGGGTCAGGTATTCTCAACAAAAACTACCTTTTCCGGCTTTGTTAAATTCTTTATGCGCCTGCCCTGTTTTGTGCTACAATTCGGGTGTAAGGGAGGATTTGACTATGAATATTCTCAAGACAGGACCTAGATTCATAAGGGGATATATCGAGACTAAGAAATTCACCTCGATCAAGAAGCAGGCTGAGGCGCTGCGCGCTGCCGGTGACCTTCGTGGTGAGAAAGAACTGATTTGGACTGCCCAGAAACGCTGGGTGGAGACCATGTCTCCGGTGCTTGGTCTCACATATGAGGTTTACGGAGAAGAAAACGTCCCGTCCCTAGAGGATGGCCCTTTCATGATATACAGCAACCACCAGAGTTTCGCGGACATATGCGCCACACTGTGGCTGATGAAGGAGCATGGCCCAATGGGATATGTCTCCAAGAAGGAATGGAGCAAGTATCCAATCCTGGCCGATGTGGTAGAGTATTCGCGCTCTATCTATCTGGTGCGCAATAACCCGAAGGAGGCGGTCAAGGCTCTGGGCGAGGCCAAGAAGATGCTCGATCAGGGTTTCAGTCTCTGCATCTTCCCTGAGGGGACCCGCTCGCAGAAGCATGAGATGGGCGAGTTCAAAGCCGGTGCTTTCAAGTTTGCGGAAAAGGCGAAAGTGCCTATCCTGCCTGTGACTATCGATGGCACGTATCACTTCTTTGAGGAGGACGGCAGCTGGAAGCCTGCGCACATCAAGGTGACGGCTCATCCGCTGGTACACATAGAGGAAATGGACCGAGAGCATCAGCACGAGGCTCAAAAGCAGATAGAAGAGACTATTCGCGCTGCGTTAGATAAGTAATAATGAAGGGGACGGGACCTCCGTCCTCTTTTCAGAAGAAAGGATATAATAATGCGTTTTGTGATACAGCGTGTTAAGCACGCTTCGGTAAGTGTAGCAGGTGAGGTGGTCGGCAAGATCGGCCGTGGATATATGGTGCTAGTTGGCGTATGTGATGCCGATGACGAGGCTGTCGCCGACAAGATGGTCAACAAAATGATCAACCTTCGCATCAACAGAGACGCTGAGGGAAAGACCAATCTTTCGCTGGCGGACGTTGAAGGCGGACTTCTTATGATCTCGCAGTTCACGCTTTATGCTAACTGTAAGAAGGGCAACCGTCCGTCGTTCGTCGATGCCGGCTCGCCTGAGCACGCGAATGCGCTTTATGAATATATACTTGAGAAATGCCGTGAGCGTGTGCCTGTAGTCGAGAAGGGTATGTTCGGTGAGGAGATGGCAGTCGAACTGCTGAACGATGGGCCGTTCACTATCATACTGGATTCGGAGAAGCTGTAGGATGGGCGCGCGGAACGCGCGCGTGTTACAGATAACAGAAAAGACCGGCTTGAGCCGGTCTTTTTTCGTCAGTCGGAATCGCTTCCTATTTGTTATACCCTTGCGGGTTATGGCTCTGCCAGTTCCAGGCGTCGCGGCAGATCTCATCGATGCCGCGGCTCGCCTGCCAGCCGAGCACGGCCTTTGCCTTTGTGGCGTCTGCCCAGCTGTCCTGTACGTCGCCGGCCCGGCGGGCGCCTATTTCATAGGCTACAGCGTGCCCGCATGCGCGGCTGAAAGCGTCCACCATCTCGAGCACGCTGTAAGGCGAGCCCGTACCCAGATTGAACACTTCCGTGCCCTTGTGCGTGATCGCGTATTCCGCTGCCTTCACATGTCCTTCCGCAAGATCCATCACGTGGATATAGTCTCTGCGGCAGGTGCCGTCCGGTGTATCGTAATCATTTCCGAAAACTGTCAGGTGATCACGTCTGCCGACCGCTACCTGTGAGATGTAAGGCATCAGATTGTTAGGGATGCCCTGAGGGTCTTCTCCTATCAGGCCGCTTTCATGAGCGCCTACAGGATTGAAGTATCTCAGAAGCACCACCGACAGAGGAGTCCTCCAGCCATTGGCTGTGTTGGCGCTCCCGTCCGAAGCCTCGCTTGAGAACTGCGCGTCTGTCAGCATCTGCTCCTGCATCCACTTGGTCCAGCCATACGGATTGGTGCACATGCCCTTTGTCGCGTCCTCAGTGAACGGAGGGATGTGGTCTTCTCCGTAAACGGTAGCGGAACTGGAGAATACTATATTGGAAAGCCCCAGTTCTCTCATGCATTCAAGAAGAGTCAGCGTCGTGTCTATATTATTCCTGTAATATTCCACCGGCATCGCCACCGATTCGCCGACTGCCTTGAGTCCCGCAAAGTGGATTATGCAGTCAGGCATCTCCGCGCTGAGGATCTCCATCATGCTCTCTTTGTCAGCAACATCTGCCTCGTAGAGCGACACTTTTTTTCCCGTTATCTTCTCTACCCGCGATATCGCCTCTGCCGAGCTGTTGACGTAATTATCCACGACTGCGACCTCGTGTCCCGCTTCCAGCATGGCTACTGCAGTATGTGATCCTATATATCCGGCACCGCCGGTAAGCAAAGTCTTCATCCTGAAATATCTCCTTATAATATACGCAATTCTGTTCTTATAGTTTATCTTAATCCCTTTCGATAGTAAACGGACTCTGAGTCTCTTTGCTGTAATTATCCTCAGATATGAGGTCTTTATCTATGCCTCCCTTGTACGGATCGCCTGCGCCTGCATGTCCCAGCACATGCGGACCGTTTGCATCATACCTCGTAATTACCATTCTGTCTGTGTAGATCTGCAGGACCGTTCCCGTAAGTGTCGTGTCGGCAGCCGCGTATTTGTCCGGATCGCCCTCATCGTATTGCGAGGCCGCACAGTTCATATAGTATCCGGTGTAGCCTGCGTTGAGATATGTGAAGCGGAGCGTTTCCTCCGAGTACGTGTCCGTATCTATCTTGTATTCGTTGAATGACGGTATGAGAATGGTATCGCCGGCTGTCTTGAAGACACTGCTTCCTCCCATGTAGCAGTCCCATCCCTTTGAATGGTTGTGCCCATACATATAGACTATGTCCAGCGACCCTGCCGCTTCATTCACCACATCGAAGATGAGCGATGAATACAAATTGTCTCCTGTCGAATGTTTTGAAGAAGTCCTTGCGGTAAAGTGCAGTGGTACATGTCCTGCTATGATGACCGGCCTTGTCTCCCCTTTCCGTATCAAATCATCAAAGCATTCTTTCATGGCCTCTGATGACTTCGTGACCTTTGCCAAACAACCGGATTTCTTTCCCTGCTTCCATGGAAAATCCTCTTCGGTATTGAGTACGTAAATCAGGTAGTCGCCTTCATCATGCAGACCGCTTTCTGTTATCTGCTCAGTCAGTCTGTCGTGATTGCCCTGCACAAAGATCATGTCATCATCGCTCACTCCCGGAAGCTCTTCCTTTGCGATCCCTCGTATCTCTTCGATGGATTCGTCCGGGCTCAGCTGGTAATCATGCAGAACTCTGTCATTCGTATAGTCGCCGCAGATGACTATCCTGTCTATGGTCTTGCCGTCCGTCTTTGCTGTCTTGAGCAAAGCTCTCAATGTGTCTGCCGGTTTATCGAAGCCCGCTTCAGGCTGGTAATCCGAGGCAAAGAAAACTGTCGCAAGAGGGCCTGTCTCTTCCTCTGCCTGCTGCTCCGTCTGCTCAGTTACCGCTTCCGCAGTCTGCTTCTTCTGCCCTTCAGCTTTCGCTTTATTCGAATGGGCAATTCCAAAGGAAACCGCAGCTAACGCGATCAGCAGCGCAACTATTAATAAAAGCCTGATATTATTCTTCTTCATTGCTTTAATGCGTTACAACAGCCTTTCACTCCTCATTGCTCATATTACCATACTGAATCCTCCGGAAATAAGAAAAAGCTCCGGCTTTTTCAGCCGAAGCTTTTACTCTTTTTCTTATTCCTTTACACCAGTGTCAGCTGCTCGTTGCCGTCGGCTCCTACGTTTGGATCCTTTGGCGTGTCAGTGCTCGGTTTCTGGGCTGAGTCCTCATCGACCACCTTCGCGAAGGATACGATGCGGTTGCCCTTCTCGACCTTCATGATCTTGACGCCCTGCGTAGTGCGGCCAAGCGTGCTGACTTCGTCGGCACGGATCCTGATGATGACTCCGTTGGAGTTGATCACCATGACTTCGTCGTCTTCGCTTACCAGTGTCGCTCCCACAAGCAGTCCGGTCTTGCTGAACTTGGTCTTGTCGTATGTCGCTACGCCCTTGCCGCCTCTGGCCTGCAGTCTGTACTCATCGAGCGGCGTGCGCTTTCCGAAGCCGTTCTCTGTGATGACCAGCATCTTGCGTGTCTGATCGATGTCGAGTTCCATGGAGACGACTTCATCGCCCTTCTCCAGGAGTATCGCTCTGACTCCGCCGGCGTTACGGCCCATCGGTCTGACGTCGTCTTCGCTGAAGGCGATCGCCTTGCCCTGCTTGGTGACTACCAGCACGTTCTCCTTGCCGCTTGCAAGCGCTACGCTTATAAGCTTGTCGCCTTCCTTGAGCGTGATGGCTATGAGGCCGGCCTTGCGGTTGGTGTCGAACTCTGTCATCGGCGTCTTCTTGATGGTTCCCTGCTTGGTGACCATCACGAGGCATTCGTTTGGCTTGAACTCTCTGACAGGGATCATGGCCGTTACGCGCTCTGTGCTGTTGAGGTTGAGGAAGTTGATGACAGGCGTGCCCTTGGCTGTCCTGCTTGCTTCCGGTATCTCGTAAGCCTTGATCTTGTAGACGCGTCCCATGTCGGTGAAGAACATCAGGTAGTCGTGCGTGCTGGTGATGATGAGGTCTCGTACAAAGTCGCTCTCTCTTGTCGTCAGCCCGACTATGCCCTTGCCTCCGCGGCGCTGCGCCTTGTAGGTGTCAGCCGGGACTCTCTTGACGTATCCGAGGTGCGTCAGTGTGATGGCGACATCCTCTTCATCTATCAGCGCCTCTTCATCAAGCTCGCCCTCATCGGCAACGATCTTGGTGCGGCGCGGGTCACCCCACTTGTCCTTGATCTCGAGCAGCTCGTCCTTGATGACTCCCATCAGCTTGTGCTCATCAGCCAGCAGGCTCTTGTAGTACGCGATCTTCTTGAGGAGCTCGTTGTACTCGTTCTCGATCTTCTCGCGCTCAAGTCCCTGCAGCTTGGCAAGCCTCATGTCGAGTATGGCTTGTGCCTGGATCTCGGAGAGTCCGAATCTTATCATCAGCTTTTCCTTGGCGTCGTTGTATGCCGAGCGGATGGTCGTGATGACTTCATCAATATTGTCGAGCGCTATGATGAGTCCCTCTAAGATGTGGGCCCTGGCCTCAGCTTTTGCGAGGTCGAAGCGCGTCCTTCTTGTGACTACTATCTTCTGATGCTTCAGGTACTCCTCGAGTATCTGCTTCAGGTTGAGGATCTTAGGCTCACCGTCCACCAGCGCCAGCATTATCATGCTGAATGACGTCTGAAGGGCGGTGTGCTTGTAGAGCCTGTTGAGGATGACATTAGGATTGGTATCCTTCTTGAGCTCTATGACTATGCGCGTGCCCTCGCGGTTCGACTCGTCGCGGATCGCCGAGATACCCTCTACCTTCTTTTCCTTAACGAGGTCGGCCATCGACTCGATGAGTCTTGCCTTGTTGACCTGGAACGGGATCTCGCTGACGATGATGCGCATGCGTCCCTTCTTGTCCTCTTCGATCTCGCAGACGGATCTGACATTGACCTTGCCCTGGCCTGTCATGTAGGCTTCGCGGGCTGCCTGCTTGCCGAGGATTATGGCTCCTGTCGGGAAGTCCGGTCCCTTGATGATGCGGGCCAGGTCTGCGATCGAAGCTTCAGGCTCGTCTATCAGCTTGACGCAGGCATCGATGGTCTCGCCCAGGTTATGAGGCGGGATCGACGTGGCCATACCGACCGCGATACCGTTGGATCCGTTGATAAGCAGGTTAGGTACTCTCGATGGGAGTACTTCAGGTTCCTGCTCTTCACCGTCGTAGTTGTCCATGAAATCGACGGTGTCTTTTTCGATGTCGCGTACCATCTGCAGCGAGAACGGTGACATCCTTGCCTCGGTGTATCTCGAAGCCGCTGCTCCGTCGCCGTCGACCGAACCGAAGTTTCCGTGTCCGTCAACCAGCGGATAGCGTGTCGAGAAGTCCTGAGCCATCTTGACCATCGCGTCGTAGATGGAAGAGTCCCCGTGCGGGTGGTATTTACCCATTACCTCGCCGACGATACGCGCCGACTTTTTATGCGGTTTGTCCGGTGTGATGCCGAGGGAGTGCATGCCGTACAGGATACGCCTGTGTACCGGCTTGAGTCCGTCGCGCACGTCCGGAAGAGCACGTCCTACGATTACGCTCATCGCGTAGTCGATGTACGAGTTTTTCATCTCATCATATATTTCGTGCTCGATTATTGTGCTGTTGTCGAGTAGATTTGCCATCTTCTCTCCTTACTATATATCTAAGTTCTTTACGTATCTTGCGTTCTCTTCGATGAACTGTTTTCTAGGCGGGACCTTGTCGCCCATCAGAGTGGTGAAGATCTCGTCGGCCGCCTGCGCGTCCTCTACGGTTATGCGCACCAGCGTGCGGTGGTCGTAGTCCATGGTTGTCTCCCACAGCTGGTTGAAGTCCATCTCTCCGAGACCCTTATAGCGCTGGATCTCTATCTTGTTGCTGCTTCCCTTGCCTTTCAGCTCTGCCAGAAGCTTTTCCTGCTCGGCATCTGAGTATGTGTACCATACCTGCTTGCCCTGCTTTACTCTGAAAAGCGGCGGCTGGGCAGCGTACACGTAACCGCCTTCTACCAGCGGCGTCATGTATCTGAAGAAGAATGTCAGCAGAAGCGTCCTGATGTGCGCTCCGTCAACATCAGCATCGGTCATTATGATGATCTTGTGGTAGCGCAGCTTGTCGATGTCGAAGTCCTTTCCGACGTTGCAGCCAAAGGCGGTGATCATGTTCTTGATCTCTTCACTGCTCAGCACTCTGTCGAGCCTTGCCTTCTCAACGTTGAGGATCTTACCTCTCAGCGGAAGCACTGCCTGGCGCTTTCTGTCGCGCCCCTGCTTTGCGGAGCCGCCCGCGGAGTCTCCCTCTACGAGGAAGATCTCGCTGAGTGCCGGGTCCTTCTCGGAGCAGTCGGCCAGCTTGCCCGGAAGCGATGTGGTCTCAAGTACCGATGTCTTACGCGTGATCTCCCTGGCTTTTCTCGCGGCCTCTCTGGCGCGCTGGGCCTTGAGACACTTGTCGATGATGACTCTCGCCTGCTTAGGGTTCTCCTCCAGGAAGTATGTCAGCTGCTCTGTGGTGTTGGTCTCAACGAAGCCCTTCACCTCGGCGTTACCGAGCTTGGCCTTTGTCTGGCCCTCAAACTGCGGGTTGGTCAGCTTGACCGAAACGACAGCCGTCAGACCTTCTCTTACGTCATCGCCCAGCAGAGCGTCCTCGTTCTCCTTGATGAACTTGTTGCGCTTCGCGTAGTCGTTGATGGTCCTTGTGAGCGCGGACTTGAATCCGACTTCGTGGAATCCGCCCTCGTTGGTGTGGATATTGTTGGCAAAGCTGAGGATGTTCTCGCTGTATCTGTCGGTGTACTGCAGCGCCACCTCTACCGAGTATCCCTTCTTCTCCGTCTCATAGTAGAAGATGGTCGGGTTGATGGCATCCTTGTTGTGGTTGAGGTATTCGACGAACTCCTTGATGCCGCCTTCGAAGCAGAAGTGATCCTTGGTCTGCGGGCTCGTCCTTTTGTCAACGAGGTCGATCGAGAGACCTTTATTGAGGAAGGCCATCTCGCGGAGCCTGCGCTGAAGCGTGCCGTAATCGTAGACTGTCTCGTCGAAGATCTCAGGATCCGGCCAGAACTGGGTCTTTGAACCTGTCTTTCCGGTCTTGTACTCGCCGACTACTTTCAGCTTCGTGGCTTTCTCGCCCTTGAAGTACTCCTGCTCGTAGATCTTATTGTCACGCCTTACCTGCACTACCATGTGAGTTGAGAGCGCGTTAACTACAGACGCGCCTACGCCGTGCAGACCGCCGGACACCTTGTATCCTCCGCCGCCGAACTTACCGCCGGCATGCAGCTGAGTATGGATGACCTCTACCGCCGGTACTCCCATCTTAGGATGGATGTCGACCGGCATTCCGCGTCCGTCATCGGATACGATGATGGAGTTGTCCTGCTCTATGCTGACCGTTATGTTTTTGCAAAATCCTGCCAGCGCTTCGTCGACAGAGTTGTCTACTATCTCATATACGAGATGGTGGAGTCCCGCCGGGCCCGTACTTCCGATGTACATACCCGGTCTGAGCCTTACCGGCTTAAGACCTTCCAGAACCTCTATCTGACTCGCGCCGTATTCCTGTTTCTGGGCCATTATCTTTTCCCTTCTTAAATGAATTTTTTGTCGTTTTGTATCTCTTGAAATCAGTGTGCCGCATTAAAAAACGGGCATTGTATCCCTCTTGTGTGTTCGCCCGTATTTTACCATATAAGCGATTTTATTGCAAGTTTTACCACAACATCTTGTATTTTCAAAAAAATCCCTTAAATCGCAAATTTTCGCCCCAAATCCGACATCGATCGCCCGAAAGCCTTGCAAATGCTGTTCTTCAGCGTCCGCAAAAAATACAGTGTTTTTAAGCAGCCAAAAACGTTCGAAAAAACTGTCAGAAATGCATTTTAAAAAGTCTATTTTGCACGTCAAAACTGTGCAATAATAGACGCATGAAGATAAACAGCATAATTTTGGAAAACTTCAGAAACTATAAACGCCTCGAGCTCGACTTTGACGACAGCCGCAATATTATCGTGGGCGAGAACGCCCAGGGCAAGACCAATCTCATCGAGGCGATCTACCTGACCGCTTTCGCCAAGTCTTTCCGCACGTCCAATTCGGCGGATCTCATAAGCTTTGGCGAGTCCCAGGGCAGGGTAAGCACGTATATCACTTCGGAAGATATCGACAAGAACATCAACATAGTTCTGAGATCCGACGGCAAGAAGATGATAAAGAAAGACGGTAAGGTTATACGCAAGACCACCGAGCTTCTGAACAACGTCGTGGTCATCATCTTCTCTCCGGACGACCTTCGCATCATAAAGGACAGCCCGGACAGGCGCCGCAACTTCATCAACCGCGAGCTCTCGCAGATGAGGCCGATGTACTACGACGCTTTAAAGCGCTACAACGAGGCGCTCAGGGAGAAGAACGCGCTGCTGAAGGGCTATATCAATGTAAAGAAGAAGACATTTACCCGCGCGGACAACCTGAGCCTCAACGATCTGCAAAGCGGCGCGGCCGCCGCGGACGAGCGCAGTCCTTACGACAACAGCCGCAGGTTCAATGAGGAGATGATGGACATCTACGACCGCCAGCTGGCCGACTCGGGCTATGAGATCATCAGGTTCCGCAAGGAATTCGTCGAGATGCTGAGCAGCGAGGCCGGCGAGATAATGCACAAGATATCAGGCGGCAGAGAAGATCTTAAGATAGAATACAAGACGACCTGCGACTTCGTGACAGGGCCTGAAGGGCGCGAGATACTCTTCAGCCAGATCTACCACAACCGTGACCGCGACATATATAACGGCTACGCCAGCATCGGCCCGCACCGTGATGACATAGAGTTTTATATCAACGGAAAGGATGCCAGAAAGTACGGCTCGCAGGGACAGCAGAGAACGATAGCTCTTTCTCTAAAGCTGGCGGAGATAAGGATAGCCAGGCAGATGCTTGATGAACCGCCGGTGCTTCTTCTTGACGACGTGCTCTCGGAGCTCGACCTCGACAGGCAGAAGTTCCTAGTGAGCGAGATAGACGACGTGCAGCTCTTCATCACATCGGCCGAGCTGAACGATGAGGTCATTAGAGATCTTCGCGGCGGCACCCTGTTCCGTATAGAAGAGGGTTCTGTGACGCGCGTGGATAAATATTAGAAGCGAATATGCCTTATAATATGGTATACTTTTCACATCTGATACATTATTTTCAATCATTTGATTAATTCGGAGAAAATACTATGAACAACAAAAAGGGCGGATTTGGAGCAAAGTTTCTGCTTGTGCTCATTCTCATGATCGCTTCGGCTGTAGGCGGAGCTTATGGCTACAGGATACTTGACGGCAAGATGGCTTCGCGCGACGCGCTCAAAGCTGTAGAAAACGTGGATGTCTCAGATTATGACACTGCCGAGCAGGGCATCATCCAGGGCTACATCGATGAAGCAAAGAAAGATCTTGAGACCGCGAAGACCCGCAAGGAAGTCTATGAGATCATCAGCGACTTCGTAAAGGACGTCGACAAGGTGCAGACAAAGGCTGAGAAGGAGCTTGAAGCTGCTCTGAAGGAGGCTGAGGAAGCCAAGAAACGCTACGGCAACAACGATAAAGACAACAACAGCAACAGTACATACGATAACAACGGCAGCACCACCACTGACACTGATGACAGCGGCTATAAGAGCAACAGCCTCAACAGCGGCAGCGATGATGAAGAAGAAAGCGGCGGTCTGCTCAACAGCCTGTTTGGCGGAATGGCCAGCGGCTCAGGCGGTAACTAAAAAGGAGGGACCACTAATGAAAAAGAAGGTATTACTCGTTCTTCTCGCCATGCTGGTAGGCATGACCATGATCATGGCTTCTTGCGGCGGCGGCGGCAGCACACCTGAAGAACCTATGACGCTGGAGAAATACGTCAAGGATGACGCGGAAGTACAGAGCGCTATCGACAGCGCCATGAACGATTCCAACGTTCTTGTTGAGATCAAGGAAAACGCCATCATCTACACATTCGATCTTTCCACGATGGAGGGTTATACCGAAGAACTCGCACATAGCGAGGAGATCCAGGCTGCGCTCCAGAGCGCTCTTGACTCGGCGGGCGGCACATTCGGCGGCATCGCGAAGAGCATAGAAGACGCATCCGGCATCGCGGGCATAACCACAGTCGTCAACTATACATGGGGCGATGAGGTCGTTGTGTCAAAGACGTTTACATCGGCAGACGCGCCGGCGGACTCGAGCGGAAATTAAGCTTAAGCAATAAAAGAGCGTTCCGAAAGGAACGCTCTTTTCATTTGCATTTTTTACTTGGTCTCGATTATGACCTTGCGGTAAGGATCCTTGCCCTCGCTCCTTGTCTTTACGCTCGGGTGGTTCTGCAGTGTGCAGTGTATCACCTTTCTTTCGTAAGGATTCATTGGCTCGAGTGTCGTCGGTCTTCCTGTCCTCTCGACCTTGCCTGCCAGGCGGTTAGCAAGGTTGACGAGTGTCTTTTCTCTCTTGGCTCTGTAGTTCTCCGCATCGAGGATGACCCTGATGTACTTGTCGGAGTCCTTGTTGACCACGTAGCTTGCGAGGCACTGGACTGCGTCGAGGGTCGATCCCCTCTTGCCGATTATGGTTCCGGTGTCCTTGCCGGTGATCTCTACAAATACCAGCTCATCGCCGGCTTTCACGCTGAAGTCGAGGTCGACGCCCATCTGCTCCGCGATGTCCCTGAGGAACTTCTCAAGCGGATGATCCTTTGCGGGATCCAGCTTCTTGACTTCATACAGCATAGTGTCTTCAAGCGACAGGCTGTATCTCTTCTTAGATTTACTGCGGCTCTTCTCTTTGCTGCGGGCCTTTTCTCTTGCTCTTGCGTCTTCCCTTTCTTCTGCTTCGAACTTGTCGTATTCCGCTCTGACCTCGTCAGGCAGTTTCTGCGCCGAATTCTCCGGCAGCCCTGCGAGGATCGCGTCTATGTCGTCGAATGTAGCTTTCTCTCTTGTCTGCGGTTCAGCTTCCTTGGCCGTCACTCTTACTCTTGCCAGTTTGGAACCGATACCAAGGAATCCATTGGAGGATTCCTCAAGGACTTCTATCTCTGCTTCGTCCCTGCTGATCCTGAGTTCTTTAAGCGCGAGATCCACTGCAGTCTCTACATCGACTCCCCATTTTTCTGAAGATCTCATCTATTAATAACTTCCTTTCATTCTTGCTCTCTTCTTCCTTGCAAGCTCCTTCTCGGCTCTCTCCAGCAGTTTCTTCTTTTCTTTCTCAACTTTCATTTCTTCTCTGATCTTATTGATCCTGAGGTTAAAGAAGATCTGCATGAACTGACCGCCGGCCCAGTAGATCGCGAGTCCTGCCGGATACGATCTTGCGAGCCAGAGGATGCTCAGCGGGAAGAAGTATTTCATGATCGCGTTCATTGCCTTCTGCTGTCCCGGATTTGCTCCCGGCTGCTGCATGGTCATCGCGCTGTTCATGCTGAACGCGAAGAACGTGGCGAGGCCTGCGGCTATAGGCAATATTATGAGGTCCGGCTGAGCGAGGTCCTTGATCCAGAGGAAAGACTCGTGGTTCGCGAACATCAGCGCAGGATCGGACGGCATGTACTTCATCGGATTTCTGAGGAGTGCGAACAGTCCCATGATGATAGGGAACTGGATAAGCATTGGAAGGCAGCCGCTCATCGGATTGAATCCGGTCTCAGCGTACAGCTTCTGCATCTCTTCATTCATCTTCTCTTTGTCGTTGGCGTATCTGTTCTGGATCTCCTTGGCCTTTTCGGACATGTCTGACATGTCTGCTGTCGACCTGATCTGCTTTGCATAGAGCGGATACAGAGCCAGCTTAACGATGACTGTGAGTATGATGAGCGAGATTCCGTAATTGCCTACCAGTTTGTATATCAGCGCAAGCAGATATCCGATAGGTTTTGCAACTATTCCCATTTAATTCTCCGTTCTTGTGGTTGATTACTGTGTTTTGCCTTATGGTACGGGATCGTATCCTCCCGGATGGCCCGGGTGACACCTGAGTATCCTTTTGATACCCAGCCAGCTGCCTTTGAGCGCTCCGTACTTCTCTACTGCCTGTATGAAATACGCGCTGCATGTCGGCGTATAGCGGCAATGAGCTCCGATGTACGGAGAGATGCCCAGCTGGTATGCCCTTACAAAGGCTATCAATATTCTTTGGCTTATTGATTTCTTACTTTTCATTGTTATTACGGCTGTCCTCCAGGAGTCCGCAGTCCGCAAGCGTCTTTCTTATGCTTTTCTCGACCTCAGCTTCACCGCGTCCGTTGATAGTATTGCGTGCCACAAAGATCACATCGTACCCGCTCCTGACCATAGGCGCAAGCGCCCTGTAAGACTCTCTCATGAGTCTGCGGGATCTGTTTCTTTCCACCGAATTGCCGACCTTGCGGCTCGACACAAACGCGGTCCTTGTGATATCCAGTCCGTTCTTTCTGTACAGGATCACCGTAAACCTGCCGCCTTTGGACTTGCCTTGCTTGTATATCCTGGCAAAGTCCCTCTGATTGCGCAATGTAAGTTCGCTGCGATCTCTCATCCGGACACCGTTCCAATCAAACAATTAAACTGTAAGAGATTTTCTGCCTCTCGCTCTTCTTCTCTTGAGCACCTTGCGGCCGTTGGCTGTGGCCATTCTCTTACGGAATCCGTGTTCCTTAAGTCTCTGTCTCTTCTTAGGCTGATATGTCCTCTTCATTTCATTCTCCTGTTCTGTTTATATATTATTGTAAGTAATTTATTCGTGTGCCCTCTGAATTCCATGGGCACATAGACCGTGAAATTATAATCTACAAACATTCGCAAGTCAAGGAAATGCAGTAATTAAGGGACCTGTGGAATTTTTCTCATGTATGTCTAAATTAAATACAAAATGTCCAAAAATGGGGTTATACACAATATGTAGTGTAGCCTTATGGTTGTTCACAGTTTTATCAACAATATGTGGAAAACTTATTTTTTGAACAGCCTGAAATACCTGTTTTTAATGCTATTTTACCCTTTGCATATGTGGAAAACTTTGAGTAAAATTGGTTTACAACCGTATGGAGAGTAACCGTGGATAAGAACAAGATATGGGGGACGACCCTCAATTTTCTTAAAGATAATAATACGACACTGAGTTACAATACCTGGCTGGCTCCTCTAAAGATACATCACATAGAGGAAGAGGCAGGTATTGTTTATCTTGCGTGGCCTGATCAGCCGCGTCTTATTACACATATCAACGATCACTATCTTACTCAGATCGAAAATGCCATCAACAGCAGCACGGATAAACCGTTCCGCGTGGTGATCAAAAGCGATAAGGATTATGAGATAAGCAAAATCGATACAACAAAGATGAAGAATACTCTGAATCAGGAGAAACTCTTCAATCCGCGTTTTAATTTTGAGAATTTCGTAGTCGGTAATTCAAATAAGTATGCTCATGCTGTTTCAGTCGCGGTAGCTGAATCCCCTGGAGATATCTATAATCCTTTGTTTATATATGGTGGATCCGGACTCGGCAAAACGCACCTGATGCAGGCTATCGGAGTACAGATAATCCGCAATAATCCTGAAACCAAGGTGCTTTATGTGTCCGCAGAAATGTTCACAAACGAACTTATCACCGCGATCAACGATAATAAGACCAGAACTTTCAGAAATAAATACCGCAAACTTGATGTACTTCTAATAGACGATATCCAGTTTCTTGAAGGAAAAGAGGCGACTCAGGAAGAATTCTTCCATACTTTTGAAGCTCTTTATCAGAACAATAAGCAGATAGTAATTACAAGTGACTGTCCGCCGGTAAGTCTCAAAGGTCTTGATGAAAGACTGCGTACAAGATTCAGCTGGAACATGATAGCGGATATCCAGCCTCCTGATTATGAGACAAGAGTAGCTATTTTAAGAAATCTTGCTGAAAAATCGGATATTGAAATAACCCCTGAAGTAAGTGATGTACTCAATCTTATTTCAGATCAGGTAAAAGATAATATTCGTGAACTTGAAGGAGCATATAACAGGGTAGTCGGTCTTTCGCAGCTTCTGAATGAACCAATAACTGTGGATAACGCCAGGAGTATACTGAAAGATATCATTAAAGATAATGAGCAGGCTGTTGCTCCTGAGAGAATAAGATCCATAGTAGCTAATCACTATAAAATAAAGATAGCGGATATGGATTCTCCAAAGAGAAATGCTGAAATAACTCTGCCAAGACAGGTTGCGATGTATCTTTGCAGAACAGAAACTGATCTTTCTCTTCCTAAGATAGGAAAGCTGTTTGGTGACAGACATTATTCAACTGTAATACATGCCATTGAAAAAATAGAAGATCAGCTTAAGTATGATGAGATACTTTATGAAAATATAGAAACTATAAAGGCAAAACTGCAAGCCAGGAAGATATAATTTCATTTATTAATCAGTTGAAAATCGTATACAAATAATAATCAACATTAGATAAACAGTTTTTTAATATCATTTTCAACTTTAAAAATTTTTGATAAAGCTTCAAAAATCAAGTTATTCAGGAGTTATCCACATTATCAACAAGGCTTACTATTAATACTAATATCTAATATATAAATATAAGCGCAGCGGCAAGGTAAAGACGAAAGGATAAGACATGAAAATCTATTGCAACAGAACAGAATTAAATAAAGCTTTGAATAACGTTTCTCATTCTGTTCCGGTAAGAACTACATCAAATATATTGGAAGGAATTCTTATCAATGCAGAAGATAATAAAATGAAACTTACTTCTACAGATACAAACATGACGACTGAAACAGTCATTAATGTAAAAACAGATGGTATCTGTGAATTTGTAGTACCTGCCAAGCTTTTCAGCGCTATCATTGCAAAGCTTCCTGAAGAAGACATGATGATAGATTATGATAATGAAAAATTAAAAATAAATATAAAGAGCGGAGGATCCAATTCTGAAATCATATGTTTCAGAGGAGATGATTATCCGAAAATCAGACTTGATGAAGGTGAAAGAGTTTTCTATCTGGATAAAGAAGATGTAAAGAAACTTATTAAAAAGACTGCTTTCAGTGCATCAACAGATGAATTCAATAGGATCATCACAGGAGTACTTCTTGAGATCAAGGATGGAAAAATGAAAATGGTAGGAGTTGATCCTTACAGGATAGCTACTTATCAGATAGATGTTGATAATAAGGAAAATGTAAATGTTATCATTCCGGCTAAGCTTATTATTGAAGTATCAAAATTCATTGATGATGATGGTGATTCAAAGATGAGTTTTGAAATCATAGATAATAAAGTTGTGATGAAGTTTGATAATAACAAAGTAATCATCAATACTTATTCAGGAAAATTCATTGATTATGAAAGGATCCTTAATAAAGAAGGAAACATCAATGTAAGAGTTAAAAAAGATGATCTTTTGAAGAGTACTGAAAGAGCATCACTCCTGGCATCAGTTCAGAATAATAACCTTATAAGATTCAATATTGGAAAAGATATGATATATATCACTTCTCTGAATGAAGAGGGAAATATTGAAGAAAAGGTAGAAGTCATAAATGATGGAGAAGAATTGAATATAGGAATCAATTCAAGATATTTAAAGGATGCTCTCAGTGTCATTGAAGATGAAGAAATAAACATCAACTTCAAAGACAGTGTAAGCCCGGCAATCATAAAGCCATTAAAAGGCGATAAATACACATATCTGATCCTGCCAATCAGAATGAATTAAAAAAATGCAGCCTTATGGCTGCATTTTTAATATGTATAACATATTTTTATTTACATAATTCACATGCGGTTTGTGCTGCGACTTTTGCGTTATTGAATACAAGCTGGATGTTTGAATCGAGGCTGTCTCCTCCTGTGAGTTCTTTTACTCTTGCCAGAAGAAATGGGGTGGTCTCTTTTCCTTTTATTCCCTGTTTTACACATTCATCTACAGCCTGGATTATTGCCGGATTAATTATATCCGGATCCATAGCATATTCTTCAGGTATAGGATTGCCTACCAGAATGCCTCCTTTCATGCCGAGCTCCATGTGAGTTTTAAAGAAATGAGCCAGCTCGGCCGGAGAATCAACTTTATAATCCACATTGAATCCGCTCTTTGTGGTATAGAAAGCAGGCATATCTTCAGTACCCATTCCAATGACAGGGACTCCCTTTGTTTCGAGATATTCCAGAGTTAGACCTATATCCAGAATGGATTTACATCCTGCGCAGATGACCATGACAGGTGTCTGTGCAAGCTCTTCAAGGTCTGCGCTTATATCCATTGTGACCTCGGCACCTCTGTGGACCCCGCCTATGCCGCCGGTCGCGAAGATATTGATACCTGCCATGTGAGCTATCATCATGGTAGTAGTAACTGTGCAGGCTCCGTCTTCACCCTTAGCGCAAAGCATTGCAAGGTCACGTCTCGAAGCTTTTGTGATCTCAGGGCCTTTCTTTCCGAAGTACTCAATCTCATCCGGTGTGAGTCCGGCTTTGAGTCTGCCTCCTATTATTGCAATGGTCGCAGGCACTGCGCCGTTTTCTCTTACTATCTGTTCTACCGCAAGCGCTGTCTCCACGTTCTGAGGATAAGGCATGCCGTGCGAGATGATGGTTGACTCAAGTGCAACTACCGGCTTGCCGGCATCCAGAGCTTCTTTAACTTCTTTACTAATATCAAGGTATTTATTCATAGAAATATCTCCTTCTAATTGCTATCAGTTTATTATTGGCAGTCATCTGTCGATTTTTCAGATGATTTATCGAGTGATGCTATTTCATGTATTTGACTTCTTTAATTTCCACTTCATGATCATCAAGCATTTTTTCTATCAGCTCGCTGCTCATGGCAGGATGTATCGTAGGATCCACGGATATGGTTGCGGAGGCTGCGGCGTTCGCTGCTTTTACAGGTGCTTCCAGTCCGTCTCCGCCGTCTTTAAGAGATGACCAGATTATGGCCGCCATCGCGGAGTCTCCTGCTCCGGTCGTGCACTTTACGTCAGCGGGATATCTGTCTGCCATCAAAGTATGATCCTTGTCTGCCGCGATCATTCCGTTAGGACCAAGAGAAATAAACACTCTTCTGACACCCTGGTCTATCAGAGCCTTGGCTGCTTCGAGACAGTCGTAGTCAGTCTCAATTATCATGTCGGTCAGGAACTCGGCCTCGAGAAGATTCGGCTTGAGAGTGTCTATTCCGTCCAGATGACCTTTGATCTTGTCAGCCTGAGAGACCGATACCGTATCCATGTACAGAGGTACCTTGCAGATTTCTTTTATTTTGAGAAAGGTCTCCTGAGTCAGATTACAGTCGGCGATCACTACGGCTGCGGAATTAATGACGTCGCTTAGCGACTCTATGTATTCAGGCGTGATGTGCTTCACTATGTCGACGTGCGACAGGGCGAGGCTCATCTCACCGTCATCGTCGTTGATGAAGAGGTATGTGGAGGTAGATGCTTCAGGCACTATGAGCGAGAGGCTCGTGTCCATGCCTATAGCTTCGCATCTCTCCAGCATTTCTTTGCCGAGGGTGTCATCTCCGATCGCGGTGATGAATTCGACTTTTACTCCGAGAAGGGAAAGATTATGGGCTATGTTTCTGCCCACGCCTCCGTAACTCATCCTTATGACTCCCGGATTGGAGTCGCCCGGAATGAGCGGCTTATATGGAGTGCCGCCTATGTCGATGTTGGCGGCTCCGATCACTACTACATAATCTTTATTATCCATAACTTTATTAAGAAATTTATAAAACAATTATAAATAGAGGCTGTTTTACGTATTTACTGGCCTTGCTGCTCTTTGATGCGCTGCTTCCAGCACTTATGGCACATGGCTGTATATCTGTCGTTGCCTCCAAGCACTACCTGGTCGCCTTCGGTGATTATCCTGCCATTGTCATCGAACCTCGCGTTAACGGTCGCCTTGCGTCCGCACTCGCATATAGTTTTGATCTCGGTGATGGAGTCGGCAAGTTCCATGAGCCTTTTGGCTCCCGGAAAGAAGTGCGTGAGGAAGTCGGTCCTGAGGCCGAAGCAGAGAACAGGGATGTTCTTCTCATCGACTAGCCATCTTAGTCCATCGATCTGTTCAGGTGTCAGGAACTGCGCTTCATCAGCGATGATGACATCGTAGTCGCCTGCCGCGTGATAGGCTGCTATGATATCTTCATCCGGGTGTATGACCTGAGCCTGCTGCTGAAGGCCGATGCGGCTCCTGATTATGTCCGCGCCGTCCCGCGTGTCGGTGCCCGGCTTGATCAGCCATACGGTCATGCCTTTTTCTTCATAATTGAACTTTGTGGTAAGAGCCTGAGCGGACTTGGATGAGCCCATCGCTCCGTATTTAAAGTATAACTTGGCCATAAAAAACCTCCTTGGGTCATGCCTAATTTTACTACATAATTCGGGATATATGAAGAAAATACAAAGGGCTGAATAAGGACTTTTTGAGGCCGGAAAGGGAAGCATTTTTTTGATAAAAAGGTTTTTGTTTTAGCAGCTGTTAGGCTATAATTATCGCGTAGGGATCGACGGATCCCAAGGTTCACTATTTTAATCTAAAGTACTTTAGGAGGATTAAGATGAAGAAATTTCTTGTATTACTCCTCGCGGCTCTGATGGTATTCTCATTTGCAGCTTGCGGGGGCGGCGGTGGTGACGAAGGCGCAGCTGATGATGGCGCAATGAAGGTAGCAATGGTTACTGACTATGGTGACATCACAGACCAGTCCTTCAACCAGACAACTTATGAGGCATGCAAGGCATTCTGCGAGTCGAACGGTATCGACTTCACATATAAGAAACCTGCATCCGATGCTGACGCAGATCGTGAATCTTCAATGGAAGAAGCGATCGAAGAAGGCTACAACGTAATCGTAATGCCTGGATACGCGTTCGCTACAGCGATCTTCGATGTTGCTCCTATGTATCCGGAAGTTAAGTTCGTAGCCCTCGACGTTTCCGAGTATGACCTTACTCACGACTCGACAGGCGCAGAGAGAGACTTCGAAGGATCAAACGTATACAGCGCTGTATATCAGGAAGAGTATGCCGGCTACATGGCTGGCTACGCTGCAGTCAAGATGGGCTTCACAAAGCTCGGATTCCTCGGCGGAATGGCTGTACCTGCTGTACAGAGATACGGACATGGATTCGTTCAGGGCGCAGATGCTGCTGCTTCCGAGCTCGGACTCTCCGATGTAGAGATCAAGTATGTCTATGGCGGACAGTTCTTCGGCGATGCTGACATCACAGCTGCTATGGACACATGGTATGGCGCAGGCACAGAAGTCGTATTCGCTTGCGGAGGTGGAATCTACAGCTCGGCTGCTGAGGCTGCTGCAAAGGTTGGCGGCAAGGTCATCGGCGTTGACGTAGACCAGGCTGCTACGATCGACGGAGCTTATGGCGAAGGCATGACAGTTACATCGGCTATGAAGGGTCTTGGCGCAACAGTCAACACACTCCTCGGAGCTATCAAGGATGGCAAGTGGGATGAGTACGCTGGCCAGATCCAGAACCTCGGACTCGTTTCTGAGACTCCGGAAGAGAACTACGTACAGCTGCCGGCTTCCACAGTTTGGACCGACGGATTCAGCGAGGCTGATTATCAGGCTCTCGTTAAGGAGCTCTTCGACGGAACAAGAACAGTTTCGAACGACATCGAGGCTATTCCTGCAACAACTGCTGTAAAGGTAGACGATCAGGGAGCTATCAAGGGCTAGTAACAAGTTCTGAAAACGCACAGGAAATAAAGGCGATTCCTTATGGAACCGCCTTTTTTCTGTACTCTTTTATATCGATTTTTTGTATAATAAATATGTATATGTTTATGCTATTTCACATATGGAGGGAAACGGTATTATGGACGCACCTTATGCCATAGAAATGGTGAACATCACCAAACGGTTTCCCGGCATCATAGCAAATGACAACATCACTTTGCAGCTGAGAAAGGGCGAGATACACGCCTTGCTTGGCGAAAACGGTGCCGGTAAATCCACCCTCATGTCCGTCCTGTTCGGCTTGTACCAGGCTGAAGAAGGCGTGATCAAAAAGGACGGCAAGGAGGTAAAGGTCAACAACCCTAACGATGCCAATGACCTGGGCATCGGAATGGTACACCAGCACTTCAAGCTCGTTCAGTGCTTCACCGTACTCGAGAACATCATCCTCGGAGTCGAGGAGACCAAGAGCGGAGTCCTTCAGATGGATGAGGCCAGAGCAAAGGTAAAAGCGCTGTCCGAAAAATACGGACTGCAGGTCGATCCTGACGCGAAGATCGAAGACATCACGGTAGGAATGCAACAGAGAACAGAGATCCTCAAGATGCTCTTCCGTGACAACGAGATCCTCATCTTTGACGAACCTACCGCTGTACTTACACCGCAGGAGATCGATGAGCTCATGGAGATCATGAGAAACCTCAGAGCTGAGGGCAAGTCGATCCTCTTCATCTCGCACAAGCTGAACGAAATCATGTCGGTAGCGGACAGAGTCACAGTACTCCGCCGCGGCAAGTACATCGGCACGGTCAATGTCGCGGATGTCACAAAGGAAGACCTCAGCCGCATGATGGTAGGCCGTGACGTACAGATGGTAGTCGACAAGGAGCCGGCACATCCTGGAGAAGTCATCCTCAAGGTAGAGAACATGACAGTCGCTTCCAAGATGCACTCCAACAACGCGGTCAAGAACGTGAGCTTTACAGTGCGCGAGGGCGAGATCGTATGTATCGCCGGTATCGACGGAAACGGCCAGACCGAGTTCGTATATGGACTCACCGGAATGGAACCGCTCGTCGACGGCAAGATCACTCTCTGCGGCGAGGATATCTCGCACGATTCCATCCGCAAGAGAAGCAAGAACATGAGCCACATCCCTGAGGACAGGCACAAACACGGGCTCGTGCTTGACTATCCTCTCGAGTACAACATGATACTCCAGAGATACTATCAGTCAGAGTTCACATCAAAGGCCGGCTTCCTCAAGAGACCTGAGATCCGCGCTTACTCAGAGAGACTGGAGAAGGAGTTCGACGTAAGATCCGGACAGGGACCTATCACCATCGCGAGAGCGATGTCCGGCGGCAACCAGCAGAAAGCCATCATCGCCCGTGAGGTCGATAAAGAGCACAAGCTGCTGGTAGCGGTACAGCCTACCAGAGGTCTGGACGTCGGAGCCATCGAGGGAGTACACAGACAGCTGATAGCTGAGAGAGACCGCGGCAGAGCGGTACTGCTCATCTCACTCGAACTTGAAGAGGTAATGAACGTACCTGACAGGATCCTCGTAATGTACGAGGGCGAGATCGTCGGTGAACTCGATCCTAAGAAGACGACAGTCGAAGAGCTCGGTCTGTACATGGCCGGCGCCAAGAGAAATGTCTTCATCGACGCGGACACCAGCGAGATCGAAGAATCTGAAGTTATCGATACAGCATCAAGGAAGGAGGAAGCGTAATGAAAAAGAAAGAACCGCTTATTAAGAATCCGTCCTTCCAGTCGATACTGACATCACTGATCTGTATCATTCTGGGACTGCTGATCGGATACATCGTGCTCCTGCTGATCAACCCGGCAGGCGCGGGCACGGCGATCAAGACGATCCTGCTAAACTTCCTGAGCCGTTCATCGCATCCGGCCAGGATGAAAGCTCTCGGCAACACGCTTGCCAAGACGGCGCCGCTGCTGATGTGCGCCCTTTCGATCTGCTTCTGCTACAAGGTAGGACTGTTCAATATCGGAGCCCCGGGCCAGTATGAGGCCGGTGCCTGCATCGGACTCTACGCGGCGATCGCGTGGCACTGCAACTGGGTGGTCTGCCTGATCCTCGCGGCGATCGCGGGAGCTGTGGTCGGAGCCATCTCCGGCGCGCTCAAGGCGTACAGAAACGTAAACGAGGTAATCTCGGGCATCATGCTTAACTGGATAATGCTGTATCTGACAAACATGGTGCTGTCGGGAAAGCACGTAAAAGAAGTAGCCAGCCCGTACACCATGAAAGTGTCGGGAAGCTCGCTTATCCCTTCGGCCGGACTCAACGCGCTCTTTGCCAATAACAGGACGGTAACGATAGCGATCCCGCTCGCGATCATATTCGCGATCCTGATCTGGATGATCCTGACAAAGACGAAATTCGGCTACGAACTGCGCGCTACCGGTTTCAACAAAGAAGCCGCAAAGTACGCGGGAATGAAAGAAAAACAGAACATAATCGTGACACTGGCCATCGGCGGAGCTCTTGCCGGAATCGGAGCGGCGTGCCTCTATCTCACCGGATATCAGCAGTGGTCGACCACTCAGACTTCAGTGCCTACGATGGGATTCAATGGCATCGCGGCTACATTCCTGGGAGGCCTGCATCCGATCGGAACGATCTTCGCGTCGTTCTTCATCCAGTCCATCACGGACGGCGGAGCGCTCATCGACAAGTCGGTATATCCTTCGCAGATATCTGACCTGATCTCATCGATCATCATCTATCTGTGCGGATTCGTACTGTTCTTCAAGTTCGCGATCAACAACTGGATAAGCAAGAAGGACAAGGGAGGTCCGAATGTAAACGACGTACCTGTCACAGATGCTCCTGCTAAGTCGGAAGGAGGTGAGAAGTAATGGTACTGTTACTGCAATACACTATCATATTCGCCTCTGTACTTTGCCTCGTGGCATTAGGCGGATGCTTCTCGGAACACTCGGGCGTTATCAACCTGGGTCTTGAAGGTATCATGGTAATGGGAGCTTTAGGCGGAGCCGTAACGATGTTCCTGCTCCCTTCCGGGACTTCAAAGATAGTCATCGTGCTTGCGACCACGCTTTTCGCGATTCTTGTGGGAATGATCTACTCCTGCCTGCTGGGCGTCGCCTGCATCAACTTCAAGGCTGACCAGACGCTGATCGGTACGGCGATGAACCTGCTGGCTACGGCTGCCGCTACGGTATTCGTAAAGGCGATGAACACATCGATCAACCCTGACAACGTATCCAGCTCGATCCAGTACATCCAGGAGAAGAAAGCTTTCCTGAAATACTTCGGAGGCTTCGAATTCAACTGGTTCATGGTAATGGCGGTAGTCATGCTGGCACTTTCGTGGTTCCTGCTCTACAAGACCAAATTCGGTCTCAGGCTCATGGCCTGCGGCGAGAACCCTCAGGCTGCTGACTCCGTAGGTATCAACGTATACAAGATGCGCTGGGCGGGCGTCCTCATCTCAGGATTCCTCGGCGGACTCGGCGGTATCGTGTACATCACGGCCGGCGTATCCGAGTGGAAATTCGAGATGGGCGTCGCGGGCTTCGGCTTCCTGGCTCTGGCCGTAATGATCTTCGGTCAGTGGAAACCGACCAACATCGCTCTCGCGGCACTGCTCTTCGGACTCTTCCGCGCGCTGTCGAACGTATACACAGGTATCCCGTTCCTCAAGGCAATGAACCTTCCGAGCACGGTATACAACATGCTGCCTTACATAATCTCGATCATCGTTCTTGCGTTCACATCCAAGAACTCCAGAGCGCCTAAGGCAGAAGGAATACCTTACGACAAGGGCATGAGATAATACCAGAAGTTTCACATGAAAGGCGGGAGCGCTTTGCTTCCGCCTTTTCAATAAAAGGAGTCTGACAATGGAAACAAAAGAAATCCTGAAATACTGCGACCATACGCTGCTGGCTCAGACAGCGACATGGGAGGACATCAAGGCGATCATCGACGACGGCATCAAGTATGAGACGGCCAGCGTCTGCATCCCGCCGGGGTATGTGGCACAGGCAAAGGACTATGCCGGAAACAACCTCAAGATCTGCACGGTCATCGGATTCCCTAACGGATATAACACGACGGCTGTAAAGGCGTTTGAGACCAGCGACGCTCTCGACAACGGAGCGGACGAGATCGACATGGTCATCAACATCGGCTGGGTCAAGGACAAAAGATGGGATGACATCGAGAATGAGATCCGCACCCTCAAGGAGATCTGCGGCGATAACATTTTAAAGGTCATCATCGAGACCTGCATGCTGACCGATGAGGAGAAGGTAAAGCTCTGCGAGATCGTTACATTCGCGGGAGCTGACTTCATCAAGACTTCGACCGGATTCGGCGGAGGCGGAGCGACCTTTGAAGACGTTGAACTTATGGTAAAGAACGTTGGCGAAGGCGTAAAGGTCAAAGCATCCGGCGGTATCAGCGGACTTGAGGACGCCGCTAAGTTCATCGAGATCGGAGCAAAGCGTCTGGGCACAAGCCGTGTTGTGAAGGCTGCAAAAGCCGCTAAAAAGTAGTCAAAAACGAAATATTTTTACAATTCTTATAATATCCTTATATTAATTTAAGAAAAGGGGCAAGAAAATGGTAGATTATACAGAAGGCGGAGGCTATCAGTATCACGTAGGTCTGAGGCCTGGAGATGTCGGTGAATACGTTATTCTGCCGGGAGATCCTCACAGAGTACCTAAAATAGCGGCGTATTTCGATAACGCGGAAAAGGTAGCTGACAGCCGCGAGTACGTTACGTATTCAGGTTATCTGGACGGGGTCAAGGTCAGCTGTACAAGTACCGGTGTAGGCGGCCCGTCCGCTTCAATCGCGCTTGAGGAAGTCGCCAATGTAGGCGGCAAGACATTCATCAGAGTCGGCACATGCGGAGGCATGGATCTCGACGTGAAGGGCGGAGATGTAGTGGTCGCGACAGGCGCTGTGCGCATGGACGGAACATCGAAAGAGTATTGCCCGATAGAATATCCTGCTGTATCCGACGTGACTGTTTCGGCTTCTCTTGTCAACGCGGCAAAGAAGCTGGGCGCTCCGTATCATACAGGTGTCGTTCAGTGCAAGGACGCTTTCTACGGACAGCACATGCCGGAGGCTCTTCCTAACAGCCACGAGCTGCTGGAGAAATGGGACGCATGGCTGCGCATGGGATGCAAGGCTTCCGAGATGGAATCGGCGACCCTCTTCATCGTCGGTGCTTACCGCAGGCTGAGAGTTGGCTCGGTATTCCTGGTCGTAGCGAACCAGGAAAGAGAAAAGGCTGGACTGCCTAATCCGCAGGAGCATGACACCGACCTGGCCATCCGCGTTGCCATCGAGGCGATCCGCATGATGATAGCCGAAGATAAGAAAAAGGAAGGAAATGAATAATGGGCAAGAGAGTATTCTGGATAGTTCTGGACAGCGCGGGCATTGGCGGCGCTCCTGACGCGGCTGAATTCGGAGATGCCGGAGCCGATACTTTCGGCAGCTGCTATAAGGGCGGCGAGATGAACGTGCCTGTCATGGAAAAGCTCGGGCTCAAGAACATTGAAGGGACATCCTTCTATGATCCTAAAGAAGATATCGACGGCTGCTTCTGCCGCATGCACGAGAAGTCCCGCGGCAAGGACACGACGGTAGGCCATTGGGAGATGGCGGGCATGGTTTCGCCAAAGCCGCTTCCTACATACTACGAAGGCTTCCCGCAGGAGATCCTCGACAAGCTGTCAAAGGCTACCGGCAGAAACATAGTCTGCAACAAGACATATTCCGGGACTGATGTTATCAGGGACTACGGAAAGCACCACGTTGAGACCGGCGATCTGATCGTTTATACGAGCGCTGACAGCGTTATGCAGATAGCTGCTCACGAGGACGTTGTTCCTATCGAGGAGCTTTACGATATCTGCCACAAGGCCAGAGAGATCATGCAGGGCGAGCACGGTGTAGGCCGTATCATCGCGAGGCCGTTCGAAGGAGAGTGGCCTTTCCAGAGGACTGTAAGACGCCACGACTACAGCCTGCAGCCTCCTCGTGAGACAGTGCTTGACGCGCTCAAGGAGAAAGGTTTTATGGTCATAGGCGTAGGCAAGATCTACGATATCTTTGCCGGCAAGAGTGTCATGTTCAGTTATTCCAACAAGGGCAACGAGGCCAACATGGTAAGGACTATCGATCTGGCGGACGCGGACTTTGAGGGAGTCTGCTATGTTAATCTGGTAGATACCGACATGATCTACGGCCACAGAAGAGATATCCCGGGCTACACCAAGGCTCTGAACACCGCTGACAGACAGCTTGGCGAGCTGATGGAGAAAATGGGTCCTGAAGACATCCTGATGGTCACGGCCGACCACGGCTGCGATCCGGGCTACAAGGGCACCGACCATACGCGCGAGGACGTCATGTGCCTGGTATGGGGACCGTCCCTCAAGAAGGGCGTCGACCTCGGAACGCGCGACACATTCGCCGATCAGGCAGCTACCATCGCCGAGTACTTTGGTATTGACTACCGCGGCGACGGAGAATCGTTCCTGAGCAAGATCCTGTAGTTTCGGTAGAACTCTTAATCAAAAGGGATCCGTCAAGAATCAAAATGGCGGATCCTTTATTATGCAAAAAAGTCCAAATTGAAATATTCGTACGAAATATATATAATAATCGTACGAATGGAGGATGCAAACTATGTCTATCACTGCGACCGAATTAAAAGAAAATCTGGGGAAATACCTTGCGATGGCCTCGCAGGAGGATATTTACATTACTAAAAACGGGAAGATAGTCGCAAAGCTCTCGAGCCCATATCAGGACCGGGTAGCTCTTGCTAAATCGCTGGCCGGTGTGATCCCTGCGGATATAACTCTTGAAGAAGCGAGAGAAGAGAGGCTGTCAAAGATATGAGAGCTGTAATAGATACTTGTGTGATCCTTGATTATCTGCAGTGCAGAGAACCATTTTTTGATGACGCGTTGAATATCGCTATTGGAAGAGCCAACAATGAATTCGAGGCGTATATCACTGCCAGCTCTCTAACAGATCTGTATTATATAATCCACCGGCATACACACAGCAGTATAGAAACGCGTCGTATCATATCTGACCTTACAGTCCTGTTCGGACTGATCGATACATACGCAGAGGATTGCATCAATGCGCTTCATAGCGAAATGAAGGACTATGAGGACTCTGTTATGAGCGAGACCGCGTACAGGATAAAGGCCGACTGCATAGTTACGCGCAATATAAAAGATTACGAGAGATCCAGAGTACCGGCTGTATTACCGTCTGAATTCTTAATGAATACAGAGAAGGTGTAGCGCGATAAGATGCTCTTTTTATGTCTGTGTGGTAGAATACAAGACGTATCAAAGAAAGGGGAACATTCAACATGGCAGATACGATAACTGCGATATCTACAGCGCCGGGAGAAGGCGGTATAGGTATAGTCAGGGTAAGCGGACCTGAAAGTGAAGCGCTGATGAGGCGCCTTATGCAAGGCTGCCCTGAAGAGATAGAGCCGCGCCATGCGTATACCGGCAAGGTAGTCAGGGACAATTCAGATCCTAAGGCGGAGATCATAGACGAAGCTGTCTTCCTCTTCATGAAAGGCCCGTCCTCGTATACAGGCGAGGACATGCTTGAGATACAGGGACACGGAAGCAACGTTTCTCTTAAGGCCATACTGTCGGCAGTTCTGGATTCAGGCCTTGCCAACGTTCGCATGGCGGATCCGGGCGAGTTCACAAAGCTTGCGTTCCTGAACGGCAAAATGGATCTCTCGCAGGCAGAAGCGGTCATAGACATCATCAAGGCAAAAACGGACCTGTCTCTGGAGATAGCTGAGGAGCAGCGCGCCGGAAGGCTGGGTGACACCATAAGGGAAATCAGAGAAACTCTTCTCGACGTACTGGCCGAGATGGCGGTGGATATCGACTATCCGGACGAGGACTACGGCGATGAGGAAAATGCCTACAGCCACATCATCAACGATCTCAGGTGGGTAGATGACGATGTCGAAAAACTCCTGGATACCGTTTCCATAGGAAGGATAGCGCGTGAAGGAGTCAGGGCAGTCATAGTCGGCAAGCCAAACGCGGGCAAGAGTTCACTCATGAATGCCATACTCGGCGAGGGCCGTGTAATAGTGACCGATGTACCGGGAACCACACGCGACACGGTCGAAGAGAGCGCTTCACTGGGAGGCGTGCCTATCGTGCTTATCGATACTGCAGGCCTTCGCGAATCCGATGACAAGGTCGAGAAGATCGGTATCGAGAGGACCACTAAGGCCATAGCGGGCGCTGACATACTCATACTTGTGCTTGACGGAAGCCAGGATCTCGATGAAGAGGACGAGAAAGTGCTTGAGTTCATCGAGAAGATGAACACAGACCACATGCTCGTCGTCATAAACAAGCAGGATCTTGGAAGAGAGATCACCGAGGAAGAAGTGCATGAGAAACTGCCGGGAGTCAGGATCATTTCGACGTCCCTGGTTGGCAAAGGCGCGATCGAAGCCGCAGAGAAGATCTCCGAGGCTATCGGCGAGTTGC
Organism: Mogibacterium sp.; assembly: GCA_017510505.1. Taxonomy (GTDB): domain Bacteria; phylum Bacillota; class Clostridia; order Peptostreptococcales; family Anaerovoracaceae; genus Crickella. The sequence goes on along the minus strand of JAFWNE010000019.1, from coordinate 37,395 downwards.
TGGATCTTGGCAATATCAACGTCCATGAGTCCAATATCATCACAAACGAAAGACATGTGCAGATGCTAAAGAGGGCTGCAAGAGAGATCGACGAGGCCATAAGCCTGCTGAAAAACGGCGAACCGGTCGAAGTCGCGGAGCTTTCGGCACACTACGCATATGAGGCGCTCGGCAAGATCATCGGCGAGGAAGTCGGAGAAGAGATACTCGACACTGTGTTCAGCAAATTCTGTCTGGGAAAGTAATTTCCGCTTTTGACATGCAACAGTCACAACAAAATGGATAAAAGAAAAACCCTGTCTATAATACTGATCCTGATAATTACACTGGCGCTCCTGCCTTCATGCGGGGGCAGCGTTACACCGGAGGATATCGAGGTAGTTGAGGATGTCCTTATCGTTGATAAAGATACAGGCGACTACACAGCTGTAGTAATAGCACAGAACAATGGTACTGCAACAGCCCGCGAAATCGACATGGAAGGTATTGCCCTTGATAAAGACGGTAACGCCATCCCATCTATGAGCGATGCTGAGGGCACTATATGCCTCATGCCGTTCTTTGGCACGATCGCTCCCGGAGAACAGGGAGTCTGGTTTGAAAGCACGGTTCCTTTTGGAGAAGGATCAACCATCTACAGCGTTTATCAGGACATACCGGCATCTATGAGCTGGAATGTTACAGAGGTCTCCAGAGCAAAGATCAAGGATTCTGCAGGGATCGAGATCACCGGTGTTGAGATGGGTGAAGCATATACGGATGAGAACGGACTTCTCACGGCAGACTATAATATAACTCTGCAGAACAAGGGCAAGATCGACTATAAGCCAGGCAGCGGCAACCAGATGTCTGATACTAAATACGGTCAGGCATGGATTCGGATAATATGCCTGTACAGAGACGCGGACGGAAGCATCGTCGGAGCGTCCGAACTGATGGATGAGAGCGGAGAAGCCCTGAGCCTTGCTCCTGGCGAGAGTAAAACAACGAAGTGGACCAACGTTGGTCAATACTATCCGGAGCTTGAGCCGGAGATGCATATCAGCGTCACATTCAGCGAATAATAAACTGCGAGGGAAAGCTATAGCAGACAATAACAGAAATACAAATGAATATGATGTCATAGTCATCGGAGCCGGTCACGCTGGATGCGAGGCCGGTCTTGTTTGCGCGCGCCTTGGCATGAAGACCGCGATGTTCTGTACGGATATCGAGTCGGTCGCCATGATGCCGTGCAATCCGTCCATCGGAGGAACGGGCAAGGGACATCTGGTGCGCGAAGTGGATGCGCTTGGCGGAGAGATGGGCCTCAACATAGACAAGACCTTCATCCAGTCCAAGATGCTGAACACGTCCAAGGGCCCTGCAGTCCATTCTCTCAGAGCTCAGGCAGACAAAGAGAAGTATCATCAGGCCATGCTTGCGACCATCAGGGAGCAGGAAAACCTTGACCTGATCGAGGATGAAGTGATAGAGCTGCTTGTGGATAACTTTGACAAAAATGCAAAAGACAGTGATGCCGATCCGCGTAAAATCAAGGGCGTCAGGACTTCGGACGGCAGCGGGTATACATGCGATGCCGCTGTTATCTGCACAGGAACATTCCTTGCAGGAAAGATCTTCATAGGGGACTACGTCAAAGTCTCCGGACCTGCAGGACTCAGGCCGGCGACCAAACTGGGAGAGAATCTCAAGGAGCATGGTTTTCCGATCCGCAGGTTCAAGACAGGGACTCCTGCGCGCATGCATAAGGATACTTTGAACTACGATGCGATGAAAGAGCAGCTTGGCGATGAGAAGATAGTGCCGTTCAGTTTCATGAACGAGGACAAGTCCTTTGATATCGACCAGATAAGCTGCTGGCTTTCATATACTAATGAGACGACACATAAGATCATTCTGGACAACATAGAAAAGTCCGCGATGTACTCCGGAAACATAGTTGGAGTGGGACCAAGATACTGTCCGTCAATCGAGGACAAAGTTTCGCGATTTAAAGGCAGAAACAGACACCAGCTATTCGTCGAGCCGGAGGGAACGGACACGGATCTTATGTATATTCAGGGCATGAGTTCGAGCCTCCCGGAGGACGTACAGCATGCTTTCTACGCTACCATTCCGGGGCTTGAACACGCTGAAATTCTAAGCCCGGCCTATGCAATCGAGTACGATTGCGCCGATCCTCTCGCTCTTAAGCCGAGCCTCGAAAGCAAGATCGTTGATGGCTTGTTCTGCGCAGGTCAGTTCAACGGAAGCTCGGGCTACGAGGAGGCCGCGGCACAGGGACTCATCGCGGGCATCAATGCCGCGTCAAAGCTCAAGGGAAAAGAACCGCTGGTACTCAGGCGCGACCAGGCATATATAGGAGTACTCATCGATGACCTCGTCACTAAGGGGACAAATGAGCCGTACAGGATAATGACTTCAAGGGCTGAGTACAGGCTTCTGCTGAGGCAGGACAATGCCGACAGAAGACTGACGGAGATCGGCTACAGGTACGGGACGGTAACAGAGGAGAGATATCAGAGGTATCTTCAGAAGAAAGAGCATGTCGATTCCGAGATCGAAAGACTCAGAAGCAAGAGGACAGACATAGCAAGCTTCAGGGAATTCCTTCTGAGGCATGAGTCGGCGGAAGTAAGCGAAGACGTTGCAAATCAGACTTTTGCAGAAGCTTTGAGAAGGCCTGCCATCTTCTACGAAGATCTCGCCGAGATCGATGATGAGACCAGACCGGAGCTGACAGAAAACGAGAAGACTGAAGTTGAGGTAATGCTCAAATACGACGGCTACATCCAGAAGCAGATAAATGAAGTTGAGAAGATGGTAAGCCTTGAGGATAAGAAGCTGAGCGAAAACCTCGACTATAATTCAATAGGAGGGCTGAGACTCGAGGCCAGGCAGAAGCTGTCCATGATAAAGCCAATGACAGTCGGCCAGGCAAGCCGCATATCCGGAGTATCTCCGGCAGATATAAACGTATTGCTCGTCTATCTTGAAAAGGAAATGCGTTCAAAATGACAGATCTCATAATTAAGGAACTGAAAGAAAAGTACGGAGAAAGCACCGCAGATAAGCTGCTTTCCTATCTTGACATGGTTCTTGAAAGGAATGAGCATATCAATCTGACGGCTGTCAGAGACAGGGATGAGGCTATAGTAAAGCACGTCTTGGATTCACTCGCCATATGTGATCTGCCTGAATACAAAGCGGCAAAGACCGTAATAGATGTCGGCACGGGCGCGGGATTCCCGGGCGCCCTGCTTGCCATAGTGAGCCTGGATAAAGAGTTCACCCTTCTCGACTCCACTTTAAAAAGACTCAGAGTCATAGATGAATTCGCAGAGGCTTTGGGCATCTCTAATCTTAAGACCATTCACGCAAGAGCAGAAGAGATCAATAAGAAAACTGCATATAATGAAAAATATGACCTCTGTGTTTCCCGCGCAGTTGCGGACCTTTATACCCTCTCAAATTGGTGTTTGCCTTTTGTAAAGAAGGGTGGATCGTTCATTTCTTATAAAGGGGAAAATTATTCTGCCGAGATCAAGGCTGCAGAGAAGGCTGTTTCCAGAAAAAAGGCTGCAATCAATAGAGTCGTTAGATATGACGGTACCCCTTCTGAGATTTCAGGACACGTTCTCATCGTTGTTAATAAACTAATCTGATTCTTACCTTTTTGTATTCTTTATTAGTCCTTTTAAGGAGTCTCTCGCTCTAATGTTTTCCTTTGTTCTTATGCCCTCAAAGAATTGATAATTTAACGTTCCTCTGATAAAATAAGAACAAACGTTCAGGAGGAACGATATGAAGATTACGCTAACTTCCAAAGTGAAAATATATCCGGATGAAGAGGCAAAGAAACTCCTGCTGGAAACAATGCGAGCATATCGTGATGCATGCAATTTTGTTTCTGCCTTCATTTTCTCTACACAAACTTTAGACTTAAAGTTACTGCAGAATAGTTGCTATTATGAGATTAGAAGATGCTTTGGACTTAGATCTCAGATGGCTATTTCAGTCATGCGAACTGTCAGAGCTTGCTATAAAGCGCGAGATGCTCAAAGCATAGAATGGTCATTTATTAAGTTTAATAAACCGCAATTGGAGCTGATATGGAATAGAGATTATTCTCTTACAAAAGGGGTGTTTTCGGTTAATACCCTCAAAGGACGCTTGAAAATTTCCTATGATATAAACAGGATGCCTTCTGAGGGCAAGTTCGGAACAGCCAAACTGGTCTTTCGTCATAACAAATTCTTTCTAAACATACCAGTTACTCAGGAAGTATCAGATATAAATGCAGGTGATATCGGATATATTGTTGGGATAGATCGAGGTGTGCGTTTTCTTGCAACGACGTATGATAGCAGTGGAAACACAAAGTTCTTTTCCGGAGCAGATTACAGGAATAAACGAAATCATTACCAAAAGCTCAGACAACAGCTTCGACAAGTAGGTACGCCTTCTTCAAAAAGGAGGTTAAAAGCAATAGCAGAAAGAGAAAACCGTTGGATCAATGATCTTAATCATTGTATCAGTAAGGCACTCGTTGAAGCATATCCAAAAGGGACGCTGTTTGTCCTAGAAGACCTTAATCACATACAGTCTTCAACATATAAAATAAGGACAAAAGATCAATACGCTCTTACAATGTGGCCGTATTTTGATTTTGAGTTAAAGCTAATGTATAAGGCAGCAATTAAGGGTCAAATGGTTATTAAAGTTGATCCGGCATACACTTCTCAGAAATGCCCTCTGTGTGGTCGAAGAGACAAAAGTAGTCGATTAAGGAATCAGCATCTTTTCAGGTGTATCTCTTGTAGGTATAAATCGAACGATGACAGAGTTGCTGCTCTTAATCTGTACGAGCTGGGAATGAAGTACCTGGTACAGTCCGGAGAGAGCATGCCTCTCTTCGGCGGGGCACGATCAATTGTCCCTTGATGCGATGCCGATTATAAAAGAGCTTGTTTCAGAATTAGATTTCAGAGAAACAGATTCTTACAAGGCAACGCAAGTCTAACAGTCGCTTTTAGAGCCGGCTAGACTGATAGACAGTTGATGGGGAATAACGAATGTTTCACAAGAAACATTTTGGAATCCACGCGAGGAGCACCGATCGAATGTTTCACAAGAAACATTCGGGACGAAATACAAAACAACCAGTCACTTGGAACCCACATGTCGAATTCTATGCATCGGGTGACCAGAACGCAATGTTTCACAAGAAACATTTTTGATTGCGGGGGGAACTTTGCCCCAATGTTTCACAAGAAACATTGCTCCCATATATTGTGGTCATCTCGCCCTTGAGACACAATTTGCATATTGCATTTATTAAAGGCCACCAAAATCCCCAAATCTTCACAAAAACAGCACCATATAAAGTAGAAAAACTCCGCACTGTTGAAGTATAATACACGGAAGTGTTTAATCGGGAACTATGTCCCGCAGGAGGTAATAAATAAATGGGCAAGGCAATTGCTATTTTCAATCAGAAAGGCGGTGTCGGCAAAACCACTACGAACATCAATCTTGCTGCGTGCCTGGCGCGCAGGGGAAAGAAAGTTCTGATGGTCGACATCGATCCTCAGGGAAATACTACCAGCGGCATCGGCATCCGTAAGAGGACCCTCAAGACCACGCTCTATGACGCGCTCATAGACACCGAGTTCGACGTACACAAAGCGGTATTGCCGACTTATACGGAGAACCTTTTCCTCATACCGGCAAGCGTAGATCTTGCGGGAGCGGAGGTAGAACTCGCGCAGCTTGAAGGCCGCGAGGGCAGACTCAAGAGGGTAATCGATTCAGTCAGAGATGAGTACGACTTCATACTTGTCGACTGCCCTCCTTCGCTTGGAATACTCACGATCAATTCGCTCACAGCCGTGAACAGCGTGCTGATCCCTATACAGTGCGAATTCTACGCTCTTGAGGGAGTGAGCCAGCTTATAAGCACCATCGAGAAGGTCAAGGAAAGACTGAATCCGGGTCTCTATATAGACGGGGTAATCCTGAGCATGTTTGACGGAAGGACCAACCTTTCGCATGCAGTCGTCCAGGATGTCAGAAACTTCTTTGGTCCCGCAATGTACGATACGATAATCCCGCGCAACGTAAGACTTGCTGAGGCTCCAAGCTACGGCAAGGCGATACAGGACTATGATCCTAATGCACAGGGAGCAAGGGCATATCAGGAGTTTACAAAGGAATTCCTGGCTAGAGAGAGAGCAAGAAAGAGAGCAAAGAAGAATGGCTAAGACCAAAGGTCTCGGAAGGGGTCTGGACGCGCTCTTCGCAGACGCTGCCCCTATTACCGAAGAAGAAAGAGATACCGCGCCTTTAGCCGGATCGAAAAAGAAGCCTGCTCCGAAAAAGGCGGACGTTTCCCCTGACAGCGAAGACAGGATCCTTTACATCGACATAAATGATATCAGGCCTAACAGCGCCCAGCCGCGCCACGTCTTTGACGAGGACAAACTGGCTGAACTCGCCAGATCCATAAACACCAACGGCGTCATCCAGCCGCTCATCGTAAGAGAGAGCGCCAACGGCTACGAGATGGTCGCCGGCGAAAGAAGATGGCGCGCCTCCAGACAGGCGGGACTCAAGACGGTCCCGTGCATCGTCAGAAACTTTGATGACAAACAGAACGCGATAGTCGCCATCATCGAGAACATGCAGCGTGAGGACCTCAATCCTATAGAAGAGGCCCTTGGCCTTAAGTCGATGACCGAGAAATATGGTTTCACGCAGGAGCAGGTATCCGCCTCGCTCGGCAGGAGCCGTACATACATCACAAACAGCATAAGGCTGCTGAAGCTCCCGCCGGAGATACAGCAGTACGTGTCAAGCGGACAAATGTCCGCAGCTCACGGAAGAACCATCATCAACATCCCGGACAAAGCTAAACAGAGAGAAATAGCGGACAAGATCATCCGCAACGATCTTTCCGTAAGAGCTACCGAGAGACTGGCTGAGAAAGTCAAGGATGAGCTGAGACCTGAGCGCAAGAAGCGCAAAAAGAAGGTCACTGAAGAAGACACAGCAAGGGCTGCCGAGATAGCGGCAGTTGAAAGAGAACTCATGACGCTGACGGGTACAAAGGTGCACATTGCCGGCGATGAGAATAAGGGAAAAATAGAACTCGAATATTACAGCCTCGAAGAACTCAACAGACTTATAGACGCCCTGAGAGACGCCTTCAAGTAAAGGAGATGTCATGGATAATCAATACATCAGGACTCTTCCTATACCGGCCTGTACGGTAGATCCAAGCGGCAAAATAACAGGGGCCAATCCGCTCATCAAGAACGTATTCGTTTATGAAGACATAACCGGATCCAGCTTCTTCACGCTGACAGGCGTAAAGCGCGAGCAGCTCATGTCCGCCAACAAGGAAGAGATGATCATTGAGCGAAACGGCAAGATGTTCAAGCTCTGGATCAACGAGGAAGCCAAGGATGATGAAGAGATAGTCGTATTCTTTGATGAAGCGACTGCGAGAGAGTCGTTCAGGACAAAGCTCGAGAACGACAAGGCCGCTATCGCGTACATCAACATCGACAACTACGACGATCTGATCGCAAGCGCTCCGGAGGATTACCGCAGGGTCATCCCTGCACAGATAGACATGCTGGTGCGTAAGTGGGGCGACTCTTTTGAATCGCCTGTCATCAGCACCGGCGAGGACAGATATGTCATGTACACAAGCCGCGGACGTCTGGAGGGCATGATAGAAAGCAACTTCAGCGTTCTTGACGAAGTGAGGAACATCGACTCGCAGATCGACTTCCCTGCTTCCATAAGCATTGGCATCGGAAGTTCAGACCTGTCGCTCATAGAATCGACGGAGCTTGCCGAGGCTGCGCTGGAGCTGGCTCTGGGACGCGGAGGCGACCAGGCCGTAGTCAAGACAGATGACGGCACCAAGTACTACGGAGGGACACTGCAGTCGTTCGAGAAAAACAACCGCAGCAAGCCGAGAGTCATAGCCCACGCGATGAAGGCCCTTATAAACGACGCGGACAAGGTGTTCGTCATGGGTCACAAGTGGCCTGACATGGACGCCTTCGGAGCGGCCATAGGAGCAAGCGCCATATGCAAGTTCCTCGGCAAGGACACGTTCATCGTCATGGACAAGCATAACGAGGCACTCGACGCGGTCTACGATCTGGCGGCTGACACCGATGATTACAGCATCATCAAAAGCGAAAGAGCTCTCAAGGGGGTGACCGACAAATCACTCCTGATAATCGTCGACACCAACAGGCCTATGCTGGTCGAGTGTCCGGAGCTTGCGGAAGTCTGCAAGACAAGGATTATCATCGACCACCACAGACTGACCGAGGACTCGTATCAGAACTCGGCGGTTGCGTATATCGAAAGCTACGCTTCATCCGCCAGCGAACTGCTGGCAGAGCTGATGCAGCACTTCTCGCAGAAGAGGTTCATCAACAAGCTCGAGGCCGAGGCGATGCTGGCAGGCATCATGGTCGACTCCAACCACTTTTCGGTAAGGACCGGCGTACGGACCTTTGAAGCAGCATCATGGCTGAAGCGCGGAGGCGCTGATACGACTGAGGTCAAGCGTTTCTTCCAGGTAAGCGAAGAAGACTTCAGGGCCAAGTCGACAGCCATCGCGAACGCCGATTTCACCGAGGACGGCATAGCCTACGCGGTGACCGAAGGCACATCCACAAATACACAGATAATCAACGCGCAGGTCTCGGACGAGCTTATGACGGTCAAGGGCGCAAAGGCAGCCTTCGTACTCGGAAGAAACGAGCGCGGCCAGACTCTGGTCAGCGCAAGGTCGCTGGGAGACATCAACGTCCAGGCGCTCATGGAGAAACTCGGAGGCGGCGGACACTTCACTTCGGCGGCAGCGCAGACCGACGAGCCGCTGGCTGAGGTCCTGGCCCGCATAAGGAAACTGGTCAAGGAGTACCAGGAGCGCGAGGAAGAAGAAAGAAGAGCCAAACTTTCCAGGACTCAGGAAATAGAGCTGATCAGATAGGAAAAGACAGAGGAAATACAGATGGAAGTCATTTTAAAACAGGACGTAAAGGGCACAGGTAAGGCAGGCCAGATAGTCAAGGTCAGCGACGGATATGCCCGCAACAAGCTGATACCGGGAGGTCTCGCAGTAGAGGCGACACCGGCAAACAAGAAGGCTTTTGAAAGAGAGAAGGCAAAGGCTGCCGAGAAGCTGGCTCAGGAAAGAGCTGCAGCTGAGGAATTCAAGGGCAGGCTTGAGGACAAGATGGTAATGGTCAAGACAAGGGTCGGTGAGAACGGCAGACTTTTTGGCGCCATCACATCCATGGATATCGCCAACGCAATCAAGGAGCAGACCGGTGAAGAGGTCGACAAGAGAAAGATCGTGCTCAACAAGCCTATAAAGGATACGGGCGTTGAGACCATTGAGATCAAGCTGTTCCAGGACGTGAACGCGAGGGTCGTTATAAAGATAGAGGGCGAGTAGACGAATGGACGAAGAAAGAAAAGACGTGCTTCTGCCGCCGGTAGACATAGACGCTGAGAAAGCGGTGCTGGGATCCATGCTCAAGAACCAGGATGCCAGAGCCGACGTCAATGCCATACTCAGGGCAGAGGACTTCTACCTCAAGGAGCATCAGGAGATCTTCAGGACCATGTTCGACATGGACCAGAAGGGAACCGGAATCGACATAACCACGGTGTACTCGGCGCTCAAGCAGAGGAAGACCGCCGACATGGTCGGAGGCATTACATACCTCAGCAGGCTGATGGACGAGGCCATCGTTCCTTCGAATGCCCGCTACTACGCTGAGACCGTCTCGGACAAGTCCAAGATGAGGCAACTGATCACGGAAGCTGAGTCGATCAGGGATGCGGCGTACTCATCGGAACTCCCTCCGGAGGACATACTCGACAACGCCGAGCAGCGCATTCTCGAGATAGCGCATAAGTCGCAGCGAAACAACTACGTTGACGTCAACGATGTGCTCTTTGAGAACATCAAGCAGCTGCAGGAGATAGAGCAGAACGGCGGAGAAGAAAGAGGCATACCGACCGGCTTCAGAGACGTAGACAGGATACTGGGAGGATTCCAGAAGACAGACCTTATCATCCTGGCCGCAAGACCGGGCGTCGGCAAGACCGCATGGGCTCTCAATGCCGCGGAATATGCCGCTTCCATCGGCAAAAAGGTCATGGTATTCAGCCTTGAGATGTCCACCAGACAGCTGGGCGAAAGACTCCTTTCGATGACATCCAGCGTTCCGCTTGAGAACATCCATAAGGGAAGCCTCAGCATGGAGGAGTGGGAAGACCTCTCGGCCGCGCAGGACAGCTTCTACGGGCTAGACATGGTCATAGACGAATCGTCGGTCATCACCCCGCTCGAGATGAAGAACAAATGCCGCCGCTTCAAGCAGGAGAAGGGCGACCTTGATCTGGTCGTCATCGACTACCTGCAGCTGATGAGCATGGGCGGATACAGGATAGAGCAGAGAGAAAAAGAGATCGCGGCCATCACCAGATCCATCAAGATCATGGCCAAGGAACTCGACTGCGCGGTAGTACTGCTGTCGCAGCTCTCCAGAGGACCGGAGCAGCGCGGAGGCGATCACATGCCTAAGCTGTCCGACCTCAGAGATTCCGGCGCGATCGAACAGGACGCTGATGTGGTCATCTTCCTCAAGAGAGACGACTACTACAGTTCGGAAGAAGAGCGCGCAAACATTGATGAGAACACAGGTCTCACATGCGCGGTCAACATCGCAAAGCACAGAAACGGTCCTGTCGGCATAGCCAACCTGACATGGATACCTAGATACGTAAAATTCGGCAACCTGGCAAGAGAGTAAAACATGGCAAAGACCAAACTGACGCTGGATAAAAAAAGAGACATATTTCTGCACACGACAAAGGTCGAGAACCTTTTCATAAGCGAATATCTCCCGGACGCCCCGGGCGAGTACATTAAAGTGTACCTTTTTGGCCTGATGTACGCGCAGTATGAGGTGGAGCCAAACAGGCAGGAGCTCGCGAAACTCCTGGGCATCAGCGAGGAAGAAGTCGAGGAAGCCTGGATCTACTGGGAATCCAGGGGACTGGTGAAGAACGTCAAGGGACGCGATGAAAACGGCGAAGAGGTAAACCAGATCATCTTCCTCAATCAGATAGACCTGCTCTACGGCAAGGTGCCGCAGGCAGAGGCCGCGGAGGAGACCTACGTCCCTTCGACCGAAGACGATGCCGAAGTGCCTCTCGACGTATCGATGGACAGCACTGAATTTGATGAAGTGATGAGTGAGAGGCTCGTGGACAGAAGGCTGCGGGATCTCTATCAGAAATATCAGATCACCACGGGAAGGACCATCTCCAGGCAGGAGACTTCCAAGATCGAGGACGCTGTCAAGGTGTACGGCGTGGAGCCGGACATCTTCGATTTCGCGATCGACTACTGCGCTGATCTGGAGAAGTACAGCGTCGACTATATCTTCAAGGTCGCGCTGAGGTGGACCGAGGAAGGCTGCCGCACCGTGGAGGACGCGAAGAGGCTGCTCGACAAGCACAGCCGCCGCAACTCCTGGTACAGGCAGGTCTTCAAGGCTCTCGGTTTCAACAGACTGCCTGCTCCTGCCGACAGGGAGATAATGGACAGGTGGTTCGACGAAATGGAATGCTCCATAGGCGAAGTTCTTGAGGCGTGCGCAGCAGCGGCAGGACTGAGGGACCCTAACCTGAGATATGTCAACAAGGTCCTTGAAAACCGCAGAGCGGAAAAAGGCGGCATAAATGTGAGGGCGGAAGCAAGCGCGCCGGCAGCCCCGGCAGAGAACGCGAGCCCGGTGAGCCGCAAGGTCCTTAGCGACTATTACGAATACATAAGAACGACAGACGAAACGGCACGTGAGTGGCGCATCGACGAGGTGCTCTCGAGGGTGCCTGAGATGAGAGATGTCTTTGATGCTGAAGCAGGCATCAACAGCAAACTTCTCTCGATAAAACCGGGGAGCGCGGGTCTCGACGAGAGGCAGCGTCTCCGGGCTGAAAGAATAGCTATTGAAGAATCGAAGAAGCAGCTCCTGACCGCCAACGGCTGGCCTGCGGACTATCTGAACAGAAAGTACAGATGCGAAACCTGCAAGGACACCGGATACACGGATGAGGGCATGGTGTGCGGCTGCGCAAAGGATCGCGCGGCGGAAGCGTATGCATGGCACACGAATAAAGAAAAGGCGTAGATGACAGATAAGGATATAGAAGTTACAACAGTTAATAACGAAGCAGAAGACGAAGAAACAAAGCCCGTCGAGGTCTACTCGGAGAAGGCTGATGCAGAGGCGCCCGTTCTGGACAGCGAACAGATAAAGGCAGCCGCTTTGGCTTACGCGAAATACCTCAGGGAGCAGGGCCTGATCCCCGGCGACGTGACTTTCGTAGAGCCGGAAGAGATCGGAGTCGATCTGGAAGAGAAAACAGCGGAGGCTGAAGAGAAGGCTCCTGAGCAGAAAAAAGAAGAGGCTCCGAAAAAGAAAGCCGGCAAAGAACGCAGAAAGAAGCAGAAAGCTAAAGAGAATAAGCAGAACTTATATAAAAATCAGTTCATGAAGAAGATCGGGAGGTCCCCTCTCGCATCGGTCACCGATGGGCTCGACCGCATGCAGGACGCCGTTGACGGAGCGTTCGTCAACATGGGCCGGGACGCGGTCAGAGGATTCCACCGCATGGCCGCAGGCTACATGAACTCGCGAAGAACGATAGGCTTTGCGCTGCTGCTGACAGGCGTTCTGGCTGCCGCGATACTCATAGTCTTCGACATGTTTACAGTCTATGAGTACGCATACAACGGTAAAGTGCTGGGCTACGTGCAGGAGCAGGAGGAAGTCACCGACGTTCTCGATATAGCGGGCAGAAAGCTCAGCAGCGGCAGGGAGAACGGTGTCAGCGTCGAATTCGTCGCCAATCAGAACGTAACGTTCAACCTGGTCGAGGGCAGGGGCAAAAGCACAGACGATTCCGACACGGTCATCAATAAGCTCATTTACATGACAGACATCGAGACCGAAGCCACCGCGATATATGATGGTGACAGTGTCGTGGCCATAGTAAAGGATGAGGCCGACGCAGAGGATCTGCTGGCACAGACAATGGGACAGCTCTCGATGCCTGACAACGGCATGGTGCTGGTATCCTCTGAGTTCGTAAACGAACTCAATACAAAACCGGTCAACGTGCTCCTCGGAAGCGTGCAGAGCAAGGCAGCTGCTCAGGAACAGATGGTGAATGGCGGCGACATGGAGACCTTCCACATAGCTGAAGAGGGAGAGACCGTGGAGAGCATAGCCGAAGAATACGGCGTCGAAACCGACGGGATCTACGATGAAGACAACGAAGAGGTCGTCAGTGAGATAGAACAGGGCGACAAGATATGCATCAGAAGCACGGTGGAGCCGGTAAGCGTCAAGATGGTAGAGACCGGAAGGATCAAGGAGACCGTAGAGTACCAGACCATCAAGAAAGAGACCGACGAGTACTACAAGGGCGACACCTATGTTGAGCAGGAAGGCGTCGACGGTGTCCAGATCTTTGAAGGAACGATCACCAAGGTCGCCGGAGAAGAGACAGACAGAGATGAGATAAGCACGGAAGTCATCAAGGAAAAGAAGGACAAGATAATCCTTGTCGGTACGGCCGAAAGACCTAAGACCGCAGCTACGGGAACATTCATAATTCCGCTTGACCGTTACACGTTCACGTCCGGATTCGGATACAGATGGGGCCGACTGCATAAAGGCGTAGACCTTGCAGTAGGAACAGGCAATCCGATCCACGCCGCTGACGGAGGAGAGGTCATCAGATCCAGCTACTTCGGAGCCTACGGCTACTGCGTAGAGATCGAACACGAACCGGGCGTGGTAACAAGATACGCGCACTGCAGCAAACTCCTTGTAAGCGTTGGAGACCTGGTATATCAGGGACAGACTATAGCCCTGGTCGGTAATACCGGAAACAGTTTCGGTAGCCACCTGCACTTTGAGGTGTTGATAAACGGGTCCCCGCAGAACCCTGTAAATTACATACATCCGTAAACCGCGGATGATCGCCGGAGGAAGATTTGGCAAAGAAGAACAAGAGAAAATTTGATACGACAGAAATACGCCTGACCGATGAAGAACTTGCTCTTCGCATGGAGCAAAGGTACAAGGTCCGCACCGCGCAGCTGCGCAGAAGAAAGACTGTAACGCTACTGGTGTTTCTGGTGGCTTTTGCCATACTGGCCACCATGTGCGGCAAGGACATAGTCAGGCTCAAGGCTGAGAACATAGCTCTGAAAAAGCAGCAGGTCGCTCTCGAGAAACAGAGGGACGAACTGAAAGAGGAGCTCGCCAACGTGGACGACCCTGAATACATCAGGGAACAGGCCAGAAAACAGCTGAACCTGCTGAACCCGGGAGAGATACTCTTCCTCTTTGACGATGAACAGGGCGTTGAGGAGGTGCAGGAACCGGAGGCAACGGAAGAAACTGAGCAGACTGAAGATGCCGGAGGCTCCGATGGCTAAGAAGCGTTTTCATGGAGGCCGCGCTCCAAGGCCGCGCAGCTTACCCGGAGTCAGGCCCCGTAAAAGTCTGGGGCAGAATTTCCTCATCGATGAAGAGGTGATCGCAACCATCATCGAGGCGAGCGGAGTCACAAAGGATACGCTGGTCCTTGAGATAGGTCCGGGCACGGGAGCGCTGACACTGCCGCTGGCAGAGCAGGCGGGACATGTCATAGCGGTCGACCTCGATCCCGACATGATAGACGGCCTCAGGGTCAAGACTTTTGGACTCGATAACGTCGATCTCATACTGGGCGACATACTCGAGACAGACATCAGGCGGATCACGGAGCAAAGCATGGAAGAGCACGGACTCTCAGAACTCCGCATAATAGGCAATCTGCCGTATTACATAACCACACCGATAATCATGAAACTACTCGAAGCAGGCACGGGCGCAAAGAGCATCACGGTGATGATGCAGAAGGAAGTCGGCGACAGGATAGCCGCCGAACCGGGCACCAGAGCTTCGGGAGCCATAACCTACCCGGTCCACTATCACGCGGAGGTCACGGAGATCTGCGACGTACCGCGCGAGTGCTTTTATCCGGTACCGGGAGTCGACTCGGTCGTGCTGAGGCTGGACCTCAGAGACGAGCCGCCAGTAAAAGTTGCCAGCGAAGAGATGCTGATGCGCTGCGTCAAGGCGGGCTTTTCGATGAGACGCAAGACACTTCTGAACGCACTCGCTTCTCTTGACGGCTACGATAAAAATTCTTTGTCTGAAGCTCTCATTGCCGCGGGCATCGACCCGGGACGCAGGGCCGAGACTCTGACTCTTGAGGAGTTTGCGAGACTTTCAGACAGCTTGCAGGAGGCATAGACTTGCAGGAAAAGATCCACAGGGTCCTTGCCGCGATCGGAGCATTTTTCGTAAAGCTCTGGCACGGCATAGGCAAAGTATTCTACAAAGTATTTCCTAAGAGAGAGGCGAAATACTTCGACGCGGACCGCCACGAGTTCAAGTACATAGGACTCATGGCACTTGTGGCAGTTGCGATAGAACTCTATATTGAGGTCTTCGCGAGGATAACCACAGCTCCGCTTGAAGGATTCCGCTGGGCAGTCACCCATCCCGTAGTATTCCTCTACAACACTCTCATCATTTTCGCGACCATGACGATCGCCCTTCTTTTCAGAAGGCGCAGATTCGTGTGGTTCATAGTGTCGGTGATCTGGCTGGGTCTGGGCACTGCCAATGGCGTCATACTTATGAACAGGATGACACCGTTCACGCTTTATGACTTCACGAACTTCACTGACGGCCTCACGATCGCCACGACGTACTTCTCCAAAGTCCAGATAATACTGTTCCTGATCGCACTGGGCCTGGGCGTTGCTGCCCTCGTCATGATATTCATCAGAAGCGAGAAGTGGACGAACATCAAGTACAGGAAGAGCCTGGCGGCGATAATACTCGCGGCGGCTCTGGCCGGGGGAGCGACTATCGGACTCGAAAACTCCGGGACAATAAGCTCGTTCTTCGGAAACCTCAACTACGCCTACAGGGATTACGGCATGCCGTACTGCTTCATAGCGACATCGGTCAACGCCGGCATCGCGAGGCCAAAGGGATACTCCGAGGAGATGATCGCAGGCCTTCTGGACGAGAAGACAAAGAGGGGCACGGATACCAAGCTGGAGGAAAAAGAAGACAGCACGCAGCATCCTAACATCATAGTGCTGCAGATGGAGTCGTTCACCGTAGCGCAGGACTACGCCAACATCGAGGTCTCACAGGACCCGACGCCGGTGTTCAACGATCTTTATGAAAACTACACATCGGGAACCTTTGAGGTACCTGCCTGCGGCGCGGGTACGGCCAACACGGAATTTGAGGTGCTCACGGGAATAAGCGCCAAGTTCTTTGGGCCGGGCGAGTACCCGTATAAGGGAAAGCTCCGCAAGAAGACACTGGAGAACTTGGCATATATCACGCGTTCCCACGGTTACAACACCGCGGCGCTTCACGACCACCGCGCCCTCTTCTACAACCGCAATGAGGTATACGCGAATCTTGGATTCAACACCTTCACCTCGGTCGAGTATATGAACAATGTCTCGTTCACGCCTACCAACTGGTGCAAGGACAGGGTTCTCACGGGAGAGATCATGGAGATCATGCAGTCGACAGAGGAGCGAGACTTCCTGCACGTAATTTCCGTTGAGGGACACGGCTCCTACCCTACCGAGCAGGTCTTCAAGCACCCGTACACCGAGGTCACTGCTGAGGATGAGTACACCAAGTGGAGATACGAGTACTATCTCAACGAATGCCATGAGATGGACACGTTCATAGGCGACCTTATAAAGACGATCGAAGAGAGCGGCGAGCCGACCGTCATGATAATCTACGGCGACCACATTCCGGCACTTGATGTCAAGGAAGAGAACTACAAGCAGCCGGACCTGTACACCACACGCTACGTGATCTGGGACAACATAGGGCTGCCTAAGGAAGACAGAAACATACACTCGTATGAGAGCGGCGCCATACTTCTTGAGGATGCCGGGCTCGAGCACGAGGGGATCATATTTGATTATCAGCAGTCGAACGATCCTGACGAGGACGCGACTTATCTGAGTGATCAGGAGGCTCTGGCATACGATATGCTCTACGGCAAGCACTACGCCTACGGCGGCATCGAGCCATACGAGCGCGTCGACATGAAGATGGGCCACAAGAGCATCAGCATAAAGGATCTGGTCAAGATCGGAGACAGATATTACATAAGAGGAGAAAACTTCACGGAGAGATCGATCATCAGCATGGACGGCAAGCAGCTGTCGACAGTATACCTGTCACCTACCCTGCTCGCGCTCAATGAGGAGATCGACCCTGACGACATCGGCAAGCTCGAGGTCAGCCAGGTGGATAAGTCGAAGGAGACGATACTGACGACGGTCGGAGCCAACGAAGAGCTGTAGCCATTTTCCAGCAAAACAGGAGTTAGTATGGAAAACGAAGAAAAAGTAATAACAGAAGAAATAGAAGAAACAGCTGTCGAAGAAGCAGTTGACGCTGCTGAGCCTGAAGAGGAAGCGGCTGTTGAGGTTGCCCCGGAAGATGACGGAAAGTCGGAGGTCGAGGGAATCCTGGAACTGTCTGAGGACGGTTTCGGATTCCTGCGTTTCGACAATTTCCTGACTTCCAGCAAGGACATTTACGTGTCCCCTACTCAGATCAGAAGGTTTGGGCTCAGGACGGGCGACAAGATACTCGGCATTTCCAGAAAGCCGCGCGGCACTGAGAAGTTTGGCGCGCTGCTTTATGTGAAAGAGGTCAACGGACTCGATCCGATGACTGCCAAAAGAAGGCCTTGGTTTGACAGCCTCACACCGATCTTCCCTGACGAGAAGATAGTACTTGAGAATTCGAGCATCGACCTTTCGACCAGGGTCATGGATCTTGTGGCGCCTATCGGCAGAGGCCAGAGAGGCCTTATAGTCGCTCAGCCTAAGGCCGGCAAGACTGTGCTTCTCAAGAAGATAGCGGCTTCAGTCGAGGACAAGTATCCGGACATTGAACTCATAGTGCTGCTTGTTGATGAAAGACCTGAGGAAGTCACGGATATGAAGAGGAGCCTCAGGCACTCTGAGGTCATCTACTCGACTTTCGACGAGGAGACCAAGCACCATGTCAAGGTAGCGCAGATGGTTATCGAGCGCGCCAAGAGACTGGCGGAATCCGGCAAGGACGTAATGATACTCCTCGACTCCATAACGAGACTCGCGAGGGCTTACAACATGGAAGTTCCGGCATCGGGAAGGACGCTTTCGGGCGGTCTCGACCCGGGTGCCCTGCACCCGCCGAAGAAGTTCTTCGGTACAGCGCGGAACCTCGAAGAAGGCGGCAGTGTAACGATCCTTGCGACCGCGCTGGTCGAGACCGGATCGCGCATGGATGATGTTATATACGAGGAATTCAAGGGCACCGGCAATATGGAGCTCCATCTCGACAGACAGCTTTCAGAGCGCCGCATCTTCCCTGCAATAGACCTCTACAAGTCGGGTACAAGACGCGAAGACCTGCTGCTTTCGCAGGAGGAATATCAGGTCATGTACATGCTTAGAAGAGCCATGAGTTCGGGCAGCGTGATGGACGTGACAGAAGAGATAATAGATAACCTTTCGAGCACGAAGAGCAATGCGGATTTCGTGAACTTCATGCTCAAGAAGATGCACTAGAATGGCAAAAATAGATTACAACAAAATTTTCATAAAGGATGCCTGCCCTACCGCGATAGGCGGTCA
This sequence comes from Mogibacterium sp., assembly GCA_017510505.1. Classification (GTDB taxonomy): domain Bacteria; phylum Bacillota; class Clostridia; order Peptostreptococcales; family Anaerovoracaceae; genus Crickella. Next base: position 18,539 of record JAFWNE010000019.1, on the reverse strand, counting down.
GGCGATAATGGAAGGTGTCATGATGCAGGGCCCGGACAGGGTCGCTATTGCCATGCGCCTGCCTTCCGGCGAGCTCTACCTCAAGACCAGGAAGAAGGGCAAGGAGCCAAAGACGGCAAAGATACCTTTCATCAGAGGTATAGTCGCTTTCGTGACTGCGCTTGTGAACGGCATGGGCACGCTGATGGAATCCGCGGATATCCTTGAGCAATACGCTCCTGAGGAGTATTCCGAGGAGCCGGGCGCTATCGAGAAATGGATCAATAAAAAGTTCGGCGACAGAGCCGCGTGGAATTTTCTCCTGATTTCTTCCCTGATCTTTGCGGTCCTGATAGCGGTGGTGTTTTTCGTCATACTGCCGACCTGGGCAGTGAACTTCCTGGGCAAATGGATATCCAACTCGATAATACTCAACCTTATCGAGGGCATACTCAGGATAGTGATGTTCGTCGCTTATGTCGCGGCGATACGCAGCATGAAGGACATCAGGACGCTGTTCCAGTATCACGGCGCCGAGCACAAAACGATCCACTGCTATGAGAACGACAGAGTGCTCTGTCCGGAGAACGCGGAGCAGTTCTATACTCTGCATCCGAGGTGTGGAACCAGCTTCCTGGTATTTGTGCTCATCGTCAGCCTGCTGCTCTTCAGCTTTCTTGGCTGGCCGAACCTGGCGGTAAGGATCATCTCAAGGATCCTGCTGATCCCGGTGATCGCGGCCATAAGCTTTGAGCTTTTGAGATGGGCCGGCAGATCGAATGGAGCGGTCGTCCGCATACTCAGCTGGCCGGGACTGCAGCTTCAGAGACTTACGACGGCAGAGCCTAACAGGTCTCAGCTCGAGGTGGCGATACTCTCGCTCAAGGCCGTGCTGGTAGATCCTGCGACGCCTGAGATACAGGGATTTGTCGACAAGGACGGCAACATCGTAAGGTCCAAGGCGGAAGAAGAGATAGCCGCAAAGGAAAACGAAGCGTGGGCGGCAGAAGTCGAGGCTCACACAGAGGCCAACAAAGAAGCGGTCAAGAGAGCTCTTGAGGAGACCAGGATAGAGGAAGCCCGCACGATATTCGAAGACCGCGCGCCGGGCGCCGATGACAAAGATGTGGACGATGTGATCAAGTTCCTTGAAGACCTGGACTGCGATGATTACACCATCGTTTCCCCTGAAGAGACCGACGGGCGCACGCTGGTCAGGGCAATTGCCGACAGAGAAGCGGCTCAGGCCAAGGCCAGGACTCTCGCCCGCAGATATACGAAAGATATAAAGACGTTTGAGAATGCTCTGGCCTGGGGTCAGGCAGCGCTCGGCCTCATAGAGAACGGCAAGAACGAAGCCAGGATGATCCTGTCGTACGCGACGGGCCTCGGCACTACCGAACTCATCACAAGATCAAAAGAACTCATGCGCGAGGACGACTTCGCTGAATATGAGAAGCGTATCTACGCGAGGATTGAGGGCGTGCCGCTCCAGTACATAGTCGGCATGCAGGAATTCATGGGACTGCCGTTCCGCGTCAATCCTTCGGTACTCATCCCGCGCCTCGACACAGAAGTGCTGGCGACGGAAGTGCTTAAGATCATCGATCAGAAAGGCCTGAAAAACCCTGAAGTCCTCGACCTCTGCACCGGAAGCGGAGCGCTGGGAATAACCATCGCCGCAAAGGTTCCGGGAGCGCTGGTCACACTGACCGACGTATCCGAAGAAGCCCTGCATACAGCCATGGGCAACGCGGCACTAAACAACGTAGGCCGCCGCTGCAGTTTCCTACTGGGTGACATGTTCGAAGCGGTACCTGAGGACAAGCAGTTTGACATCATCGTATGCAACCCGCCGTATATAAAGAGCAGCCTCATCGAGACTCTTGATGTAGAGGTGAAAGACCACGAGCCGCGCATGGCTCTGGACGGCGGCAAGGACGGACTCAAATACTACAGGGTCATCGCGGATCAGGCCAGCATGCACTTAAGATCGGGCGGCACACTTGCGCTCGAGATAGGCTTCGATCAGGCGATCGATGTAAAGAGACTGCTCAACAAGGCAAAGACTTATGATGACTCGCGCGTAGTACGCGACCTGGCGCATCTTGACCGCGTCATAATCGCGACACGCAAGTGATCACGTAATAAAGGAGACTTAATACAAATAATGTCGGTATTTCTTATGACTTTTATTATCGCGCTCGTCTTCAGCGCGATAGGATTCAAAAAATATGTATGGTTCATTTCGATAGGTTACGGACTCTCCGTGGCGGCTATCGGAATTTTCCTTCCGCTATACTTCGGAGCTGAAGACGGCATGCTGCCGGTTATTGCAAGCATCCTGCTTATACTGTACGGATGCAGACTCAGCGGTTACCTGACATTCAGGGAAGTAAAAAAGGCTTCATACAACAAAAAGATGAAGTCCGAGATCAAAGACGGCAAGGACATGTCCTTCATAGGCAAGTGCGGCATCTGGATCTCAGCGGCTCTGCTTTATGCATGTGAGACATCCCCTATCGCATTCAGATTTGAGAATGGAAGCGAGACCTATGGATGGCTCATAGCGGGAATGATAATAATGGCATGCGGCCTGGTTACCGAAACTACGGCCGATGTACAGAAGAGCCTGGCAAAAAAAGAGAAGCCGAACAGGTTTGTCGACACAGGCCTGTATAGGCTCGTAAGATGCCCTAACTATTTGGGAGAGATGCTGTTCTGGACAGGAGTATTCATTACAGGAATTGAGTCAAATATGGGAGCGTGGCAGTGGATCGCGGCCATTTGCGGATACCTGGGCATCATCTATGTGATGTTCGGAGGAGCGCGCAGGCTGGAGATAAGACAGGACAGAGAGTACAAAGATGATCCTGAGTACTGGGCGTATAAGAACAAGACGCCTATCATGATACCTTTCATTCCTCTCTATAGCGTAAAAGAACACAAATGGCTGGTTGCATAGGGAGCGCTTTATGACAGAAAAGGAAAGAATGGAGGCAGGGCTTCTGTACGATCCCGGCGATGAAGAGGTCTTGAACGAGCAGAGACCATTCGGAGAAAAGCTCAGGGCATTCAATGACTTGAAGCCGTCACAGCATGAGGAAATACAGCGATATACAAAAGAACTCTTTGCCGAATGCGGTGAAAACGTGCACATCCAAAGACCTCTGTATGCCAACTGGGGCGGAAGCCATGTGCACATGGGCTCCAACATATATGCGAACTTTAACCTGACACTGGTCGACGATGGACATATATACATCGGCGACTGGGTCAAGTTCGGTCCGAATGTAACCATAGTGACGGCGGGACACCCTGTGCTGCCGGAGCTGAGAAAGGACCCGGAACTTCAGTTCAACAAGGACGTGCACATTGAAGAGTGCGTATGGATAGGAGCCGGTGTGATCGTGCTTCCGGGTGTGACCATTGGAAAGAACAGTGTCATAGGCGCCGGAAGCGTTGTAACGAGAGATATACCTGAGAATGTCGTTGCGGTCGGCAATCCGTGCAGGGTCATGAGGCCGATCGGAGAAAAGGACAGAGAAACATTTTTCAGAGATGAAAAAATAGACTGGGAGGAAATAAATGGCTAAGGTTATATTGATAAACGGAAGCCCGAGGGCTGACCAGTGCACAGCAACAGCTCTTGATGAAATGATAAAGACCTTCAATGAAGAGGGTGTAGAAACAGAACTGATCCATATCGGGAACAAGGACATACGCGGATGCGCTGCATGCGGATACTGCTATACACACGACGGCTGCGTATTCAATGACATCGTAAACGAAGTCAATGCAAAGCTCGAGAAGGCGGACGGACTCGTAGTCGGAAGCCCGGTGTACTACAGCTCCCCAAACGGGACACTCATCTCCTTCCTGGACAGGCTGTTCTACAGCGCTCAGTATGACATGCACATGAAGGTCGGTGCGGGAGTTGTAAGCGCAAGGCGCGGCGGCACCACAGCATCCTTCGATGTGCTCAACAAATACTTCAGCATCAGCGGAATGCCGATAGCCACATCCACTTACTGGAACAATGTGCACGGTTTCACGGCAGATGATGTGAAGAAGGATGCAGAGGGGCTGCAGGTCATGAGAAATCTCGCGCGCAACATGGCATTTATGATCAAAGCCATTGCCGACGCCAAAGAGAAATACGGACTCCCGAAGGTGGAGCACGACTCGTTCACAAGCTTCCCTGACGGAAAGTAAAGGAGGAACCAAAATGTGCCTTTCGATGGTATACAAGAATGAAGTAAACGACGCCAATCTGTTGGCAAAAAACGTAGCGGACATCAAGGTCGAGGATGGAAAGATCATCTTCACAGACCTGATGGGTATCCGTACGACTTTCGACGGGACTCTGGAGAAAGTCGATCTGATGGACAATTATGTAATAGTCCGCGGATAATAGAAATAAAGAAAGTAGGTGCTTTATGTATTATAACGACTTTAAAGATCTGAAGCTTTCCGGTCTGGGACTGGGCTGCATGCGTCTGCCGTGCATCGACGGAGATGACAGCAGACCTGATCCTGCCGCCGTGCAGGAGATGGTCGACTACGCTATGGCCAACGGCATCAACTATTTCGACACCGCATGGGGATACCATGACGGAAACAGCGAGACTGTCGTAGGCGAAGCTCTCAAGAAGTATGACCGCAGCAGCTTCTATCTGACAACGAAGTTCCCTGGCTACGACCTGTCCAATTTCGGCAAGCATGAGGAGATCTTCAACAAGCAGCTGGAGAAATGCCAGACTGATTACTTTGATTTCTACCTCTATCACAATGTGTGCGAGCTGAACATCGACAAGTACCTGGAGGATGAAGAACTCACAAACTTCCTGCTGAAGATGAAGGAAGAAGGCAAGATCCGTCATCTGGGATTCTCCTGCCACGGAAGCCTCGATGTGATGCACCGTTTCATCATGAAGCACTTCAGACATCTCGAGTTCTGCCAGATACAGCTCAACTACCTCGACTTTGAATTCCAGAACGCCAAGGACAAGGTCGAAGAGCTCAACAACATCGGCATACCTATCTGGGTCATGGAACCTCTGCGCGGAGGCAAGCTGGCAAAGTCCTGCCTCGGCGGAGAAAAGCTGCTGGCCAAGAGCAATCCTGACTGGACACCGGCAAACTGGGCTTTCTCTTTCGTAGAGACCGTGCCGGGAGTAACGATGATCCTTTCCGGAATGTCCAACTTTGAACAACTGAAACAGAATATCGCCTTCTTCGATGAGAAAAAGCTGCTTGGCGATGAGGATATAGCAACACTCCTTACTGCAGCCCACTTTGACACGACCGGCAAGAATACCGGTACCGTGCCTTGCACCGGCTGCAAGTATTGCATGTCCAAGTGCCCTATGGGACTTGAGATCCCAAGGATCCTTGAACTTTACAATGAGCATGCCTACAGCGAGGGCGGCTTCATAGCGCCAATGGCACTGGCCAGCTGGGAAGCCGACAAGCTTCCGTCAGCCTGCATCGGATGCGGAGCCTGCGCTGCCGTCTGCCCTCAGCAGATAGACATCCCGGGAACCATGACCAAATTCTCAGAGATGCTGGCCAAGGAAGAAGAGTAAATACAAAAAAACAATATCCGTATCTTTAGTCCTTGATAATATCCCCGTACAGGGGTTAAACTCTAATCAATAGGAAACTGATACGGTTTTTTTAGTGCCTTTATTGGTTTTTGAGAGGGATATTTTTTAATAAGAAATAGGAGTGCTATATATGAAAGACCTCAAGCATCTTTTGTATTTTGAGAACCTCCTGCAGAACGCAAACAACGAACTGATTGAACAGGCCAAGAAGGACGGAAAGGTCTGCGCGACATTTACGTGCGAGAACATTCCGGAACCTCTTATGAACCTTGGAAACTGCTTCTCGGTTCGTCTTTTTGCGCCTAATACCGGCTCGCTGGACATCGCCACATACTATATGACGAGCTTTCTTTGCGAGACGAGCAGGGCTCTGCTGGAGAGAGCGATCGAGGGAGGCTTTAATTTCGCGGACTGCCTGATCGCAGCGGACGGCTGCACCATGATGAACCGTGCCGCTGAGAACATGGAGCTGCTGCATACCATGGACGAGGGCAAGGACAAGTTCTTCTACCAGTTCATGGAGATACCTATGAAGGCGACCGAAAACGGAGTCGCATTACTGAAGCTCCAGTGCCAGAATCACATTCTCAAGCCGCTGCATGACAACTACGGCATCGACATTTCCGAAGAGGCAATGCTCAAGGCCGTGGAAGAGCATAACGAAGTATGCAGGCTCATTCAGGAGATCGGGGAATTCCGCAAGGAAGACGATCCGCGTATTACCGGCTATGAGTTCCACGTTCTGACTCTGGCTACATACCTGGCTCCTAAGCATCTGCTCATCGACAAGCTGAAAGAGACTCTTGAAGAAATTAAGACCAGAGAGCCGGACGGCAAGAAGTGGCGCGCCCGTGTTCTGGTTGTAGGTTCTGAAATCGACGACATCGGCATGATAAAGCTTATCGAGGAGTGCGGTACATACGTATGCGCCGACAGGTTCTGCTTCGGCTCACTTCCGGGCAGAGTTCCGATCCCTATCGATAAGGATTCAGACGAAGACATCCTCACACAGATCTGCCGCCACTACACGATGATCGGGCAGTGCCCGCGTACCATGAACATGGAGAAAGTATACGGCCGCAAGAAATACGTCGCGGATCTCGCGAAGGAGTACAAGGCCGACGGCATCATCTATGAGCAGGTCAAGTTCTGCGACCCTTGGGCATACGAGCGCATGCTGGGATCGCACATGCTGAGAGAGGATTACGGATTCCCGGTACTCTCCGTAGACAGACCGTATAACATCAATGCCGGTGCCGGCCAGATGCGTACGCGTGTACAGGCCTTCATAGAAAGCATTGAGATAAAGAAGATCCAGGGAGGTGAGAAATAATGGCATTCAAAACAGTCAAGAAGATCACTAACCCTAAGAAGAAAAAAGGTGACCAGACACTGGGCAAGCTCTATCCTACCAACGGCAAGACAAAGGTCTTTGTCCGCCGTGAGTGGAGAGGAGTAAAGGATACACTTTACGATTATTCGAGATGGCTGTACATCATGTCGATCCTCGCAAGATTCATCGCGAAGCCGCGCAACATCAAGGCGATGTTCCGTTACAGATGGATGGCCAACTATCTGGCTGTTCCTTACATGATGGACAAGTTCACGCTCGGACTAAGAGACGAGCCGCTGCGCATCACGCACACCGCGATGAACTTTGTAATCTATGACGTAGCCAAGACGATGGACAACATTTTCAAGGGTGACCGCCGCACGGGTAATGATGAAGAGTTCTCCAAGACTTGCGTACTGACAGATGAGAACGCGATGACAGCGTTCATGATGGGATTCAAGGATACGACAGCAATCCTCAGAGAGGTTCCGACCATGTTTGTCGCCAACCTCCTGACACAGAATTCGACAACTCACTACCTCGACGTAGCTCAGGAGTTCGGACTTCCGGGCGATGTCTGCCCTATGCCTGAGGCCGAGGCCGGCATTTCGATCGATGACGACTTCGCGGTACTCGGATGCTGCGCCGTACAGGTCAACACGACCTGCGACGGATCGCTGATGGGCAACGGCGTTATCGCACACAGACTCGAGAGAGAGTACGGCATCCCTACATTCCAGCTGACCGCGCCGCTCCGTCACAAGGAGCCTGATGTTCAGGAATACGCTGCCAACGACATGAAGGAAGCCGTGAAGTTCATCGAAGAGCACGCTCACGAGAAGTGGGATTGGAAGCGCTACTTCGAGAGCGCAGCCAGAGTCAACGATGCCACAAAGCACAGAGCTTTCTGGCTCGACAACAATTCCACAGACTATCCGCAGTTCGTAGGCTCGGTATTCTCGCTCTACAATGACACCAACTACATGGGTAACTGCGGAAGATCAGCTCTCTTCCCGCCAAAGGATAAGAAGATCAGTAAGCTTGTTGAGCAGGGATACAAGAGAAAGACGATGATCTGCCCTGAGTACAGGCACAGATGTATCGTCTGGGGCGTGCAGCCGCAGTACAACATCCACATGCTTTACTGGATGATGCATTGCTGGGGCGTTGTACCTCTGACAGACATGCTGTCGATGGTCAACACCGACATGATCGCCGAAGTGGATACTCCTGAGAACAGAGAGAAGGCATGGTACGACATGGCATGGCTCAATGAGAACATGATCATGCGTAACCGTACACACGGAGGATACAAGGTACTCGTCGACGAGCTCTGGGAGTTCTGCGAGATCATGAACGCCGACATGGTAATGATGTGGGAGCACATGAGCTGCAAGGCTCTCGACGGTCTCCACGGTATGTTCGAGGAGCAGGGCCGCGAGAGAGGCATCCACGTCGTATGGGTATGCCACGACCTCTGCGATCCGAGAGTCTACACAAGGCAGGCGATCCGCGACGAGTTCAGCCAGTACATGCGTACGGTGCTGCGCGAAGAGCCGCTTGACCCGACTATCGAGCATATTCCTGACGAGAACATGTGGTAGACTTCGCAATCCGGGATATAATTATGATTGGCGCCCCCCCGGGGCGCCTTTTTTGTGGCATTACACAGGTTAGAGGTATAGAATTACAGTGTAATGAGTAACAGCCTTTTGAAAAAGAGAATACCTTCTGATCCGGACCTGACGAGCGGCACCATAGTCGACAAGGTCCTTCTTTTTGCGATCCCGCTTATGCTGACGAGTATGCTGCAGCAGCTCTTCAACGCGACGGACATCGCCGTGGTCGGCAAGTTCGCAAGCATGGAAGCCATGGCGGCGGTCGGCAGCAATACACCGGTCGTATCCCTGCTGGTCAACTTCTTCGTTGGCATCTCTGTCGGCACAAATGTGCTTATAGCTCACAACATAGGAGCGAGGGAACCGGATAAAGCAAAGAGCGCAGTCAGGACTTCAATGGCGTTTGCTCTGGCGGCGGGAGTTTTCGTTGGCGTGCTAGGCAATATAATAGCAGTTCCGATCATCGATCTGCTAGGCGTTCCGGCTGAGGTAAAAGACTACTCGGTAACATACCTGAGGCTATATTTCAGCGGAGTTCCATTCATAATGCTATACAACTTCGAGGCTGCCATCTTCAGGAGCAACGGCAATACAAGGACGCCTCTTATCTGTCTCACGATAGGAGGCATCTTCAACGTGGCGGCAAACCTTTTCTTCGTTCTGGTGCTGGGGATGGATGTGGATGGTGTAGCGATCGCGACCGTTCTGGCTAACGCCATCAGCTCGATGCTTCTGCTGCACTTCCTGAGAAATGAAGACAGCGTCATACACGTGAATGTATCAAAGATCCGCATCGACAAGGATGACCTGGCGGCCATCCTGAAAATCGGAATGCCCGCCGGTCTTCAGAGCGCGGTCTTTTCAATATCCAACATATGCATACAGTCTGCGATAAACAGCCTCGGCGCTGCCTATATGGCGGCATCTTCCGCGGCTTTCAATATAGAGATATTCGGATTCTTTGTGGTCAACGCGTTCACACAGACACTGGTGACTTTTGTGGGGCAGAACTACGGTGCAGGAAAGTACGCGAGATGCCGCGAGGTGGTGCGCAAGACCCTGCTCGTCAGCTGGACCTTTACCATGGTGCTCTCAGCCCTGCTGCTCATTTTCGCGAGACCTCTGTTGGGACTGTTCACGAACGAACCGGAGGTAATAGAAGCGGGAATGCTGAGGGTAAAACTCCTCCTCTATGCTGAAACGCTCAACGTGCTGATGGACAATCTGTCCGGAGCCATGAGAGGCCTCGGAAAGTCGCTGGTGCCGGCGCTTACAACTCTCATATGTGTCTGCGGCGTTCGTATCATCTGGGTGTTTACGGGCTTTCAGATCTACCATACCTGGCTCTCCATAATGATAATCTTCCCGGTAAGCTGGGCGGTCAATGCCACCTTTATAATCATAGGGTATATTTATACCCGCAACCGTATGCTGCCGGCAGAAGAAAAGTAAAATGAAAAAACGGCGCTCGCTTGGGAGCGCCGTTCTTATATATGATCTTATTTATACAATTCCTGAAGTTCGTGTCTCTTTAACTTTCCGGTAACTGTACGCGGAAGGATCTCCGGCGTCATTATGACATCGCTTATCTGCCGTGAATGCGGGATGCTCTTGTTGAATCTATCGACTTCCTTTATAAGTTTCTTCTTTATGTCTGCCGCAATGGCAGGATCCTTCGGACAGGAACCGACTACCAGCACGGCCTCTCCATCCTTCAGGATGACACCCAGATCAGGAAGGCCGCACATCTGCTCAAGAGATTCCTCGTATTCAGGGCAGAAGATCTTTTCTCCGTCGGAAAGTACAAGCACGTCATTCTTGCGGCCCTTCAGATGAAGCCTGCCCTTTTCGTCAAGCCATCCGAGGTCGCCCGTAAAGAAGCGCCCGTTCTCAAACATAGGCTCTCTGCCCAGATAGCCCAGCATCATGCAAGGTGTCGCGACAGAAATCTCGCCGTCTTGCTCAATGCGGATGTCTGCGCCCGGGCAAGGATACATGGCATCAGGCTCATCGGGATCCTGAGAGATCGCGATGCCGCTTGATGTCTCCGTAAGTCCATAGCCGACATATACGTCTATCCCCTTTTCTTTCAGGCGTTCGACCAGCCGTTTAGGACACGGAGCGCCTCCGATCAGAACGACACGAAGCTCAGGATTCAGAGCATCCTTATTGAGCATATCGTCGATCTGTGAAGGGACCCCAGGGATGATAGTAGGTTTAAAAAACAGCGCGTCTCCGGTAAAACGGTATACATCCCTGCCCAGAGCTACTGTCGCGCCATAGGCGAGTCCCCACAGCATGGCGCATACGAATCCGTACGCGTGAGACAGTGAGAGATTGGACAAGATCACGTCGTCTTTACCGCAAGCGAGCATGCACTGGCCGCTCCATGCGCTGGTGCACAGCGATTTGGAAGTGAGCCTTACTATTTTGGAACTGCTTGTGGTGCCGGAGGTAAAGAAGAGAAGCTCTCCTTCCCCGCCCTTGCCTTTTATGCGTCCAAACTCATCACGCTGCGATTCACGGAGATTTCGGGCCGCTTCAGCGACCTGTGTGGCGTATTCGTTAAAGCCCTCCGGAACACGCGGATCTGCGATAATGACATCGCAGCCGGCCAGCACATGGGCAAAGATGTCCACAAGAGAATCTACGGTCTGCTCGTATCTGACGACTTCTACACTGCTGCATTCCGCCTTCACGTGGAAGGACTCCGAGATGATCATCTCGGCAAAGTCTTTGTAGGAGACCTCGCTGGTGTTGCCTTCCATGTCGCCGCAGCGTATCGCGATACCGTCACGGATCATGAAATCGTTTACAAGAGCCTCGAAGGATGAGAACTTTCTGTATATGCTCTGCATGGTCGTATCCCTTCATATTACTCGTGTTGAAATAGGCGTAGTATGATTATAAAATAATCGTGGAGGGTGGCTCTACATAATTTTTCTTTTAACGGTGAATTACAGGATTTTGTACAAATTGTAAACTGTATTTTGAGGAGAATAAAAAAGCCGGGGAGATTTTCAATGCTTCAAACCGGCTTTTTAATTGTCCGTATTAACGTTTTCTTAGTATCAATATGTGATCTTTACGCGAAAGTAAGGCTTGTCGCCTGCGCCTTCAAAGTACACGTCTCCGCCGGACTTGTATTCGTTCAGCGACAGGCGCGTCCCTGCCGGCAGCTCATTTATGTAATTGATATACAGAGCCTTTGGCTTTGGCATCACAGCAGCGGCTTCAGCGCTGTCCGTGGTAAGACCGGATGAGACATCGTTCCATACCGCGTCATCGATCATGTCAAAATAACTGGCGTTGTTCATGTGCCCGTTTATATCCATCTGGCTGAACCTTGTGACTGTTTCAGTGCGTGATACAGGCTCGCCGGCCGATTCCGGTATTACGATGGCTGTCAGGAACATGTCATCACTTCCCGGACGCCCCGGAAGCTCGATGCCGTAGTCCTCCGGCATGATGATCTCACGGCTTTCCTGATCTATCAGCGCCCACAGGGCCTGTGCTCTCACAACGACCCGGCCTTCCTTTTCGATCTCATAAAAGCGCGGGAAAAAGACATGCATCATGTCGCCCTGCCAGCCTCTGATCGTTATCTCGTCATCATATTCAGGCATCTCGTCTATTTCGACGAGCTGGCGGGTGATTATCCAAAGGAGACCCTTGTCAAGGGTCTCTGCGCGCGTACAGCCGAGATCCTCGGTGTGAGCGACGGACACCTCCATGAGCAAACGGAAGAGTTCGGCCATGCGAAGACGTCTCGTCATGTCCACCTGCTCGCTCCGGATCACAAGCTTCTTTTCGTATGTGAGTTCTTCAGGACGGTACTCTCTGTACATGGCAGTGATGATGTCCTATTTGAGAGCCTCGATCTTGTCGAGCAGCTCGCCCAGTGTATTGATCTCTGTCCACTCCTTGCGCGGGATGCGGATGTTGAATGTGGACTCGACCTTTGTGATGAGCATGATGAGGCTCAGCGAGTCGATGTTTGTGTCTGTGTTGATGATCGAAGATTCATCGAGTTCCGCGTCCTGAAGCTCGGGAATGAAGTTGTGGATGAGCTTAATGACTTTTTCCTTAATTTCGTCTCTTGTGAGTTCCATTTATCGATCTCCTTAAATGTATTATTTGTTGATCTGCTCCTGCAGTTCGTATCTTTTGATCTTGCCTGTCGCCGTTCTTGGCAGCGATTCGGCTCTTACTATGACATCATATATCTGCTGAGAGCGCTGAAGGGACTTGTTATATTTACCGACGGTCTTCAGAAGCTTTGCTCTCATGTCTGCCTCGATGGCCGGGTCGTTAGAAAGAGATCCCGCGACCAGCACTGCGTGGCCGTCCTTCATCGTTACTCCGAGATCCGGAAGCCCTGTCAGACGCTCCAGTTCCTCTTCATACTCAGGGCAGAAGATCTTGGTGCCGTCCGCCATCAGCAGAACGTCTTTCTTGCGCCCTTTGAGATGCAGCCTGCCTTTATCGTCGAACCATCCGAGGTCGCCGGTGAAGAACCTGTCGCCTTCGAACATTGGCTCTGCGCCTATATACCCCTGCATCATGCATGGGGTCGCGATGGTCACCTCTCCGTCTTCTTCGATGCGGAAGTCCGCGCCCGGGCAAGGATAGAGAGCTTCCGGCTCATCGAGATCCTGAGTGATGGCTATGCCGCTTGATGTCTCCGTCAGTCCGTAGCCGAGATAGACGTCGATGCCTTTAGCCCTGAGCGCCGCGGTGACTTCAGCTGTGCAAGGAGCGGCACCTATAAGTGCGACTTTGAGTTCGGGATTGAGCGTGTCATACTTGAGCATCGCGCCGATCAGAGTCGGAACGGCAGGCAGTATGGTCGGCCTGAAGAAGAGCGTGTCGTCTATTATGTGCCTTACTCCCCTTCCGAGCGCGATAGTGGCGCCGTAGGCGAAGCCCCACAGCATAGAGCATACGAAGCCGAATACATGTGAGAGCGGAAGTATCGACAGTATGACATCACCCTCGCCGCAGGCCAGCATGCTCTGCCCGCTCCAGGCGCTGGTGCAGAATGACCTGGAGGTCAGTCTTACTATCTTTGAGCGGCTGGTGGTCCCCGATGTGAAGAAGAGGAGCTCGCCTTCGCCTTCGGTTTTTGGGCGGGCCGCCTTCGCGGCGGCCGCCGCGGCGGAAGCTTTGCTTACGGCATCATCAGGAACCATGGGATCGGCCATGATGATGTCGCAGCCCGCCATCACATGTGCAAAGATGCTCACGATCGTCTCCGGCGACTGCTCGTCACGCACGACTTCGATATCTCCGTGCTTTGCCTTGATACGCTCCGTCTCTGAGATTATCATTTCCGCGAGTTCTGCGTAGGAAATTTCGTGTATATTATCCTCGTCATCGGCAAACTTTAGCGCGATCAGGTCGCGCTTTTTGAAATCCAATACGAGTTCTTCAAATGATGAAAACTTTTTATACATTTTTGGTTTCCCTCTTGGCTGTTTTCCGTTGATAATACAGCAACTTGATTATATAATAGCAGCGTTGAGTTCTCTACAAGTATTGCGCATTTCAATATGAACGAAACTGAGAACAAATAGCAGTTGTTTAAAACCAAGGAGGCAATTCTAAAATGGATAAGAAAACAAGAATCTGCATCGTAGGCGGAGGCCCGGCGGGACTGTCTGCAGGAATGTATCTCGAGAAGAAGGGTTATGAGAACTACACGATCCTCGAGAGACTCGACCGCGTAGGCGGAAAGTGCTGGTCGCCGACATACAACGGCAGACGTTATGAGATGGGAGCCATCATGGGCGTTCCTTCATACTACGCTGTACACGATGTAGAAGAGTTCTGCGGAATCACACACGATGGTCCGAAGCTGAACCGCAACTACAAGAACAAGGACGGTAAGGTCATCGAGCCGTTCGAGCCAAAGAAGAACATCCTCAAGATCCCTAGACTTCTCAAGATGAAGAAGCAGCTGAAAGAGTTTGGCGAGCTCCTCGAGACTAAGTACTACGGATATGACATCAACGGTCACCGCGGTGTTGCTGAGGGCCGTTACGAGGGATACGCATGCACACCTGAGCGTGAGCCTGTAAGCGGTGAGAACCCTAACCTCAAAGACCTCGCTCTTCCATTTGACCAGTTCTGCAAGAAGAACGACGTTGAGCTGATCCAGGATGTATGGATCGGACCTTACACATCGTTCGGCTACGGCTACTTTGACGAGATCCCTGCAGGCTACGTTCTGAAGTATCTCGACTTCCAGACAACAATGAACTTCGTAAAGGTCAACCTCTGGACATGGAAAGAGGGAACACAGTGGATCTGGGAGTGCCTCAACGACAAGCTCAAGAACCCTGCAAGACTCAACAGCAAGATCGACAAGGTCGAGCGTAAGGACGGCAAGGTCTACGTAACTGTCAACGGCAAAGTTGAAGAGTATGACAAGATCATCGTCACAGCTCCGCTCTACATCCCTAACAAGAGAGCAGACGGACAGGTAGGCATGGTAGATTACTTCGACGCCAGAGATGACGAGAAGGAACTCTTCAGCAAGATCGATTACGAGAGATACGATGTACAGGCAGTTCTCACTGAGCCTAAGGATCACCCTGAGATCAGCTACTATGTATTCGAGAACATGGTAAAGGAAAGACTCGGACATCTGATGGTTTACTACAGAAGATGGAGAGACGAGATCGATCAGGTCATCACAACTTATGCTCTGCGTAAGCACAAAGACACAGCTGAGATCCCTTACGAGAAGGTAAGACAGCAGGTACAGGACGACCTCAAGACGATGCACAACCCTGCTAAGGAAGTCATCAACGAGTGGTCCGTCTACTACTTCCCACATGTATTCAGCGAAGACTACGCTGCCGGTTGGTATGACAAGGTCGAAGCGATGCAGGGCAAGTACGACACTTACTATGCAGGCGAAGTCATGTCATTCGGTGACATGGATGAGACTGCAGAGTACAGCCGCGAGCTCGTAGACAGATTCTTCTAAAAAACAATTGCATGAAGGGCGGTTACAAGACTGAAGTCCTTGTATCTGCCCCTTTTTAAGGAGATCATATGAAATTTTACAAAGATCACTACGATGTCGTGATCATCGGAGGAGCCCTTGCGGGTCTCTCCGCGGCACTTCAGCTCCAGCAGAAGGGCATCAACGACATCCTTATCCTGGAGAAGCACAATCTCCCGGGCGGACTTGCAACCAGCTATGTCCGCAACGGCATCGAGATCGAAGCTACTCTCCATGAGATGATGAGCATAGGCTCAAAGGAAGACCGCCTCAAGGTAGGAGTCTTCTTTGATGAGTGCGGTGTCGATATCGATTGGCTCAAGGTGCCTGAAGCGTACAGATTCGTGGAGCCAAACAAGGGCATCGACATCACTCTGCATTCAGGCTTTGAGAGAATGGCCAATGAGATCGATGCGCAGTATCCGGGCTGGGGCCCTAAAGTGCTGGAGCTCATGCAGCTCTGTAACAGGGTCTACGACTCGATGAATACCCTTTCGGTTACGCCGATGAGCAAGCCTGCCATGCTGATGAAGCATCCTGATTTCGTAAAGACTGCGGGCTATACAGCGACCGAGGTCATCGACACATTCGGATTCCCGCAGGATATAGTCGACATCCTGACTCCGTACTGGATCTACGTCGGCAATCCGATGAGCACTTTGCCTTTCACTATTTACGCTTTCCTGATGGCGGACTACTTCCGCGGCGGCAGCTATGTGCCTAAGAAGTACTCGCATGAGATGAGCATGAAGCTTCAGGCCAAGGCTGAGGAGAATGGCGCTCAGATCGAGTTCTGCCAGGAGGTAGAGAAGATCCTGGTAAAGGACGGCAAGGTCACGGGCGTGCGCACAAGACGCGGCGATGAGATCAACTGCGATTACGTCATTTCTGCTGCGTACCCAAACAAGGTCTACACACAGATGATAGAGCCGCTGTCCGAGGTGCCTGAGGGCGCTATCAAGATGGTAAACGGCCGCAGGCTGTCTGTCACAACGGCATCGGTAATGATGGTACTGGACGATACGCCTGAGAACCTCGGCATCAAGGATTACAACATCTTCTCTGCGGGTGAGACGATGGATACGGACAAGATATGGGAACAGGGAAAGACCCTGGGACCATACAAGTATCTGACGTCGATCTGCCTCGATCTGGCAAATCCGGGCGCTACGCCTGAGGGAATGTGCCAGTTCTCCATAACCAACCTGCCGCTTGTACAGGGATTCCTCGATCTTAAGGAAGAGGACTACTACGACTTCAAGCGCAAGATGGCCATGGACATGATCACCGAGTACGAGAGGGTCAGCGGTATCAATCTGCGTGACCACATCGTTGAGATCGAAGTCTCGACGCCTGTCACGGTCGCCCACTATGTAGGCGCCTGGAAGGGCAGTATTTACGGTTATTCCCATAGCATAGACGACCACGCTGTAGCAAGGCTCCAGATGAAAGAGGCCGATCACTTTATTGACGGACTCGAGTTCGCGGGAGCCCATGCCATCAGCGGTAACGGCATGGGTCCGGCCGTCACGAACGGCCGCGCCGCCGCCAAAGCGGTTATTGATGATGTTGCTAAGAAAAAGGCTGCCTCAGAGGGCAGCAAGAAGGCATAGGAAGGAGGCAGCCACATGAAAGTAAAAGGATTTTTGAAAGATGTCGGCGGCGCCTCCCGCGTCACCAAGATGCGTCAGGAACTGATCGCAAAAGGATCGCCTGTTCCTGATCCTAAAGACCCTATCCGCGAGCTTGCAGACCTGCTCCACCCGGGCAAGCAGCAGTTCACGGTAACTGAGATACGCGAAGCTTCGCCTACAGCGACGACTTACAGGTTCTCGCCTGTGAACGGCCACGTTCCTGTATTCCAGAGCGGCCAGTACGTCAACTTATATCTGACAGTCGGCGACAGCGTTCTGACACGCGCGTACTCCATCTCATCGGCGCCTTATGAAGCAAGGCTTGCAGAGCCTTACTTTGAGATAACGATCAGACATAACGTACATTACCTGGTCCCTGACTGGTTCCGGGAGAACGTAAAGGTCGGCACCGAGATCACAGCGGCGCTGCCTTTCGGACAGTTCCTCTATGAGCCTCTACGCGACTCCGATCACATTGTCGGCATTGCCGGCGGATCGGGTATTACCCCGTTCGCTTCGATGGCCAAGGAGATCGCTCACGGGAAACTGGATATAGACCTTACCATCATCTACGGATCCGTGAAGCACACAGACATCGTCTGCGGCGAAGAGTTGGAAGCTGCACGCAAAGCGGCTCCCGACAAGATCCACGTGGTACACGTCATGAGCGATGATGAGGACTGGGACGGCGAAAAGGGCTTCGTAACAGAAGAGATCATCAGGAAGTACTCGCCTGAGGGCTGCTCGTACTTCTTCTGCGGACCTCCGGTGATGTTCTTCCTGGTCGATAAGATCATGAAGGAGATGGGCGTGCCTCTGAAGAGATTCAGACACGACGCTACAGCTCAGCCTGCAGTCAAGCTGATCCCCGGATTCCCTATGGACCAGGTCGGCAAAACTTACAAGATGACCGTGGTGCGCGGCATCCACGAGGATGTCATCGACGCCGCGGCGGACGAGCCTGTAGCAGTTGCTCTTGAAAGATCGGCTATCCCTATCGACACTCACTGCAGAGGCGGCGAGTGCGGATTCTGCAGGACTCAGCTTCTGTCAGGCGACATCTTCGTATCGCCTCTCAACGACGGAAGAAGAGCAATGGACAAGGAACTCGGATGGTTCCATGCCTGCTCTGCGTATCCGACATCCGATCTCAGGATCAAGATCCCTATTATCTAGGAAAAGCACTGACAATCAAGAACAGTCCCGGCAAAACTGAACTAGTAAGATGAAAGTAGACATGTTAAAAAAGCATGTCTACTTTTCTTATGCTAGGATTTGCTTAAGGAGGTGATTTTATGGCTAGGCCAAAAGGTGGAAAGAATAGAAAGTGGACAAATGAAGAACGCCTGAAAT
>JAFWNE010000018.1:0-6119 GCA_017510505.1 Mogibacterium sp. | reverse complement strand
TAATGACTAACTATCGTTCTTTTCACCATTTTCTCTTTAGATTGTGGTGCAGAAGCAAAATGACCAGTAGTCCTCTTCGACATACCGCTGATGATAGTATTTCTTCACTGCTCTTATATTTGCAAAGAACAGTATCAGTGAATGGACCTCCACAACTGGTCGTCTCCCATAATCTGCTGATGGAAATGTCGGATCCGCAAACAGTATCCGAATATCCTCTTCGCTCCATCCGCTTAGTTCTTTTAATTTTTCATCTGTATAGAAAACTGCTGCACTGGATGTATACATTGCTTCTATATCCAGCCAGTCGAGTTTCAGATTGTCGATTCTTCTCCTGGCCGCTGCAAATCTTTCTGACACATAGCTGCTTTTCATTCTTCTATACCCCTTTCCCTTATTGTTAACAATACTAGGGGTGGACTGAATCTTCAAGTTAAAAGAGATTTGCTTTTGGCAGGAATGCAGGGTATGATTTTTGTTATGGAAAGCAATATACTCGATGTCCTGAACATGACCGCATGGCGTATGGAACCCCCTCAGCTTTTCGGCAGCTTCCACATAGCCGCCTCTCTTATAACCGCTGTTCTCGCGGTACTGGCTGCTGTGTTCTTTGCGCGCCATGCCGACATAGAGAAAAACGTACGGAAGACACTTGTTTTAACAGGCTGGCTGCTTCTGATCCTGGAAGTATACAAGCAGTATTTCCTTTATTACATTGTCAATGAAGGAGCATTCGACTGCTGGTTTTTCCCATTTCAGCTCTGCTCTATGCCTATGTATCTCTGCATGCTCCTGCCATTCCTTAAGGATGAATCCCGCGTCACACTCATGACCTTCATGGGCGGATACATATTCATCAGTGCCACGGCAACTCTTATCTATCCGGAAGACATACTGCGGCCTTATATATCTCTTACAGTCCACGGCTTCATCTGGCACGGACTGCTGCTTTTCATGAGTCTGCTGATTATTTTTACAGGCTGTACTGATGCCGGTCCGCGCGGACTGCGCGGCTCTGCAGTTCTATTCGTGATCCAGTGCATCATAGCACTCAACATCAACATAGTGGCTGAACCTGTCATGCCTGCGATCCGCGCTGCGCATCCTTCGGTCACACATGACTGGGCCGCGATGTTTTATCTCAACCCATTTCACGTCTCGCCTCAGCCTATCATATGTGCAATACAGGAAGCGGCGGGCATCCCCGCAGGTCTGATCGTATATGTTATCGCTATTGCAGCCGTAAGCAGCATGGTGGTCGTGTTATCGAAGAAAATTTTCAGGGAGTCTGTTCTGGACAATACAGACGATGACCTGTAAAACAAAGAGGAGGTCTTCATGGAAGACCTCCTTTTGGTTTGTGCAGTTTTAAGTGATTATCATTCGAAATCATATGATTTGCATACAGGTGCATGAGCCTCTGCCGATTCCTTATCGTACCAGATGAGGTTCTTTCCTGTCTCCTTATCGAAGAGCTGGATGAGCTCAGGCATCACATCGAAGTGCACCTTGCTTCCCATCGAAACATCTTCTGCCAGTCCGATGGTCGGGATGACCATTACGACCTCATCATCTCCGCTGCGGGCATGGAGGTTGTACTCGGAACCAAGGAGTTCGGATACTTCGATCACAGCTGTAAGTTCGCCTGAACCGACACGGATGTGCTGCGGACGGATACCCGCAATTATGTCGCATGGCGCCTGACCATTATGCTTAAGCGCTTTCTGCTGGAAGTCCGAGAGTTCAAATTTTACTCCGCGTATCTCCGCATAGTACTTTCCGCCCTCAAGCAGCAGCCTGCATCCTTCGAAGAAATTCATCACAGGCATTCCTATGAATCCCGCAACAAACAGGTTGACCGGCTTGTTGAACACATCAACTGGTGTGCCGATCTGGTTCACATAACCGTCCTTCATGATAACGATACGGTCGCCGAGAGTCATGGCTTCTGTCTGGTCATGCGTTACATACATAAACGTGGTGTTGATGCGCTGACGGAGCTTTATGATCTCAGCACGCATCTGGTTTCTCAGCTTAGCGTCGAGATTCGAAAGAGGCTCGTCCATGAGGAACACCTTAGGATCACGTACCATGGCGCGGCCGATAGCAACACGCTGGCGCTGACCGCCGGACAGAGCCTTTGGTCTGCGCTCCAGATACTGTGTGATGTCGAGGATCTCCGCGACTTCATTTACTTTCTTATCGATCTCATCCGGTTTAGCCTTTTTCAGCTTCATGGCGAAGGCCATGTTCTCACGGACCGTCATATGCGGATACAGAGCATAGCTCTGGAATACCATTGCGATATCGCGGTCCTTAGGCGAGATATCGTTCATCAGCTTGCCGTCGATATAAAGTTCGCCGCCGCTGATGTCCTCAAGTCCTGCTACCATACGGAGAGTCGTGGATTTACCACAGCCCGATGGGCCTACCAGTACGATGAACTCCTTGTCCTTGATATCGATGTTGACGTCATGGACTGCAGTTACCTCGTTGTCATATACCTTTTTTAACCCTTTTATGATTACTTCTGCCATATATACAGCCCTGACAAACGGGACTCCTCCCGAGTGCCTCGCGACCGCCCGCAAGGGACGCGCCGCATTACGACAGGTCTCCACACTGCCGCACCGCGAGCCGGCGGATAGTTCCTCCTTTCTTTAGGACGAAAGATCAGATCGTGGAGTGATCAGGCGCCCTTTAGTTGGTAGTTATTCCGGAGCTGTCCGGCCGTAAAGCCGGGTCATTTTTAATATTTCCTCAGCGAGTTCTTCTGTGGCTGCGCCGGGTCTCATCCTCCAGGTCCAGTTACCCATAGGTACTCCCGGTGCGTTTATCCTGGCCTCATCGCCGAGTTCCAGCCAGTCCTGCATCTGTGCGACGAACAGCCTCGCAACGGAACTCATGCCCCCGCGGAGGACTCCCCTGCAGAAGCCTTCCTCTTCGTTCAGACCGAAGTATTGCTTTGCAGTTGACAGTTCCTCCTCGCCGGCTATTGCAAGCCAGCCTGCCAGCGTGTGGTTGTCATGAGTGCCGGTATAGCAAATGCAGTTGCTTACGAAATTATGAGGCCTGAATGCCGTGATATTCATGGCGTCAAAAGCGGCTACCAGCAGCTTCATGCCCGGGAATCCTGATTCCTTAAGCAGCTGCCTGACCTCAGGTGTTGAATAGCCAAGGTCTTCCGCTATGAAATCAAGCTGCGGGAAACGTTCCTTAAGTGTGTCCACGAGCCGGATCCCGGGTCCCTTGACCCAGTGTCCGTTCCGTGCGGAAGTCTCTCCATATGGAACGGCGAAATAACTCTCGATCCCTCTGAAGTGGTCGATGCGTATCCTGTCGAACAGTTCTCCCGCACCGGCTATCCTGCGGACCCACCAGCTGAAACCGTCTGCCTCCATTGCATCCCAGTCATACAGCGGGTTTCCCCAAAGCTGTCCGTCCGCGCTGAACAGATCAGGCGGAACTCCGGCAACCTCTACGGGAATGTTCTTTTCATCCAGCCGGAACCAGTGAGGTTCTGCCCAGACGTCTGCGGAATCAAGCGCAACATATATCGGAAGATCACCGATAATGGAGATGCCGGCATCATTTGCGTATGCCTTCAGCTGTGCCCACTGGCGATAGAACAGGAACTGTATGTATTCATACATTTCCACTTCTTCGCGGAGCTCACTTCTCCATTTTGCGCAGGCCTCAGGTCTGTGCAGCCTTATGTCCTCATCAGGCCACTCGAACCACGGGCGTGAATCGAAGTGCTGTTTCAGCGCCATGAAGAGCGCGTAATCAGGAAGCCACGCTTTCTTTCTGATGAAAGCGGAAAACGCCTCCCTGTCTCTGGCAATGCCTCTCCGGGCTGCCTTTCTGAGCAGTCCGATCCTGTTCTCGTAAAGCTTTCCGTAATCGATCTTTTCAGGATCCTGTCCGAAATCCGGGGAACTTACCTCTTCTTTCGTCAGCAGTCCGTCTTCGATCAGGATATCCGGATCCACATAATACGGATTGCCGGCGTAAGACGAAAAGCTCTGATACGGAGAGTCTCCGTAGCTTATCGGTCCTACAGGAAGCATCTGCCAGCAGCTCTGTCCCGCGGCGTGCAGAAAGTCGACAAACTTCCTTGCCTCAAGACCGAGAGTCCCGATCCCGTACGGAGACGGGATGGAAAATAGTGGCATAAGTATTCCTGCTGTGCGCTCTGTATTTTTCATAAGATTAACCCTTTACGGCTCCTGCAGCCACACCCTTGATGATGTGCTTCTGGAGCGCCATGTAGAAGATGATGATCGGCAGCATGGAAAGCATGATTACCGCCATCGTAGCGCCGAGGTCTACCGAGCCGTAGCTTCCCTTGAGATACTGTACATGGATAGGGATCGTCATGTATTTGGTCCTGTCGAGTACAAGGTACGGGAGCAGGTAGTCATTCCACACCCACATGGTCTCAAGGATGCCGACTGAAATAAGTGTCGGCTTCAGCATAGGCAGGACTACTGAGAAGAACGTACGTATCGGTCCGCAACCATCTATCGCGGCCGCCTCCTCTATCTCAAGAGGCAGGCCTTTTACGAAGCCCGCAAACATGAATATCGCAAGTCCCGCTCCGAATCCCAGATATACGACCGGGATAGTCCAAGGTGTATTCAGCTTCAGATTATCTGCCGTGAACGTCAGAGTGAACATCACCATCTGGAAAGGAACGATCATGCTGAACAGGCAGAGATAGTAGAAAATGTTGGCAAATTTTGAGTTTACACGGGCAATGTACCATGCAGACATCGATGTGAACAGCAGTATCAGGAATACCGAAGCAATCGTGATGAAAAAGCTGTATCCGACGGACTTCATGAACGGATAATTACCGAAAGTCATGCCCTTTATGTAGTTCGCGAATCCTACAAAGCTTTCTGCAGTAGGAAGCGAGAATGCATTTGTATTGATTGATGCATTCGACTTGAACGAGTTTATTACTACCTCGAAGATCGGCATTATCCATGCTATGCACAGCACAACGAATATCGCAGAGACGACCTTGCTGAGCGGAGTAAATTTCTTTGGATGCTTCTTATTCATTGCTGCACCTCCTTGCTCCTGGTAGCTCTCTGCTGAGCGAGTGCCAGCACCGCAACAAGAATGAAGAATACCACGGCCTTAGCCTGTGCGGCACCGTGATAATTCTTATTGATGTTGTATGTTGAGAAGATATTCAGCGCGAGCAGCTCTGTCATGTTGACCTTGGTGTTCTCAAGCATGACTGAAGGAGCTCCTCCGGTCAAAGCTAAGTTCTGGTCGAACAGTTTGAATGAATTCGTCAGCGTCAGGAATGTGCAAATGGTGATCGACGGCATCACATTAGGTATGATGACTCTTGTAAGAGTCTGCCAGCCGGTAGCGCCGTCTATCTTTGCAGCTTCCAGCATGTCGCCCGGAACAGCCTGAAGACCTGCGATGTAGATGATCATCATATATCCTATCTGCTGCCATGCCACGAGTATGACCAGTCCCCAGAAACCGTATGTGGCGTTAGCTGTCAGATATGTGTTATAGCCTTTAAGTATGGCATCGAAGATCATCGACCATATGTATCCAAGTACGACGCCTCCGATGAGGTTAGGCATGAAGAACACCGTACGGAACAGGTTTGCTCCTTTAATATGCTGAGTCAGTGCGTAAGCGATGAAAAACGCAAGCACATTAATGAGTATGATCGAAACTACCGCGAATGCCGCCGTATTCCAGAAAGCATGACGGAATCCGACATCAGTAAATGCTCTGACATAGTTCTGAAACCCTACCCACTTAGCATCACTTGTAGTATTGAAAGTGCAGAAGCTGAGATAAATACTCTGAAGGAAAGGCCATACGAAGCCAATAACAAAGCATGCAAATGTCGGGAGTATGAACAGCGGAAAGCAGCGCTGTATCGGTCTGCGGATCAGAACACTGTTCACGGTGGAGTGATCGTGTTTCTTTTTCTTTTTGCGCAAAACGCTCATCTCCTTTCTCTTTTGATTACCTATAAACTTTTATAAAAAAGCAGGAGCAGGCGAGTATTGCCCGCCCCTGTCATTTATTAGCTATCAGCTATAAGGAGTGAGTATTAGTTGTTCTCTACACCGTAC
>JAFWNE010000017.1:0-17078 GCA_017510505.1 Mogibacterium sp. | reverse complement strand
CGTAATCGTAGCTGCCTGCGGAGAGCGTGCCGGCGAGGTAGTAGAAGTACTGAAAGAGTTCCCTGAACTGATCGACCCTAAGACAGGCCGTTCACTGATGGAAAGAACCATCATCATCTGCAACACATCGTCCATGCCGGTAGCTGCCCGTGAAGCGTCCTGCTACACTGCGGTAACACTGGCTGAGTATTACAGACAGATGGGACTCGACGTACTGCTTCTGGCTGACTCCACGAGCCGCTGGGCGCAGGCGATGCGTGAGATGTCAGGACGTCTGGAGGAGATCCCGGGCGAGGAAGCTTTCCCGGCTTACCTGGAATCGACGATCGCGAACTTCTACGAGAGAGCCGGTAAGGTCCGTCTCGATAACGGAGAGATCGGATCGATCACCATCGGTGGTACGGTATCACCGGCCGGCGGTAACTTCGAAGAGCCGGTAACACAGGCGACACTGAAGGTAGTAGGAGCATTCCACGGACTTGCAAGAGAGCGTTCCGACGCGCGTAAGTACCCGGCCATCCATCCGGTGGATTCATGGTCCAAGTATAAGGGCGTTGTCGACATGGATCTTGTAAACAAGGCACGCGGGATCCTCATCAGGAGCACGGAAGTCAACCAGATGATGAAGGTAGTCGGCGAGGAAGGAACCTCATCCGAAGACTACACCATCTATCAGAAGGGCGAACTTCTCGACGCGGTATATCTGCAGCAGAACTCCTTCGACCCGATCGACGAGGCCTGCGTACCTGAGAGACAGCGCAGGGAATTCAACAGGCTCTATGATGCGTTGACAAGAAAGTACGATATCACAGACAAGAGAGAGATCCGAGCGTTCTTCAACCAGCTCAGACAGGAATTCCTTGACTGGCATGGTACGGAATTCGAGACTCCGGAGTTCGAAGCGCAGGAGAAAAAGATCTCAGACTTTTACATGGCAAGAGTCGTAGAGTAGGAGGTCGAAGAATATGCAAAAAGTATATACAAAAATAGAATCGATAGTAGGTAACGTAGTCACCGTACGCGCGCCGGGCGTCAAGAACGGAGACCTGGCTCTCGTAGGCGACAGTTACGCGAACGTAATCAAACTGGACAAAGACCTTGTCTCGCTCCAGGTATTCGCGGGAGCTCAGGGCGTCAGCACTACTGACCCTGTACGCTTCCTCGGCAGACCTATGATGGTATCGTTCTCCGATCATCTGCTCGGACGTATCTTCGACGGAGCGGGCGTACCTAGAGATAACGGGCCTGCTCTTACAGACAACATGATCCCGATCGGCGGACCGTCGTTCAACCCGGCCAAGCGTATCCTTCCTAAGAAGATGGTACGTACGGGTATCCCGATGATCGACGTATTCAACACGCTGGTAGAGAGCCAGAAGCTCCCTATCTTCTCCATCTCCGGAGAACCGTACAACCAGCTGCTGTCCAGGATCGCGATGCAGGCCGAAGTAGACATCATCATACTCGGCGGAATGGGACTCAAGTACGATGACTACATGGAGTTCCGTGACACGCTTGAAAAAGGCGGCGCGATGAGCCACACGGTAATGTTCATCCATACAGCGGCTGACCCTATCGTAGAGTGTACGCTGGTCCCTGACATGTCGCTGGCTGTAGCTGAGCAGTTTGCTCTTGAAGGAAAGAGAGTACTGGTACTCCTGACCGACATGACCAACTTCGCTGACGCGCAGAAGGAAATGGCGATCACGATGGAGCAGGTACCGTCCAACCGTGGTTATCCGGGCGACCTATATAGCTGCCTCGCTTCGCGTTATGAAAAGGCAGTGGATATCGAGGGCGCGGGTTCCATCACCATCCTCGGCGTAACGACGATGCCTGGTGATGACGTAACTCACCCGGTACCGGACAACACGGGGTACATCACAGAAGGTCAGTACTATCTCAAGGGCGGACGTATCGAACCTTTCGGATCGCTGTCACGTCTGAAACAGAACGTAAACGGCAAGACCAGGAACGACCACAGAGCCCTGATGGACGGTATGATCAGACTCTACGCTCAGTACAAAGAGTCCCTTGAAAAGAAATCCATGGGATTCATGATGACTGAGTGGGATGACAAGCTCCTGAAGTACGGCGAGATGTTCGAGAGCAAGATGATGGATCTTTCAGTGAACATCCCGCTGGAGGACGCTCTTGACCTTGGCTGGGATATCCTCGCAGAATGCTTCGATCCTGTTGAGACAGGAATGAAGACAAGTCTGATCGAGGAGAGATGGCCTAAGAAGGACGCGTTGAATTAGCATAAAAAGGAGCGTGTCATGGCTATCAAACTTACCAAGAACGAGCTGAAGAAGCAGAAGGACAACCTCAAGCAGTTCCAGCGCTATCTTCCGACTCTGCAGCTGAAAAAGCAGCAGCTGCAGTCAGTCATCATGAAGATACGCCAGGAACTCGAGCAGAGGGAAGCCGAACGCGTTCAGATGATTGGTGACTTGGACGACTGGGTAGCTGTATTCGCAGAGAACGAGATCTTCGATGAAGAACTGAAACTGGATAAACTGGTGCAGCCTGACAAAGTAATCGTAACAGAGGACAATATAGCAGGTGTAAAGATCCCTTCATTCGAAGAGCTCACGTTCAAGGACATCAACTATAATGTGGACGACTATCCGCTGTGGGTAGATACTGCCGTCTTCAAGCTTCGTGAGATCGCCAGACTCGACGCAATAGTCTCGACTCTCCGGAAGCAGGTACAGCTTCTGGAGAAAGAACTCCGGACCACATCGCAAAGAGTTAACCTCTTTGAAAAGGTCAAGATACCTGAAGCAAAGGAGAATATCCGCGTGATCCAGGTATATCTGGGAGACCAGCAGACCGCCGCCGTAGTCAGGGGTAAGATCTCGAAGAAGAAATTAGTGGAGGTATAGCGATGGTAGAAAAAATGAAAATGGTACACATCGTCACAACTGCCTCTGCTAAAGAAGAGATGCTTAAAGCCCTAAGAGAAATGGGCGTGGTGCATCTCGCTGAAAAACAAAGTGCGGACCGCGAGGTATCCGAGCGCTTCCAGACAATGTCAAGGATGGAGATGGCCCTCAAGGACTATGCCGATCCGAAACAGGAGGCAGCAAAGGAGATACTCGCTGACGATGAATTCCAAAAGATGTATTCGGGCGCGCTCGACGCGATGGAGCGCAAGAGCCTCCTGGGACAGGAGATAAGCGCGGCGAATACGGAGATCGACAGGATCTCGGCGTGGGGAGACTTCTCGCCTGATGAACTCAGAAAACTCAGAGAGGACGGCTACGACTTCCACTTCTACAGGATGGGAAGCAAAGAACTGCAGGCCGCTCTGGAAGACGGGGATGTCAAACTTATTCGCCTTGCTCCTATCGACAAGCAGGACGCGGTCGCTGTGATCGGCACGCTGCCTCCTGAGATACCGGGGACCGAGTTCATGCCTCCTGAAAAGAGCATGAGCGAGCTCAAGGAGAGCATTGAAAAGGCCCGCGACGGTATCGCGGAGTGCGACGGGGTACTCAAAGACGCGTCAAAGTACGATGCCAGTTTCAAGAAACAGCTGGTAAAAATGCAGAACGAGGTCAACTATTCATCCGCAAGTGCTACGGCGCAGGGAGATGACGATTTCGTCTGGATATCCGGCTATGTTCCTGAAGTCGAAATGGACAAAGTCAAAGCCATGGCGGCAGAAAAGAATCTGGCATGGGCGGCTGAAGATGTAGCAGAAGACGATGACAAGATACCTACGAAGCTCCGCTTCAACAAAGTTTCCAAGCTCATCGAGCCTGTATTCGATATCCTGGGAGTGCTCCCTGGCTACAGAGAGCAGGATGTATCGCTCTGGTTCCTCCTGTTCTTCACGCTGTTCTTCGCGATGATAATCGGAGACGGCGGCTACGGTGTGCTTATACTTCTGGGAACCATCGCCCTCAGGCTGAAGCAGAAGAAAGGCTCAACAGTCACATTCCTTCTCTTCGTGCCGTCGATCGCCACAATTGTATGGGGCGCAGTCACCGGAACATGGTTCGGTATGGAGAGCGCAATGAAGGTACCGTTCCTCAAGATGCTCGTAGTACCGAGTCTGGCCACATATCCTGAGTACTTCGGACTCACGTCCAATGAAACGCAGAACGCCATAATGAAGTTCTCGTTCTCGATAGGCGCGGTCCAGATGGTACTTGGATCCATCCTTTCGATAAAGGAGAAGATCCCTAAAAAGGATCTGTCATGGGTATCCAATTTAGGCTGGGCGATCGCTGTAGTGGCGATGTACCTGCTGGCTCTGAATCTGGTCATCCATGATCCGATCCCGCTGGTACCGGTGTTTGCGCTGATAGGCGTCGCTTTCGTACTCGTCCTGCTGTTCGGAGGAATGTCTCCGGATCTTACATTCGGACAGGGATTGAAGGCAGGGCTGGCAAATGCGTTTACGGACTTCCTTGACACGATAAGCTGTTTCGGAAACGTAATGAGTTACATAAGACTGTTCGCAGTCGGAATGGCCGGCGTAGCGATCTCACAGAGCTTCAACGGGATCGCGGCAAGCATGCATGGCCCTCTGATAATCCTCGGTGTACTGGTCGTACTTATAGGCCATGCACTCAACATAATAATGTGTTTCCTGTCGGTAGTCGTTCACGGCGTGCGTCTGAACGTACTCGAGTTCTCGGGTCAGGTCGGCCTCGAGTGGACAGGACTGCCATATGAACCATTTAAGGAATTAAATAAATAGAAAAGGAGAAATTATTATGAATCTTGCATTTATAGGTATGGCTGCGGCCCTTGGTTTATCTGCTGCCGGTTCGGCGTTCGGTGCCGGTTTTGCCGGAATGTCCTCGGTAGGCGCATGGAAGAAGTGCTACGCAAGCGGCAAACCTGCTCCGTTCATCATGATCGCCTTCACCGGTGCTCCGCTCACACAGACAATTTACGGCTTCCTGCTGATGAACTTCATCAACAGCGCAAACTGCGATGCCGGCATGGCTCTCGGCGTTGGCCTCTTTGGCGGCCTTGCCATCGGAATGTCAGCTCTCTTCCAGGGCAGATGCGCAGCTGCTGCATCTGACGCTCTCGGAGCGACAGGCAAAGGTACTGCTAACTACTTCATCGTTATCGGTATCGTAGAGACAGTAGCTCTGTTTACTCTGGTATTTGGATTGCTGCTGCTCAACAGCGCAGGCTAAGCGGCTCGCTAATCCGCGCATGACTTTGTCAGCGCCCGCCCTCACGTGCTCACTTACTATAAGTAAGCTCCGCGCGCTCGGGTGGGCGCTTTCGCGTCCTGCACGGATTGTTCTTCGCCGCATAAAAAGAAAACCTATAGGTCTGCGTGTATGATAAAATGGCAGGGGACATCATTTGCTATTGGAGGATAAAATGATAGATTTTAAAAAACTGCAGAACGGAAGCGATATCCGCGGAGTCGCAATAGCGACTGAAGGCGGACCTGAAGTAAACCTAAATAAAGAAGTAGCCGGACAAATCGCCGGAGCTTTCTGTTACCTGCTCTCAAAGAAGGTTAATAAGAACCCGGTGATGCTCAAGATCTGCGTCGGCCAGGACTCGCGTCTCTCGGGCGACGAACTCAAGGAAGGCATTCTGGAAGCCATAAGCCTCTGGGGAGCTGAGGGATATGACGCAGGACTGAGTACTACTCCGGCCATGTTCATGTCTACTGTCCTTCCGCAATTTGAATTCGACGGCGCAATCATGATCACTGCCAGTCATCTGCCTTTTGAGAGGAACGGCTTCAAGTTCTTCTCCGCGGAGGGCGGATTTGAGAAGGAAGACATTACCGAAATGCTGAGGCTGGCCAGCAGGTATAACTTCATTGGCGGAGTATATGATAAAAATGAAGTTTCACTGATGCCTTTCTATGCCGCATATCTGCGCCAGATGATCTCACAGGGCTTAAAGGATATTCCGGGATACCTTAAGGGGATGCACATAGTTGTAGACGCAGGCAACGGAGCTTCAGGATTCTTCGCGACGGAAGTGCTCGAGAAGATGGGCGCTGACATAAGCGGCAGCCTGTACCTTGAGCCTGACGGAACTTTCCCTAATCATCCTGCCAACCCGGAGAACAAGGACGCCATGGCTGCGATCTGCAAGGCCGTAAAGGACAACAATGCCGATCTGGGCATCATATTCGATACGGACGGCGACAGGTCAGCAGCGGTTGGCCCGGGAGGAAAACCAATCGCGCGTAACGAGATAGTAGCTCTCGCGGCAGCACTGGCAGCGGACGACTATCCGGGAGGAACGGTAGTTACGGACAGCATCACCTCCAACGAACTGCATGAGTTCCTTGAAGACAAACTCGGACTGAAACACCTGAGATTCAAGAGAGGTTACAGGAACGTCATCAACAAAGCAAAGGAACTGAATGAAGCCGGCGAGTCCGCTTTCCTAGCCATTGAGACATCGGGACATGCCGCGTATTCGGACAATTATTACCTCGATGACGGAGCATTCCTTGCAGTTCAGATAGTGATCAACGCAGCCAGACTCAAGGCTGAGGGGAAAGACATCACAGCACTTATGGAAGGACTGAAGTCACCTGTTGAATCAGTTGAGGTAAGGCTGAAGATAAAGGCTGAAGACTTTGCGAAGTACGGCACCGGCGTCCTTGAGGACTTCAGCAAGTGGGTTGAATACTCAAGAGAGCTTGAAATGGTTGAACCGAATTATGAGGGCGTTCGTGTCAATTACGACATCGACGGCTGCAAGGGATGGTTCCTGCTCCGCATGTCGCTGCACGACCCTGTGATGCCGCTCAACGTCGAATCGGATACCGAAGGCGGCGCGGAAAAAGCTCTTGCTAAGATATACGAATTCATGAAAGACTATAAAGAAATAGAAATACCGGAAGTATAGGACCTGTGGACAAAATGGCAAAGGGAACAAAGAAACATGCATCGACGAATATGAAGGTAAGAAGGATGGCGATGAACGTCATAATGGTTTGTCTTGCGCTGATCATTCTGGTGTCGGGATATAAGGTCTATACCATCTTAAAGGACTACTGGTCCAATCAGGGAGTGTACGATGAACTGTCCGAAAAGATACAGAAAGGCGGATTCACGGGTGATATCAACTTTGACATGCTCAGGCAGATCAACCCCGATGTAGTCGGCTGGCTGTACTGGGAAGGAACGCCTATCAACTATCCGGTCGTGCAGGGCGAGGACAACGACAAATACCTGCACACGCTGTTTGACGGGACCTATGGGTTCTTCGGCACGCTGTTTGTTGACAGCATAACCGAAGCGCCGTTCAGACAGTTCAATACCATAGTTTATGGCCACCACATGAAGGATGGCTCCATGCTGGCATCGATCAGCAAGCTGACTGACCCAAGCTGGTGTGACGAACACCCGCAGTTAGAACTTATCACGCCGGACAACAAGTACCACCTCGAGATATGGGCCTTTCTCAATCAGCCTGCGGACAGCAGCGTGTATACTACAAACTTCCACGATACAGGCATGCAGGCGGATTACCTCAGTTTCATTCAAAGCCGGGCAGCTTACACCACTGACGTCAGCGTGTCGCCTGATGACATGATCGTACTGCTGTCCACTTGTGTAGCCGCTGAAGGCGAGGCCCGTTACATTGCGGTCTGCAAAATGGTGCCTTGGGAATAATGATAAGAGTTCTGTATCATGACTTACAAAGATATACAAAAAAACATTGGAATATGATACAATTCACGCGTGTGTTGTAGGGAACTGAAAGGATTTGATTATGGACTACAAGATGACGATTGCAGGCCTCGAAAGGCATCTGCCTCTTTGCAAGGTCACAGATGACCTGTACATTGCAGGCTTCATTATGTTCAATGATGTGGAGATTACCGAAGCCGCTGCCAGAGAACTTCTCAAGCAGGCGCCGGAATTCGATGTACTTATCACTGCCGAGAGCAAGGGTATTCCTCTTTGCTATGAGATGGCACGCCAGTCGGGCAAGCCTTACATCGTAGCCCGCAAGGGAGCCAAGCTCTACATGCAGGATGTCGTCAAGGTCCAGGTAAACTCGATCACAACAGACCACGTGCAGACGCTCTGCCTGGGCAGGGACGAAAGAGAACAGATCGAAGGAAAACGCACGCTGATAGTAGATGACGTGATCAGCACGGGTGAATCGCTCGCTGCTCTTGAGACGCTTGTCGATACAGTAGGCGGAAACATTGTCGGCAAGTTTACAGTACTTGCTGAGGGCGAAGCAGCCGACCGTACGGATATCACTTTCCTCGAGTATCTGCCGCTGTTCAACTCTGACGGAACACCACAGTAGGCGGACGACGATCGATATTAAAAGAGTCGGACATCCGGGGATGCCTCGATTAAGGGGCATCCTCGTTTTTGTGAGTCAAAGATGACGTTTTTATGACGCTTAGTTTGACGCTATTACCTTTATACTCTAGATGTAAGTGATGATCCCCGGAAATCAACGGAGAAGAAACATGGAGAAAAAGAACAACGTAAGCAGCAAAGAAAGAACGAGACTGGTCAAGAGAGTGCTGGCTATCGTGATGGCTTTCGCGATAGTCGTAAGCATGAGCATAGCATACGCCCCTGACCGCTTCCTCAGAGCCAATGAAGAAGGCGAGACAGTCACAGAGCCTACAGTCACCGAACAGGAAGTACAGGTAGAAGATAAAGCTGTTGAGGAAAAGAAAGAAGAAGCCGCGCCTCAGGAGGCTGCTGAAGAGATCGTACTCGAAGATCAGTCGGGCGAAAACAAAGCAGAAGAGCCGGCAACCACGGAGAATCAGGATGCTGAAGCAGCTGAAGAAGCAGTAGTTGAAGAGGAAGCCGTTGAAGAAGAAAAGACAGCTTCAATAAAGTTCTTCGCAGGCGGATCAGAAGTCAGCTCCGTGACAGTTGAAAAGGCAAGGGGCAGTAATCCAAGCCAGTACTGGAAAGACCTCACGGCAAAGGTTGTAGGAGCGGAAGATCAGAAATACAAGATCAGCTGGAGCTCCTCAGATAAGACCATAGCCAAGCCGCTCACAGACAAGGTCGACACCAAGCTCTGCAACGACATCAAGATCCTCGGATACAAGCTGGGCACGGTCACCTTCACGGCATCAGCTGATGTAAACGGCGAGACGATCAGCTCTACGATCACCGTCAACGTCGGAGAGTCCTCCACATGGACTGATGGCGAGAGCGAGGTTGCCTGGGAGATCGCTCCGGGCGGAGAACTCAAGGTCAGCTCTACAGGCGGAACCGTGGACTTCGGAAGCGCTAACGCTCCTTGGTCTACATACAAGAACTCGATCACGACGGTCGTCATCGATGACAGCGTGACTTCCATAGGGAAGAAGGCGTTCAGCGGATGCTCATCCCTTGAGCAGGTAACTATAGGAAAGAACGTCAATACGATCTCCGCAGAAGCATTCACTGACTGCAGAAAGCTGCGCGATGTCACATTCGCTGACAAGGAGTCCATCCAGACGATAGAAGCAGGAGCCTTCAGGCACTGCGATCAGCTTACAGAACTGGATCTTTCGGGATGCGTCAATCTGAAGGTCATTGAGAGTGACCCTAACGACTGGACAAAGGGAGCTTTCTCATACGGCGGCAGAAACAATGTTGCTGAGCGCAACCTGATCAAGGTAGACCTGACGGGATGCAGCAATCTTGAAGAAATCGGAGACGGCGCGTTCTATGACCGCAGATACATCGACCTCGACATGTCCTCACTGACAAACCTTGTAAGAATAGGTACAGGCGCGCTTGAGGACAAGCACGAGTTCAACAGAATAGATTTCTCGGTATTCACTAAGCTTAAAGAGATCGGCGAATTCGCGTTCAGGAATAACACGGGCGTTGTGACGATAGATATGTCCGGAGACAACGAGTACGCTCTCGAAGTCATACGTGCTGACGCCTTCGAGATCAGCCGCGGATTCTCATCGAATCTCACATCGGTAGATCTGTCGGGATGCCATCAGCTCACGACCATCGAGTCAGGAGCCTTCCAGTGGAGCGGCGGAACGGGAAGCAAGACCCTCAACTCCGTCAACCTCTCGGGAACAGCGCTCACAGCTCTTGAAGCTAATACATTCCTCAACCAGAATACACTGACATCCATTTCCATACCGTCCGGGATGGAGAGGATAGACGACAGCGCGTTCCAGGGATGCAGCGGCATCAGAGAGATCAAGTGGGAGGCGACAGACTATACAAGAAGCGTTGCAAACACATTCAAGTCCGTAACCGCAAAGGACAGGGCTGCGATGAAGATCACGATAGGCAAGGACGTCAACGTTCTGCCTGAGGACTTCTTCACCAGCCTCAGCGGAGCTGCGATAGAATTCGAGCCGGGCAATGACAATATAGTACTCAAACTGGCCGGGGACAGCGAAGCAAGAACGTATATAGTAGATGAGAAGGGCAAGCTCTACCTCAAGGTGGAAGACGCCGATCACGATTACACTCAGGATGAAGAACTGTCGGCAGGCGAGTCGTGGCTCGACCTTGAAGACAGACAGACACTCACCTACAACGGCGATGAGCAGGTACTGGTAGTACCGGTCATCCCTGAGGAGGGCAAGCTGAGCTACAGATTCAGCACAGACGGAAAGAACGAGTGGAAAGAACTCACAGAGGAGACAAGGACGGTCATCTCGGCAGTCGACGCAGGAATCTATGAGATCATCTTCAGACTCACAGGTGTTGTGAACGGAGTCAATGTCGATAAGACCGCAAGCACAAAAGTAGAGATCGGCAAGCAGGCCAACCCTGTTAAGATCACAGTCAGCGGACTTTCCATGACGCCTAACTCACCGGCGCACGACTTCAGCAAAGATCTTACTCTTGCTGAGGGATATGACGGAAGCATCAACGACTTTGACATCGCTTATCAGGTCAATGGGATGACATCAGGCAGACAGCGCATACAGGAGACTTACATATCGGCAGGACGTTCTGGCGGCAGCATCACAGCAGGCGGAGTGTACACACCTAACGCAGCAGGCGGAGTCGACATTGTCACGATCACCATTGACGGCAAGGGAGACAAGGCGGGCAATATCGAGCAGGTCATCTACAAAGTACCTGTAAAGGTAGAGCTGGATGTTCACACCATCACTTACACGGACGGATTCGGAAACGTGATCGATGAGATATCCGCAAGAGAAGGCAAGGCAGTCAGATCGCCTGAAGATCCATCGGTAGAAGGATTCTGGTTCACAGGATGGAACCAGGAGATCCCTGCCAACATGCCTGAAGGTGACGTGACCATAGAGGCACAGTGGGAGCCAATAAGACAGCTCATGCTCACTCCTAAGAGCGCTGAGTACTACTATGACGGTACAGAGAAGAACGTAGAGGGATTCGTAAGCACCAAAGCAGGATATGACGGCGATTACTACACCATCTCCGGTGTGGACGCGGAAGCCAGCGGCACTGAGATAGGCGTTTATGAGGTCGAGATCTCTGGCACACCTTCAATCAAGGACGCGTCAGGCGAGGACGTTTCATACAGATTCACTGTAGGCTACGATGATGCCAGCCTGAAGATCAGCGAGGCGCCAAAAGCTGAAGATGATACAGTCATCATCAACTACGTGGATGAGAACGGCAAGCCTGTGGCAGACCCTGTCACAGCCGGAAGCCTTACAGGCCCGATCGTCTCGCCTGAGATCCAGGATATGACACCGGAATTCAGCGCAGTAGAGATCAACGGAGCAGCCAACACTTCAGTAGACGTCGTCTACTCAGCCGGAAATCCGGATCCTGACAGATACGTACTCGGAGCAGTGGATCAGAACGGACAGCTCACAGAGATCATGTCCTCAGAAGTACCTCTCGCATCCGAAAACGGCGCTGAGATCATCAGCGAGCCGATAGAGGCCGGACACTGGGCTCTCGTGAACCTCGCACTGATGATAGCAGCCATAATCCTGGCAGCATACATAATCATCTCGGGCGGAAGCTTCATGAGTGTTGCCTCCATAGCGTCGGCCCTCATAGCGGTCATCGCTGCAGTCATCTTCTTCATGACTGAGGATCTTTCAGCCTCGATGGTGATGACAGACAAGATGACTGTGATAATGGCAAACGCAGTGCTTGCTGAGCTGATAGCCCTGCTCTGCAGAAGCAGGAAAACCGGCGAGGAAGAATAAAAGCCGGAACACCCAATACATAATGTAAATAACATTCTTCATAAAATATCCTCTGAGATGCGGCAGTGATAATGATCATTGCCGCATCTCGATTGTTCTGTTATTTATACACAAAATCGAACTCAAAATTTGAGTTTTTTCACAAAAAGTGTTGACACACAATCTTCACAAATGCTATCATCGCACTGTACACAGAACCTGTACACTAGAAAAGGAGATCAAATGTACTTTAGTTCAAGCCTTATCGTAATCGGCATTATCAGCGTCCTTCTGGTCGTAAGACTGGTAGAGGGCGATGTTCTGCTGTAGGGCGATAGAGTACAAGAGGTCAACTTAAAACCTTATGCTTGGAAGCCCGCAGCGATGCGGGCTTATTAAATGCCCGGCTAAGGGAACAGGCAACTATCAACTATCACTCAGTCAGATTCCATATCTAGAGAGAAAGGGAGAATCAAAATGAAAAAGAATTGGAAAAAAGCCGTAGTTGTAGCAGTCTCCTGCATGATGGTCTTCATGCTTGCAGCCTGCGGTGGTGGCGGCGGAAGCAGCGATGCAGGAGATAACGTTCTGAAGATGG
Organism: Mogibacterium sp.; assembly: GCA_017510505.1. Lineage (GTDB taxonomy): Bacteria > Bacillota > Clostridia > Peptostreptococcales > Anaerovoracaceae > Crickella. The sequence continues at coordinate 4,383 of JAFWNE010000017.1, read as the reverse complement.
GCTGCACAGGCCCGCTTACAGGTCCGGCAGCGATCTATGGTAATGCTGTTAAGAACGGCGGACAGATCGCGGTTGATGAAATCAACGCAGCAAACGCTGACGGCGTCCAGGTCGCATGGCAGGTCGAGGACGACGAAGCTGACGGCGAGAAGGCTGTAAACGCTTACAACAAGCTTATGGATGACGGAATGCAGGTCTTTGTAGGTTCCGTAACATCCGGAGCCTGCGTAGCTGTAGCAGAGAAGACGAATGCTGACAGAGTATTCGAGCTCACACCATCTGCTTCACAGGCAGCTGTAACAGAAGGTAAGGACAATGTATTCCAGCTCTGCTTCAGAGACCCTGATCAGGGTACTATCTCTGCTGACTACATCATGGACAACTTCCCTGATGCAAAAGTAGGAGTTATCTACAACAACGCAAGTGACTACTCTGCAGGAATCTTTGACGGATTCAAGAAAGAGTTCGAAGCAAAGGGCAAAGAGATCGTAGCAGTTGAGGCATTCGCTGATGACGCCAACACTGATTTCCAGGCTCAGCTCAACAGCATGAAGAACGCAGGCGCAGACTTTGTCTTCCTGCCAAACTACTACACACCTGTATCCAACATCCTCGTTCAGGCTGACAAGATGGGATATGCTCCGACATTCTTCGGATGTGACGGCGTTGACGGCATCCTGACACTTGAAGGATTCGATACAAGCCTGGCAGAGGGAGTATACCTCCTGACGCCGTTCACAGCATCTGCTGAGGATGAGAAGACTCAGAACTTCGTAAAGGCTTACATGGACGCTTACGGTGAAGAGCCTAACCAGTTTGCAGCTGACGCTTATGACTGCGTATATGCTTGCTACAATGCATTCAAAGAGACAGGACTTGAGACAAGCGCATCTGCAGCTGATATCTGCGAAGCTATGGTAGCACAGTTCGCAGGCGGATTCTCATACGAAGGACTTACCGCTGCCAATGCGATGAAGTGGCAGGCTACCGGCGAAGTTGATAAGATGCCGGCAGTATACGTCATCGAGGGCGGAAAGTACGTTGAGAAGTAATACACTGACTGATTTAAGTGTATAGTTGTCGGCTGAGGGGTGCTGTATGAAGATACGGCACCCCAACGCCACGTTATTATGAGTTTTACTTAAGCACTTAAGAGAGAAATAATCATGATTTTTTTGACTAACCTCATCTCAGGTCTCAGCCTGGGAAGTGTATACGCGATAATAGCGCTTGGATATACCATGGTCTACGGTATTTCCAAGATGCTCAATTTTGCGCACGGCGATGTTATTATGATCGGCGGATACATGTCGTTCATCATGACGATGTATATGGGGTTGAACGGATGGCTGGCTCTTCTGGTTGCAATGGTCATATGCACGATCCTCGGTATCACTATCGAGAGACTCGCATACAGACCGCTCAGAGGAACCGGCTCTTTGGCTGTTCTGATCACGGCCATTGGTGTGTCATACTTTCTGCAGAACATCGCTCTGCTGATCTGGGGCGCAAACCCTAAGATGTTCACGAGCCTGTTCAACGGAATGAAACCGATCCACGCGATGGGCGGACAGCTGACCATCACTCCGGAGTCGATCTTCACGATCCTCGCCAATATCGTAATAATGATCCTGCTGACACTCTTTGTCAGCAAAACAAAGGCCGGCAAGGCAATGAGAGCTGTCTCCGAAGACAACGGAGCTGCTCAGCTGATGGGCATCAACGTGAACCAGTCCATTTCGCTGACATTTGCCATTGGATCCGGTCTTGCTGCTGTAGCGGGAGTTCTGATGCTTTCAGCTTATCCGGTACTTATGCCTACCACAGGTGCGATGCCGGGCATCAAGGCATTCACAGCTGCCGTATTCGGCGGCATCGGTTCCATCCCGGGAGCCATGATAGGAGGGCTCATCCTGGGGATCATCGAGATCTTTTCGAGAGCGTACATCTCGACAGAACTCTCAGATGCCATCGTATTTGCATGTCTGATCATCGTTCTTCTGGTCAAGCCGACAGGCCTGCTGGGCAAGAAGATCAGCGAGAAAGTGTAGGTGTGCCATGGCAGAGAGAATACTTAAGAATATACGAATCGGAGGACTCAAAAACGCAGTAAAGGGAAATGACTATCGAAAGGAAGCCACCATTTCTTACGGTATCCTCATAGGCGGATACATTCTGCTTCAGATCCTCACGGCTGCCGGACTGATCGGACATAATTTACAGGGACAGTTCGTTCCTATCTGTGTTTACATCTCGCTGGCGGTCTCACTCAACCTGGTGGTAGGAATTTCAGGAGAGCTTTCACTGGGGCATGCCGGATTCATGGCGGTCGGAGCGTTCAGTGGCATACTCATGTCGCGTATACTGCTTCAAAGCATGTCGTTCGAACCGGCCATCCTGATCATATCGATGCTTTTCGGAGCACTCATGGCGTCGATTGCAGGATTTATCATCGGCATACCGATCCTGGGTCTGCGCGGAGACTATCTGGCTATAGTGACACTTGCGTTCGGCGAAATCATCAGAAACTTCATGAACGTCCTGTACTTTGGCTTTGTTGACGGGAAACTCAGATTTGCGTTCAACCACACCATCGAGGGCATCGAAGATACTGACCGTATCATTACCGGCGCGATAGGAGCGACCGGAACCAAGACGATGGCTTCATTTACCTGGGGACTGCTGCTTTGCCTCTTCACGGTGTTCATCGTGCTGAATCTCAAAAACTCCAAGCAGGGGCGCGCGATCATGTCCATCAGAGACAACCGTATAGCAGGCGAGTCGATCGGACTGGATGTCAGAAAATATAAACTGATGGCGTTCGTCGTAAGCGCGGCTCTCGCGGGAATGGCAGGCTGCCTGTTTGGACTCAACTACAGCACGCTCGTACCGGTAAAATTCAACTTCAATACTTCGGTACTCGTTCTGGTCTTTGTAGTGCTTGGCGGAGTAGGCAACATCTGGGGCGGCATTATCGCTGCAACGCTGCTGACGATACTGCCTGAGACATTCAGACAGTTCGCAGACTACAGAATGCTGACCTATGCCATAGTACTGATCCTTGTTATGATCGGAACCTATAATCCGGCCATCAAGTCGAGGGTGAATGCTTTGTTCTCAAAGATCAAGCCTAAGAAAAAGAAGGACGATGGCAAAGTAAAAAAGAAAAAGAGCGGAAAGGAGGGGGCATAGATGGCAGATAAGAAAGACAAGCGTGAAGAGCTTATTGACATCGACATCTCCGACTCCGGACACGCTTATGAAAACAGGCAGGAGATCTACTACAATGACAACGTAGGCGGACGAGCCGTATTCGTTGATTCAAAGGAGCAGTATGATCCCGATGAGCCTTATAATGATCAGGTCTACATCCCTGAGAAAGACAGAGACAAGGCACCTATACTCGAAGTAAAGGGCCTTGGCATCGACTTCGGCGGACTGACTGCCGTAGACAACTTCAACCTGACACTCGGAAGGACGGAGATCGGCGGACTCATCGGCCCTAACGGTGCCGGCAAGACTACCATCTTCAACATGCTCACCAAAGTGTATGAGCCTACAAGAGGCGAGATCTTCTTTGACGGCAAGAGTACCAAGGGCATGAGCACAGTAGATATCAACAAGGCCGGAATGGCGCGTACGTTCCAGAACATCAGGCTTTTTGACAAGCTTACTGTAGAGGAGAACATCAAGGTAGCTCTTCATCACACCACCAACTATGGCCTCATAGACGGAATGCTGCATACTCCGAAGTACAGACACGAGGAATTCCGCATCCGCAAGGAAGCGATGAAATACCTCAAGATCTTCGGTATGACCAAGACTGCCGATTACAGAGCGGGATCGCTGCCGTACGGAGCTCAGAGGAGACTAGAAATCATGAGAGCGCTCGCCACAAAGCCGAAACTGCTTCTGCTTGACGAGCCTGCAGCCGGAATGAACCCGTCCGAGACAACCGAACTGATGGACACCATCAGGGAGATCCGCGACAGGTTCCAGATCGGCATCTTCCTTATCGAGCATGACATGAGCCTGGTAATGGGCATCTGCGAGGGTATCGTGGTACTCAACTACGGCAGAGTCATCGCCAAGGGCTGGCCTGAAGACATCCAGAGCAACCCTAAGGTCATCGAGGCTTACCTCGGTAAGAGCCGCGGCAAAATGAATGAGAAAGAAAAGGAAGAGGATATCGAGGAAGCTCTAAGCAAGGGCAAACTTGAGTCCGCCCCTTCCGGCAAGCCTGACAGAAAGGAGGGTGAATGATGGGTACAGTACTTACAGTTGACAACATCAACGTTTACTACGGAGCCATCCACGCCCTCAAGGGCATATCGCTCGACGTAAACAGAGGCGAGATCGTAACGCTTATCGGAGCCAACGGCG
>JAFWNE010000016.1:0-25672 GCA_017510505.1 Mogibacterium sp. | reverse complement strand
TGCGGCTGACACTCAGCCATTTGCGGTGACAATAGCGAGGAGGATCCACCTGTTCCCATCCCGAACACAGTAGTTAAGCTCCTTAGCGCCGATGATACTCGGAGGGTGACCTCCCGGGAAATTAGGACGTCGCCGCTTTTTCTTTAGGCCCCATGGTCAAGCGGTTAAGACATCGCCCTTTCACGGCGGTAACCCGGGTTCGAGTCCCGGTGGGGTCACCAGCGAAGGGAATCGGAAGATTCCCTTTTTATATATGCGGACGTGGTGGAACTGGCAGACACGCAAGATTTAGGTTCTTGTACTTCGGTGTGAAGGTTCGAGTCCTTTCGTCCGCACCAAAAAGCCGGCAGTGATGCCGGCTTTTTTAATGCCTGAAAATAGCCATTTTTGAATGAAAACGAACATTTTTTGAATGGCAAAATGTGTACAGTTTTTTTGCAAAGTTTTCCTTATAGTTGAACGTGCAGGAGGGAGAAATGAAAATCGGAATACTGATCAGAGATGCTGAATACAGGGATGCTTTAGCTGAGAAACTATCGCTATACGATAATGATTTATACGTTAATATTATCGACAACTCAACAAAACACACTTCCGATTATCTTATTCTCACCGATATCAGACCTGATGAGATAGATCAGAAGACTCTTACAGCGATTAAGGCTAGGACTGTATTCCTTATTGACACTATCAATGATGATTTGAAGGGATTTAATACGGTATTTAAATACGGAAGTGTCTCTAATCTTATATCTGAGTTGTCTATTGTTTATAACAACTGGCATGGATCTGGCCCGGGAAGAAACTATTCTGCAAGGCTCCTGGCGGTATGTTGTGAGAGCGATGCATATTCTTCAGCAATATGTTCTTCTCTGGCAAGACAGGTAATTTATAGGCACGGTGGAAGAGTGCTGATCATTCCTATGGCATTCATCAATGACTATGGACGCTTAGACTGTGATATCAATACTATTTCAAGACTCCTTTATTCGATTCATACCGGACACGAGCGGAGCTCGGACAGTTTCACTTATACGGACGCTTACGGAGTGTCAGCAATAATGCTGCCCAGCGGAAGAAACCCCGTCGCTTACCTTGATGAGAGCGAACTTAAAAGCCTGATTGCCGGACTTGCAAAAAGATTCGATACGATTATCTGCGATCTGGGGACATGTTTCAGAAATGAAAACATCCTGGTAATGAAGGAATCAGACCGGATCATTCTTTATGAAACCGGAAGAAGGGTTCTGGGGGTGGAGGAAATGATCGGAAAGGAAACCTGCAGCAAACTTATACGCATAAAACTAACCGGCGAAGCGGATGAGGCAATAGCGATGGATGATTGCATAAAACAAGTATTCAACAATGATAACAATGGTCAAATCAAGAGCAGCAACAATAAAAGAATACGGGAATGAAATAGATGGCATGGTCAGAGTCGCCAGAAAATGGATAAGCGACACCGAACCGCCTCCAAGCGATGAGGAGATCCTATGCAAATGCGAGGATATTTTTTTCAAATCGGGTATTTCTTATAAAACGTGCTCGCGAGAGACAGTGATCATTATAGATAGCATAAACAGAAGGCTTACAAGCAGATACGGCATACTGACTGTGCTTCTTGACGATCCGGACATCAACGAAATCATGGTGAATGGCCCTGACAACATTTATGTCGAAAAAGAAAGGACTCTTATCAGAATAGATGATGCTTTCACATGTGCCAATGAACTTGAAGAAATGATCAGAATGTTCGCGTCGGATGTACACAGAGAGATAAATGAGGCCAATCCTATAGTAGACGCAAGACTTCCTTCCGGATACAGGGTAAACGGAGTTTTAAAAAACGTCGCGCTAAATGGGCCAATCCTAACTATCCGGAAATTCAGAGAAAAAGAGATCGAAATGGAAGAACTTGTAAGCTTTGAAACACTTACCAAAGAATGTGCTGCGGATTTGGAAGCCCTCGTAAAGAGCGGATACAACATCTTCATAAGTGGAGGCACATCTTCAGGAAAGACAACGTTTCTGAATGCCCTTACCGCATATATAGGCTCCAGTGAAAGAGTGATAACGATAGAGGATTCTGCTGAACTCGTCATAAGCCATATAGAGAACAAAGTACAACTTGAATGCAGGGCAGCAAACTCAATAGGAAAAGGAGAAGTCAGCATGACACAGCTCATAAGAACGAGTCTCAGAATGCGGCCGGACAGAATAATCGTCGGAGAAGTAAGAGGTAAAGAAGTCATTGACATGATACAGGCCATGAATACCGGACACGATGGGAGCATGTCTACAGGCCACGGCAACTCTATAAGGGGAATGCTCAATCGCCTGGAGACCATGTATCTCTCAGATTCGCAGGTATCACTCAATTCTGTGAGGAACCAGATCGCAAACGCAATAGATATTTTCGTACATCTCAGGCGAGACGCGACAGGCAGGAGGCGTGTCGTAGAGGTCGCGGAAATGATCGGGTTTTACGGAAATGAATATAGACTGAATTACTTATATAAAACAGGAAAAAGGGGTGCGCTGATACCGACCGGGAATGGTCTTGTTGACAGAGAAAGACTGATCAGATGCGGTCATGCAGGCATACTGGCAGGTCCTGCACTATCTACAATGGCAGGAGGTACAAGTGACTGATTTAGGAGAATACATATTCAGCAAAAGAGAGAATGCATTATTTTATGCCGCTTTGACAGCTTCAGGGCTGGCCATCTCATACCTTTTGTACAGAAATATCCTGTTTGTAATAGTGATAATACCTTTTACACGAAAAATAAAAGGCTTTGTGAAGCAAACCATAATCAGAAGCAGACAAAGAAAATACTTGGCTGAATTCAAGGACTTTCTGTTTATGGCGTCAACGTCAATAGGTGCGGGTCGTTCCATGAAGGATGCAATAGCTGAATCAATTCCATCTCTGAAAAACATATATGGAAACAAATCAATACTTGCAGGAGATCTGACAAAAGCCTACGAGAGAATGGAAATAGGCGGTGAGAATGATGTCAGTGTTTTGCAGGATATGTCCGAAGCTTCAGGCTTAGAAGATGTACAAGATTTTGTGACCATTTATTCGATATGCAAAACGACGGGAGCAAGCCTGATAACTGCTTTGAATAAGGCAGCAACCGTGATCATGGAGAAGATGAGCATAGACCGCGAAATAGAGGAACTGATCAAGAGAAAGGAAAGTGAAGGGTTGGTCATATTTGCAATGCCAGCACTGATAATACTTTTTCTGAATCTGACATCACCTGATTATATATCTCCATTATATGAAACGATTGTCGGCAGGATTATAATGACGATCGTCGCGGCTTCAAATATAGGGATATATACGATTATACAGAGGATCACGAATGTTGAAATATAAGGAACTGATACATAACAGGAAACTGATGTCCGGAATCTATGCCATTACGCTGGTGACAGCACTTTTGATACTTGCGCTTGTGATCAAAGGTCCTGAAGAGAGTGGAAAGTTTATCGTTGACAACAATGGCAATGTGACCGGAATACGCAGAAACAGCCTGAAAAGGGCCGAGAGGTATGATCTTAGTCTTGCCATTAATGATGAAAAGGAAACGATACAGAGGAATGTCACGCTTGTACTTCAGGCAAGCTCCACAGAAAGAAACGGGATGATCCCTTCAGCGGAGGATGATCGAGAATCTGAAATAGAGACGGAAGTGGACAATCTGATAAGCGAAATAGAGTATTCAAAAGGGAAAAAGATTCGTCTTCCGTTAAAACTGCATGACGGGACACCGATCAGATGGACAAAGGCAGAGCGAAAAGCAGGTCCTGCAGCGCTTTTGATCCCACTGGTATACGTAATGCTGGTGGTAATCATGGCCATAGATGCAGCAAAAGAAGATAAAACGGAAGCTGAGGAGCGAAAAGCCATTCTGAGAGGTCTGCCAAGATTCTGCAACCAGCTGTATCTGATGATGAACGCAGGTCTTATCCTGAGCGATGCGTTTGACACTATCACCGGAAGCTATCTTGGAAGGAAAGAACAAAGCCTTAGCAGTTTTGAAAGAGATCTCGCAACCCTTCGTGATGAAACATGCAGGCACCGCATAAGCACTGCCTATGTGATAAACGAATACGCCGTGAAGCATGATGTGAAAGAGCTGATAAGGATAGCCGCAATACTCAGAGAGAACGAAAAGAGAGGAAGCGATGTCATCGAAAGCCTGGCTCGTGAAAGCAGGTACCTGTGGGACGAAAGAAAGATAATAGCAAGGGAAAGCGGAAAAGCTATAGATACAAAGATGTCATACCCGTTGGGGCTTTTACTGATAGTGCTGATCGTGATAACAATAGCGCCCGCACTTTTGAATATGTAGCAGAAAGGAGAATAACAATGAAAAAAATACGTACAAAACTCATGATGATGTTTGGAAACAAACAGGGAATGGAAATGGTACAGGTAGCAATACTTGTGGCCATAGCAGTGGCGGTAGGGATCATTTTTAAATCGTCTATCGTAGATTTTGTTAACCGCATATTTGGCAATCTGGATGCGGCAAATTTCTAGTAATGAGAAGAGGAGTTTGTTTGATCAATAAAAGAGGATCACAAATGACAGAAGCAGCGATATCACTGCCACTGGTCATTCTCACGGCTATGCTTATGATCAGATTGTTTGTGTTCTATCTGGATATATTGACCACCGGCATAGAAGAACACAGAAAAGCGCTTGAAGCCCAGGACTCGTACAACGGAGCTGTCATACGCACTTATGAAGAAGAGATCAGCGTGGATATGCTCCGGGGCGGGGTATTGCAAAGGGATGTAAGTAAAAGGCTCCAAGTAAAAGCATATCTAATAAATGAAGATTTGTTGGTGAGAAGCGGTGAAATACTTGACTGATCTGATACTGAATAATGCGCTTGCTCGAAGGGCGAGAGAAAAACAGGGCTCATCAGCGGTCATGCTTGCAATGATGTTCGTCGGGTTTGCCATATGCATAGCCGGCGCCATAGGAGTTTGCAGACGGATCGTTGTCAGCAGTGAGTGTGAAACATTCGGAAGGCTTTGGACTAAGGCGATCCTTTCCGAATATGATGTTCATCTTCTTGAAGATTATTCCTTAATGGCTTACTTCGGGAATGATGATGAGGTTACAGCAAAACTGAATGCTTACCTGAAGTATTCAGCGCAGAACAAACTGGACGCCTTAATAAAGGGCGCTAATGCTGACCTTACAGGGTATGAACTTGGCGATCCCGCAAACTTCAGGAAGGCCATGAGCCAGGGCTTTGCAGCAAGCGCGGCCGGCGAATTCATAAACGGAAGAGGACGGGAATTCAGAGGGCTTAATGATGGCATTGGTTTCGATGAAGAAGGGCGTGTGATCAACAACAGGGTAGTCCTGGAAACTTTGCCGTCTCATGGAATGAGTGAAACGGTATCAGGAGATACATTGGCTGAGAAAGCAAAGTCCTACGGTGATGAAGAAGGTTTCCTAAGTGTTCTGAAAGCTGCGAGTGCTGATGTTCTGATGATAGAAAAGCGTTTCAATAATCATGTTACCAAGGCAGATGACAAAAATCATTTATTGGTTAACGAATGGGAATACATCATTAAGGGAAGCAATGATGACGAAGAAAACTACAGAGCCTGCAGGAACAGACTTTTCATAGCCAGAAACGCGTTGAATCTGATATCTATCTACAGTGATCCGGAAAAGACAAAACTTATCATCTCAGTTTCTGAGTCTATAACGCCAGGTCCTCTTGGACTTGTAACACAGGCCATAATAGCTGAAGCCTGGGCAGCGCTTGAAACCGAGGAGGACCTAGAAGATCTGTATAACGACAAACGGGTACCTATCCTGAAAACAGCTGATCAGTGGAAGACAGGCCTTGGAGCAGTTCTCGACTCTTCCGAACTCAAGGGCAAACTAGACGATGAGTCAAAAGAACTTCTTGAAGAAAAGAAGGATGAATTATCGGTTCTTACGGGAAGTGTAGATACGGTATCACAGTTCAAATACGGCCTGAATTACGACGAATATTTGATGATCATGATCATGTCTCTTAATGAGAATGTAAGACTTTTAAGGATCATGGATCTTGTTCAGATAAACATGAAATACAGGTATTACAAAGACTTTAATCTAATGGAGTATTACACGGGTACAAGGTTCACTCTGGAAGTGAATGGCAAAGACCATGAATTTGAAGACACTTACAAATAAGAAGGGGAGCTACATCATTGAGGCAGCAATAACATTGCCGGTATTCCTGATAGCTTTGATCGTAATGAGTTCGATCATACTCATGTATGCATGCATCGAAGACTGCAATTTCATTGCGGCAAATGAGCTTAGGCGAGGAGCAGCTGTGGCAGTCATTGCTGATACTTCACCTGCTATACCATACAGGATCAGAAAAGAAATCGAGGAGAATCACACGCAGATCAAGTCAGCAAAACTGAATGAAGCAGGGCTCAGGATCAATAGATGGGGTACAGATGAATTGCTGATAATTAATTACACTTTGAGACTCGTAACAAATAATCCTCTGGGGATCAAAGCGGAGGCAGAATATGACTTGTCGCTTGTAACCAGAGCGTATGTAGGAAAAGAACGGGATGAAACGAATATGTCATTAGAAGAGTTCGCGGATGAGGACTCGGTACCGGTTTATATATTCCCCAAAAGAGGAGAAAAGTATCACTCTGAAGGATGCGGATTTCTGGAAGCAGCGTCGAGATCGGGGACACTGACGGGATCAATGAAAAAGCAGTACAAATCATGTCCGACCTGTCATAGCGGCAGGGCGGAGCCGGGATCATTGGTCTACTACTTTCCTGCTGCAGGTGAAGACTACCATCTCCCGGGATGTGCCTCTCTGCAGAGGAACTATGTAGAAATAGACAAAAGCGTTGCAATAGAACGAGGATACACAGCGTGCAGCAAGTGCGGAGGATAGGACAGTGATGGAAAGAATAAAGCAGGATATGACGGGATACAGAATGCCCGCTTATATAGAGGAAATACTGACACAGAATTATTGCGACAGTTTTATGAGGATGTCGATTCTCAGAGATAAGGGCAACTATTCATTCAGTTATAAACCGGGAAGCCTGAACAGACTGGATCCGTGCAGTATGAGTCTTTATGACAAAATGCTGCTTATAAGGAACCTGATAAGCATGAGTGAGAGTACCGAAGAACATTTAATCGGATCTGAGAGCTACCTGCTCGAGCCGGAACTGATCTACTCAAGAGGCAGGAAAGTTGATTTAGACAGTATAAGGATCATGTACTACCCGGATGTAAAGAAACTGGATTTCAGATACAAGATCGTATTATTTGCCGACAGAATAATGAATAAGACCAAAAAAGAGGAGCGTGAGATGGCTGAACGCATCAGAGAAGCAGCCGCACCTGGGGATATCAATCGTATAAAGCTGTTTCTCGATAAAACAATCATGCGTCTGGAAAACAGAATGAATGAGGCCCCATCAACAATGATGAGAAAGGCATAGCAGGAGGATAACTATGAAATATTTAAAACACACTTTGACTATATTGCTTGTGATGCTTATGGTGCTGTCAATTGTGCCAGCGCAGATGTTCGCAGAAGGAGACGCGGGAGTAGATGAAACTGTTGTAAATACCGAAGGCACATTGTATGACAAGTCTGGCAGTGAAACAGCAGAAAATGGGGAGGATCCGGACGAACCCGGAGATTCCGGCGACACCGATGATCCTGATGATCCGGATCAGCCGAGTGGAGAGGATATGGAGGATCCTGACTCTTATGACCCAAATCCTTCAGCTCCGGAAGGATACAGCCTTGTGACAATAACAGGTATAAGACAGGTAGAAGGCAAGGGAACACACATAGCATCCTTTTCAGATGGATATGGAGAAGGAATTTGCTGCTATCACAACAGAAAATACGCAGGCGTTGGTCAGAAGGGATGGATGCGCAGAGTCGAGCCGGGAGAAGCGCATTATTCTGATATTCGTAAAGTCATGTATTGGGGTGTATACATGAAGAACGGTAACCTTACACTTGCTAATTCTTTTTCAATCCATATAATGCTTTCTTACTGGCGGAATGGGAACAAAAGCCTTTCAAGTAATATAAAAGAGGGGACATCAAGATTCAATACAGCAAAAAAATATAGCAAAACACTTACAGATAAAGACGAGCCTCCTGCCAGTTTTCAAATATATGAATGGGTAGGAACCGGATCAGCATCCAAGAGCCAGGTTCTTATTACCTACAATAACGGATGTTATGTATGCCTCCAAAAGAAACCCTTAAATTCGGACATAGACTATCTGAATACGGCCCCAAACAATTACAGTCTTGAAGGCGCTGTATATGTTTTGTATACGGATGCGGCATGCACTGTCAGAGCAACAGATATCAATGGGAACGACTTTCAGCTAACAACTGATAAAAGCGGTAAAACTGATGTTGTGGCAGTTGCTCCGTCTCAGTACTGGGCAAAGGAGGTAACGGCTTCACGAGGATATATGCTGGATACCGTGGTAAGGACAGTGACCGTTAATACATCAAACACAAGAGACGTGCCGGCTGTTATCAACTCTTCAGAGCCACCTGCAAAAGCGATCCCTATCGAACTCCGGAAAATAGATAAGACCGGAAAGTATGGGTGGAGAAAACTGCTTGGTGCTGAATACACTCTGAAGTACTATGATGCTGATCCGGAGACAACTGATGTATCAGGGCAAATTCCTAAGCGTAGTTGGACATTCAAAACTGTCAGAAAGACTGATGAGAACGGCAAAGATTATGCAGGAATATCTTTTGCTGACGACAATATACTATCCGGAGACGATTTTTATATAGATAAAGGCAAAAGAGTCATGCCTTGTGGAGTGTTTACTATCGAGGAGACGAAAGCTCCTGCCGGACTATCCAGAAATACCTCGGTTTATTACTGCATGGTATATCAGCCGGGGAACGGATCGGAAGCTAAAACGAAAACAAATACAACAAATGAAGAAAGCATGGGCATAGTGGTTGGAAGCGATGCTGATGCTGAAAATGCAGAAATCCCACAAGGTGTGGAAATAGTGATCAATAAAAAAGACGCTTCAGGAAAAGCTGATGGAAAATCACTGGCAGGAGCTGAATACGATGTGTATTATGATGACGATGATCTTTCATCACCGGAACTGGTCGGAACGATCGTGACCGATGAAAACGGTTACGGAGTTCTGTCTGAAAGAAGAGCGGGCAGACCTGAACTAATAGGAGAAAAGCTGGATCCCGGCAGTTACACAGTTAAAGAAACAAAGGCTGCACCCGGATTTGTAATAGACAGATACAAATATAAAAACGGCAGAACATCAGAAGCCGAGCCAGGTAACGAAGATGTAATCTGCGAGTATTCCGAGAACGGAACAACAGTAAAAAAGACAATAATAGGCAGATACATTGAAGGGCAGCATCTTTTCAGAGCAAGAGCAGAAAGTTTAAACACTGATATGTTCAGCTTTACTGTGACTTCGGAAGATGAGCCTACCAGAACATATATAAGCAAGAGAGATATAACTGATGGATCTGAAGTGCCGGGAGCAAAACTGCAGGTCATTTCCATGAATGAGGGAAATGAAGGGGCTATTGTTGAAGAATGGGTCAGCACAGATGAAGAGCATCTGATCTATGCTCTTCCCCCGGGGAAATATAAACTGCGGGAGATAACTGCTCCTTATGGATACGATGTTGCTGAAGACGCAGTATTTGAAATAAAGGCGAATGTCATTGAGCACCATGCCGAGATGTTGAATAAACCTCTGGTAATAACGACCAGTGCCGCAAGTGCTGAAAATGCGGCTCATCATGGACATGCTTCTGAAAGTGAGATCATTACAGACAGAGTAAAGATCAGCGGTCTTTACGCCGGAAGGACGTACAAAGTATCCGGAAGCCTTGTAGATAAAGCTACAGGAGAGAATCTCAAAGACAAGAACGGAAACGAAGTGATTTCAGAAAAGGAGTTCATTGCAGAGGCAGAAACAGCAGAGCTGGATCTAAGTTTTACTGTGGACTCTTCCTCGTTTACAAAGGATTCATCTTCAGTAGGCTTTGAGAAACTCTATAGAACAAGCGCAGTATATGAGGGAGAGCAGCCGTCCGGTACCGACGAGGGATTTCTGCAAGTTGAACTTGCAAAACATGAAGACCTGAATTGCGCGAGTCAGATCATAAGATATGGTGGCATAGTTTCTACAATGGCTCTTGATGGAAAAAGCAGATCCAAAGGGATAAAAGCCGGCAGATCGGTTATGATCAAAGACTATGTCGAATACAAAGGATTATCATCCGAAGAAACGTATACCCTGGAAGCCGAAGTATATGATAAAACAGCTTCTGCAACCACAGGCATAAAGACCGTTTCGGAATTTAAACCCGCTAAAGATAACGGGACGACGATCGTAGAGATAAAACTCAACACTTCCAAGTTAAAGGACCATGATCTCGTGGTTTTTGAAACGCTTTACGTGAATGGAAAAATGATAGATGTTCATGCTGATCCTAATGACGGGAATCAGACAGTTCATGTAATGGATACAACAGGAAGTGCTGCGGGACCGGAAACCGGTGATAACAGATACCTTTTAGGTTGGATAGGAATCATGACGGTTACTAGCATTGTGCTGACTCTAATAGTGCTGAAAAGACTTACATTAAGGTAAGGTGCAATCTGCTGTTTATTGCAAACACGTGCTTGTACATTTTATAATCAATCAGATGCTGTTGTGTGCTGTAAAAAGGAGACGAGAACGATGATCAGACATATCGTAATGTTCAAAATCAAAGATGAGTACAAGGATGAGATCCCTCAGTTAGTAAAGAATTTCTATGGCATGAAGGGAAGGATAGAGGGCATGCTCGAGCTTGAGGCAGGAGCAGACATTCTGCACAGTGAAAGGTCCTATGATCTGGCGCTGGTAACACTGTTTGAGAACAGAGAGGCTTTTGACGCATATCAGACACATCCGGTACACATGCCGGTAAAGAAACGCATGCATGAGGTACGCAGCGGCTCGGTAGCCTGCGATTTCGAGATATAGATCAGAGTATTCGAATTTTTACATTGTTGTATTTCCGTGTATGAGATACAATAAATGTGTATAAGCTAGAATTCAATCTAACTGAATATCAGGAGGTTACTATTATGATTTATTCAGCAGAAGTGAAAGGCATGTGCCCTGTTCATCAGGGAGTACACCACGGATCTGCGCCTATTCCTGAAGAAGGCAAATGGGTAAAGCCGCAGCAGATATCCGATATTTCAGGATACACTCACGGCGTCGGCTGGTGTGCACCTCAGCAGGGAGCCTGCAAGCTTTCACTCAACGTTAAGGACGGTATCATTCAGGAAGCCCTGGTTGAGACTATTGGCTGCTCCGGAATGACTCACTCCGCAGCCATGGCAGCAGAGATCCTTCCGGGCCTCACCATTCTCGAAGCACTCAATACAGACCTCGTCTGCGACGCGATCAACACAGCAATGAGAGAGATCTTCCTTCAGATCGTTTACGGACGTTCGCAGAGCGCTTTCTCAGAAGGCGGCCTCCAGATCGGAGCAGGCCTCGAGGATCTCGGTAAGGGAACAAGATCCATGGTCGGTACTACATACGGCACTCTTGATAAGGGCCCTAGATATCTCGACCTCACTGAGGGTTATATCACTCAGCTTGCTCTTGACGAAGATGATGAGATCATCGGTTACAAGTATCTCAACTTTGGCAAGATGATGGATTTCATCAAGGCAGGAGACGATCCGGTCAAGGCCATCGAGAAGGCTTCCGGACAGTACGGACGCGTAGCTGACGCTGTAAAACTGATCGATCCACGCAAAGAATAACACAGGGAGGAAAGAGACATGATTACATTTGAATCTTACGACAGAAGAGAAAAACAGATCCTTTCCAAACTGGCTGAGTATGGTATCGGATCTATCGAAGAAGCAGAAAAGATCACAAAGGATGCCGGTCTCGATGTTTATCACATGATCGAGAACATCCAGCCTATCTGCTTTGAAAACGCTAAGTGGGCTTATACAGTAGGAGCTGCTATCGCCATCAAGAAGGGTTGCCGCAAGGCTGCTGACGCTGCTGCAGCCATCGGAGAAGGACTTCAGGCATTCTGCATCCCTGGTTCCGTTGCTGACCGCCGCAAGGTAGGTCTCGGACACGGCAACCTCGGCAAGATGCTCCTCGAAGAGGACACAGAGTGCTTCGCGTTCCTTGCAGGTCACGAGTCATTTGCTGCTGCTGAAGGTGCCATCGGAATCGCTTCCAAGGCCAACAAGGTACGCCAGAAACCTCTGAGAGTCATCCTCGACGGTCTTGGCAAGGACGCGGCTCAGGTCATCTCAAGGATCAATGGATTCACATATGTTGAGACTGAGTATGACTATGCAACAGGAGAGTTAAAGGAAGTATTCAGAAAATGCTACTCAAAGGATCCTGAAAGCCCAAGAGCAAAGGTAAACTGCTATGGCGCCAATGACGTACAGGAAGGCGTAGCTATTCTGTGGAAGGAGAACGTAGATGTTTCCATTACAGGTAACTCGACCAACCCTACAAGATTTCAGCACCCTGTAGCAGGAACATACAAGAAGGAAAGACTCGAAGCAGGCAAGAAGTACTTCTCAGTAGCTTCCGGCGGCGGTACAGGACGTACACTTCATCCGGACAACATGGCTGCAGGTCCTGCATCCTACGGTATGACAGATACAATGGGACGTATGCACTCTGACGCTCAGTTCGCAGGTTCCTCCTCGGTACCTGCACACGTAGAGATGATGGGTCTCATTGGAGCAGGCAACAACCCGATGGTTGGAATGACGGTATCTGTAGCTGTTTCCGTAGAAGAAGCTGCAACTGCAGGAAAGTTCTAATTCATTCATTTGCGAAAAGCAAACAATTGATCAAAACGGCCGGCGGCAATACCGCCGGCCGAATTTCGAAAAAGAGATTTACGTGGAAATAATCTTAGCCAAACACTCGGGCTTTTGCTTCGGGGTAAACAGAGCAATAGACATGGCCTTCAGCGAGGCTGAAAAGAAGGACAGACAGGGGAGTCTGTTTACATGCGGTTATCTCATACATAATAAAGAAGTCGTTAAGAAACTCGAGTCAATGGGGGTTACCATGATCGGGTCGCTGGATGAGGCGAACGAGGGAGATACCGTGATAGTCAGATCGCACGGAGAACCACGCGAGTTTTATGAAGCCGCTGCGGCAAAAGGCATAAAGCTTATCGATACTACATGTGTGTTCGTGAAGAAGATACACGATATTGTCGCGAAAGCGCATGATGCCGGGATCCCGGTAGTAGTGATCGGTGACAGAGATCATCAGGAAGTAAAAGCGACAAATGGCTGGTGCGGATTCAGCGCGTATCTTATCGGAGACGCTGAAGAGGCAGGGAAGACAGCAAGTGAACTGAAAGATCAAAAGCCAATAATAGTCTGCCAGACAACTATAAAAGAAGAGCTTCTGAAGGATGTTCTCAATGTCTTTGATGAGGCGGGAATAAAGTATGACATCCACAATACTATATGCAACGCGACACGTGAACGGCAGGAGAGCTGCGCGGAACTGGCGGCAAAAGTAGATGCAATGATAGTAATAGGAGATGAGCATAGCTCCAACTCCAGAAAGCTCTATGAAATTGCCAAAAAAAACAACAAAAACAGCATTTTTATAGAAAATGCGAATAATAATTTGTTGAATAGGTTGACAAAATATAATACAATAGGTTGCATAGCGGGCGCATCGACGCCCGAGTGGATTATCAAGGAGGTTATTTCCCACATGAGCGAAAATGTCAACAAAAGTATGGAACAGAATCCAATGATGGATTTCATGGATGACATTGAGAAATCTTTACGTTTACCAAAGCCGGGCGATATAGTTGACGGTAAGATTGATCAGGTTATGAGTGATGCCGTCATCGTCAACATGGGCTGCAAAAAGGATGGTATCTTAAGGTCAGATGAGGTTGCACTGGAAGAAGGCCAGTCCCTTGCAGACCTGTACAAGGTAGGGGACGAGATCAAGGCGAAGGTCATCAAGTCAGATGATGGAGAAGGCGGAATCATGCTTTCTACAAAGAGACTTGTGGCTGTAGAGAACTACGCAGAGCTTGAAGCAGCGATGGAGAACAGAGAGAACATCACCGTTACTCTGACAAGAGCGGTAAACGGCGGTGTCATCGCAGCTTACAAAGAGATCACAGGTTTCATTCCTATGTCGCAGCTTTCCGACAGATATGTCGAGAACGCAGAAGAGTTCTTAGGTCAGACTTTCGATGTAAGAGTTATCAGAGTAGATACCAAGCGTAACAGAGCTGTATTCTCAAGAAAGGCCATATTGGTTGATGAGAAGCGCAAAGCCGTTGCTGAGATCTGGGAGAACCTGAACGTCGGCGATATCGTCGAAGGAAAGGTCATGAGATTTACTGACTACGGCGCATTTGTAGATATAGGCGGAGTCGACGGACTGCTTCACATTTCTGAGATTTCCTGGGGCAAGCTCAAACACCCTGAAGAAGTTCTCAAAATCGGCGACATCATCAACGTCAAGATCCTCTCCCTCAACGAGGAGAAGGGCAAGATCAGCCTGGGACTCAAGCAGACACAGCCTGAGCCATGGACACTCGTAGGCGAGAAGTATCAGGTCGGTGATGTACTTGAAGGCAAAGTTGTACAGATCAAGGAGTACGGTGCATTCGTAGAACTCGAAGCCGGACTCGACGGACTCGTACACATCTCCGAGATCGCAAACAAGAGAGTCGAGAATGTATTCGATGAACTCAAGGTTGGCGAGATGGTCAATGTTAAGATCATGGAGATCGATCCTGATAAGAGAAGGATCAGCCTCAGCATAAAGGCAACTCTTCCGGAAGAGCCTGCAGCTGAAGAAGAAGCAGAGACACCTGCAGAAGTGTTCAAAGAGGACGTAGAGAATGCTGTTCTCGCTGCAAAGGAAGCAGCTGACGAGGCTTCTGAAACTGTAAAGGAAAAGGCAAAGGAAGCTGTCAACACTGTCAAGGAAGCAGTAGATGATGCTGTTGAAGACATCAAGGAAGCTAAAGAGAAAGTAGTTGAAGCTGTCCAGGGTGCCAAGGAAACAGCAGAACACGCTGTAGAAGAAGCAAAAGAAGAAAAAGCAGAATAGTTTATACTTTCAGCTTAGATAACAAAAGCCGCATCCGAAAGGGTGCGGCTATTTACTGAATCATGAAAAACGAAGAAGAACTCCTAAAGAAGAATATAAGACTCGTGGCAATGGATCTTGACGGCACTACATTCGACAGTGCCGGAGATATATCTGAACGTACTGTAGGGGCGCTTGAAAGCGCGGCACGACTTGGCGTGCATATCGTAGTATCGACCGGCCGTTCATACGCTTCATTGCCTAAGCATATCAAAGACGTAAGAGGTATCGAATATGCGATCACCTCGAACGGCGCTCATGTCAACATTGTGAAAAGTGGAGAACAGATATATAGCGATTTTCTTGATCCTAAGGTAGTAGAGGAAATAGTTCGCCTTAAGGACGATACGGGAGCCGATATTGAAGTGTTTATCAATGGAAGGGCATATACAGATGAGGCGTATTACAACGATGTCAAGGAAAACGGATGCCCATACAGGAATGCGGATTATGTGATATGGAGCAGAAGACCTGTGCCGGATATCACGGAAATGATGATTGAACATAAAGATGAAATAGAGAACATCAACCTCATATATCCTGATTTGGATTTACTTGAGAAGGCAAAGCCAAAGGTTAATGCTCTAAAGAACGCGACGATCACCTCATCCTTTATAAATAATATTGAGGTTGGAGGGCCCCACACAAGCAAGAAAACCGCGCTTCTGTGGCTCATGAACAAACTGGATGTGGAATCCGATGAGCTGATGTGCTGCGGAGATGCGCCAAACGACATCGCCATGGTAGAACTCGCCGGCATAGGAGTAGCGGTGGCAAACGCCTGGGGAGGTCTCAAAGACCACGCAGATTACATAACAGCCAGTAATGATGATGATGGAGTCGCGCTGGCGATAGAAAAATTCGTTCTAAGGAAGTAATAATAAGCCAGCTGTTAAATATAACAGATAAACAACTATTGTTAACAAAAAGAAGGTCAAAGTATAGAACAGCTTTGACCTTCTTTTTGTTTTTATAAAAAACAATTACACATAATACATGAAATCCAACATTTAATGACCAGAATCAGACGGTAATCGACCTAAAAAAAATAACTGCATAAACGTTGATTTTTCAACGGGTTGACGGCTATTAAACATGGAATAAAATGGATTCAGGTCAGGAAAGCAGTGACTCGCGGCTGGCTCTACTTTTTCGGTTTACTACATCTTCGAGCGCAAAGGAGGTGATGCCCATGGTAAATCTAATGAAAGGAGAGCCTGAAGATGGTAAGAATTACCATAACGTATGATCCGCGGATCGTACGGGTAACAATTATTATCAAAAAAGCCGCCAGTTAACTTAACTAGCGGCTAACATCATGTTAGTAGAGTTAGTCGATGACAATCGACGCTCTTCCTGACCAAATTATATTCAACACTTGCCAAGGCTTCAAGCCTTTTTTGATTTTCTGCTGAGTCTAAAAATGGGAGGTAAAGATGAGATACAGAAAGAATGTCGGCGATATCGGGGAGGACTTTGCTGTCCGGCTTTTGACTAATTCGGGCTTCAATGTACTGCAAAGGAATTTCTATACAAAGTTCGGAGAAATAGACATCATAGCCACTAAGGACGGAGTCCTTCACTTTATTGAGGTAAAGACAAGAAACGGAAACCAGTATGGATATCCTTCTGAATCCGTAAATCCGTCTAAACAGCAACGCATAAGAAAAAGCGCTGAAATCTATCTTCAGAACCGCAGGGCAACATGGCAAAAGGTTTCATTTGATGTGTATGAGATCATGACTGATCTTATCGAGGACTGCATGTGAGGTGATCAATGTACAGTAGAATCAGGTCGGCGGTCTGCTTCGGAATGGAAGGCAGAGAGGTATTCGTCGAAACAGATATATCAAGAGGTCTCCCGAGTATAGGTGTGGTCGGACTGGCTTCTACAATGGTAATGGAATCCAGGGAAAGGATCAGGAAAGCTATAGAGAACTCCGGATATGAATATCCAAAAGGCAGGATAACAGTGAATCTCACACCCGCAAGTCTCAGGAAAAACTCAAGCTGTCTCGATCTTCCCATTGCGATAGGAATATTAGCCAGTGAGGGAAACATACGTGTAAGAGTTGCTGAAGATTGGGCGGTTATCGGTGAACTTGCGCTCGATGGCAGAGTGCTTGGTGTAGAAGGAGCTCTGCCAATGATGCTTCATATGAAGGATATCGGAGTCAAAGGAATAATCGTGCCTGAGGCAAACAGAATGGAGGCAGTGCTGGCAGGAGGAAATATCTTCACAGTCAGAAGCCTCAGAGAATGCTCCATTCTTATGTGTATGGACCCTGTAAAAGCTGCAGCAGATCCTGAAGTTGCGATGCTGAAAGCATGTAAGGGGAATGATCTGGCGGAAATGTTCAACGAAGATTCAAGCCAAAACATGAAGACGGAAAGTGATCAGGAATTCGGAGACATAGTCGGTCAGGAGAATGCCAAAAGAGCAGTCGTCATTGCGGCGGCGGGGAGACACGGGATTCTTATGGTCGGCAGTCCAGGATGTGGAAAAACAATGATCGCGGGAAGGATGGCGGGAGTGATGCCTGCGATGACCGAGCGTGAGATGCTCGAGACAGCTATAGTGCGTTCGATCTCAGGCTACGGGATGGATAGCTTCAGGATGTGGAACAGAAGACCATTCCGTGCCCCGCACCATACAATAGGAAGAGCCGGTTTGATAGGTGGCGGACTTTATCCTGTTCCCGGGGAGATCACTCTTGCACATAATGGGGTGCTTTTTCTTGATGAAATATGTGAATTCAATAAGGAAACCATAGAATCGCTCAGGATCCCGATAGAAGAAAAGAAGATCACGCACTTCCGAAAGGGGGAAGCGTATACTTTCCCGTGCAATTGTCAGGTCGTCATGGCAGCGAATCCCTGCCCGTGCGGATATCTTGGTGACCGGGACAGAGAGTGCACATGCACACAGGCAGATCTCGAAAAGTACAGGCGAAAACTCAGCGGACCGATCATCGACAGGATCGATATGTACATAAACATGGAAAAGGTGGAATACAAGGATCTTAGTGAAAAGAAGAGCGGCCTGACAACAGCTGAAATGCGAAGCCAGGTCATCAGAGCGATCGATTTCGCAAGAAGGCAGGGAAGGAAGGGATTCAACTCCGACCTCAGTACAAGGGAGTTCGATATTTATTGCCGCCTTGGCGATGCAGAAAGAAAATTCATGAGTCGGGCCTATGATGCGTTCGCGATGTCTCCGAGAGCTTACAGCAGGACGCTCAAAGTAGCAAGGACCATAGCAGACATTGATGAGAGTGATGAAATCAAAACAAGTCATTTAGCTGAAGCACTGAATTACAGAATGAAGGAGTAGTCATAAAACAGGGAGGATCAAAAGTGAAAGAGATTCAGATAATAGACATCAAATCAGCAGAGTACCCTGCAAAACTCCGTGACATCCCAAATCCTCCGAAGCGGCTATACTGTACAGGAGATATAGACCTTCTTAAGGCCAGATCCGTTGGTGTGATAGGAGCCAGGAAGAATACGGTTTATGGCAAAAACGTCGCAATTATGATAGGGAAGAGAATAGCGGAAAGCGGCCTTGCGGTGACATCGGGACTTGCGTTGGGGATCGATGCTTTTTCACATGAAGGCGCACTTGAAGCAGAGGGGAAGATCATTGGCGTGCTTGGAAGCGGGATCGATCAGATGGGACCTTGGAGAAACCGTGAACTGATGAACAGGGGGCTTGAAAAAGGGGGACTTATTGTAAGCGAATACGCGCCGGATGAGCCTGCGCACAAAGGCACTTTTCCTGCAAGAAATCGTATCATAAGCGGCCTTTCAGAAGCTCTCGTTGTAATTGAAGCCGGTCTCAACAGCGGGTCGCTCATAACAGCAAAACATGCGGCTGAGCAGGGAAGGCCCGTATATGCAGTTCCCGGCAACATAAACAGTCAGTCAAGCATAGGTACGAATCTGCTTATAAGAGACGGAGCCATACCTCTTGTAATAATAGATGACCTTATAAGAGACATAGGCGTGGATATAAAAAGGGATCAGGATAACAAGCCCAATCTAGATGAGGATGAAGAAAAAGTATTCGAAGTCATAAGGGTGATGAGCGGCCCTACAGTGGAGGAAATAATAAGAGGGACAGGCTTTGATGCAAAGCTTGTGAACTCTATATTGACCATAATGGAGATAAAGGGGATAGTGGAGTCATATGCCGGGCGTATATATATTTCACGATAAAAACACTTGTGTCATACCGACCATATGTGCTAAAGTTTCAAATTGTAAAAATTCTACATTATATATAATAAGGAGAAGTTAATGGCAGCTTCAAAAAAAGCGGCGAAGGCTCCTGCAAAAACGAACAGGACGCTGCTCGTTGTAGAGTCTCCGTCAAAGGCAAGAATAATAAGCAAATACCTCGGTTCAAAGTATAAGGTCATCGCATCGGTCGGTCATGTAAGGGATCTTCCTAAGAGCAGACTCGGCGTAGATATAGAGAACAACTTTGAGCCGGAGTACATCAATATCAGAGGAAAGGGCGACACGATCAAGGAGATCAAGAAGGAAGCAGCGGCATCATCGAAAGTACTGCTGGCTACCGACCCTGACCGCGAGGGCGAAGCTATTTCGTGGCACCTGGCACACCTGCTGGGCATCGAACCGGATACGAAATGCCGTGTCATGTTCAACGAGATCAACAAGCAGACCGTACAGGAAGCCATAAAGGATCCTAAGTCCATTGAAATGGGACTTGTAGACGCTCAGCAGGCAAGACGCGTGCTGGACAGGCTTGTTGGTTATCAGATAAGCCCGCTCCTATGGAAGAAGGTCTCTTGGGGACTTTCCGCAGGACGTGTGCAGTCCGCGGCTCTCAAGCTCATCTGCGACAGGGAGAACGAGATAAAAAAGTTTGAACCAGAAGAATACTGGCGCATAGCAGTTGACTTTGGCGACGGGTTCATTGCAGAACTCAGCAAAATCAGTGGACGCAAAGCTCATGTAAAGAACGCTGAGGAAGCCGACGCCATCGAGGCAGATCTGAGTACGAACGATTCAGGCGGGTATGTCGTAAGTTCGGTAAAGAAAGGCAAAAGGAGTACGAAGCCGTACGCGCCGTTCACTACTTCAAGCCTGCAGCAGGATGCTTCAATAAAGCTGGGATTTCAGACAAGCAAGACTATGCAGATAGCACAGCAGCTCTATGAAGGCGTTAACCTGAAGGGTATTGGCGCCAGAGGTCTGGTAACATACATAAGGACTGACTCGGTAAGAGTTTCAGCACAGGCTGTCGCGGCAGCATCAGAATATATCAGGGATAAATACGGAGCTGATTATGTCGGCAACAATTATTTCCAGAACAAGAACAAGGCTATGCAGGACGCTCACGAGGCCATAAGGCCGTCTGATGTCACACTCGACCCGGATGCCATCAAAGAATCTCTCACGCCTGATCAGTACAAGCTCTATGACCTTATCTGGAAGAGATTCGTAGCTTCCCGTATGGCTGCAGCAGAGTTCGATACTGCTCAGGTGATCATCAAGAACGGTAAGTACGAGTTCAAAGCAAACGGAGCGCGCATGATCTTTGACGGATGGAAGAAGGTCTACAAGACCCAGAATCCTGAGGGAGAGGTCAACATTCCGAAGCTGAGCGAAGGAGAGGTTCTCGTGCTTGAGAAGCTCATCAAGGAGCAGAAGTTCACTCAGCCGCCGGCAAGATACACAGAGGCCAGCCTGGTCAAGGAGATGGAAGAAAAGAACATCGGACGCCCGAGCACATATGCTTCCATTATCTCTGTGCTTGTCAACAGAAAGTACGTCAAGAGGGTCAAAAAATCTCTTGAGCCTACCAAACTGGGCTTTGACGTCATAGGGATCCTTCAAACATACTTCAAGGACATAGTTGATGTGAAGTTCACGGGCGAGATGGAAGACAACCTCGACAGCGTAGAGATGGGCGAGAAGGACTGGAAGAAAGTCATCGCGGACTTTTACGAAGGATTCAGCAAAGAACTGAAGGATGCAGACCGTGAGGTAGAACGCATCGAGAAGGAAGTAGTTCTGTCCGACGAGGTATGTGAGATCTGCGGCAAGCCTATGGCCATCAAAGAGGGCAGATTCGGAAAGTTCCTGGCATGTACGGGATATCCTGAGTGCAAGAATACAAAGCCTATCGTCAAGTCGACAGGCGTCAAGTGTCCTAAGTGCGGCAAGGATATCATAGAGAAAAAAGGCCGCAAGTCAGGTAAGCTGTTCTACGGATGCAGCGGATATCCTGAGTGCGACATCGTCTTCTGGGACAAGCCGACAGGAGATACATGCCCTGACTGCGGTTCCATGCTGGTAAAGACAAAAGGTAAGAGCGGCACGGTAAAGTGCTCGAACCCTGACTGCAAATACAAGGAGAAAAAGAAATGATCCAGTTTCATGCAACAACTATATGCGCTGTAAGAAGACCTAACGGTGATATCGCTATCGGCGGTGACGGGCAGGTCACGATGGGAGAGACCACCATCATGAAGAACGGCGCCAAAAAGGTAAAGAAAATCTATAAAGACAAAGTCCTCACAGGCTTTGCGGGTTCAGTCGCGGATGCTTTTTCGCTCACAGAGAAGTTTGAGAACAAGCTGGGCGAGCATGCCGGCAACCTCAAGAGAGCGGCAGTCGACCTTGCTCAGTACTGGAGATCCGACAAGGCGATGAGGAGCCTTGAGGCTCTTATGATAGTAGCTGATGAGGAGGATCTTCTTGTCATTTCCGGAAACGGCGAAGTCATTTCTCCTGACAAGGATGTGGTCGCGATAGGTTCAGGCGGCAACTACGCATATTCGGCGGCAGTTGCTCTCTTTGAGAACACTGACCTCGACGCGGAGACCATTGTCAGAAAGTCACTTGAGATCGCTTCCAACATCTGCGTCTACACGAATAACAACATAACAGTTGAAAAACTCTAGGAGGCTGAAATGGCAGACAATATAAAAAACATGACTCCAAAGCAAATAGTTGCGGAGCTCGATAAATATATCATCGGTCAGGATGAAGCCAAAAAATACGTGGCTATAGCCCTCAGGAACCGTTACAGAAGGAGCCAGCTTTCCGAAGAAATGAGAGAAGAGGTTTCACCTAAGAACATCCTGATGATGGGACCTACCGGAGTAGGAAAGACTGAGATAGCCCGCAGACTGGCAAAACTCATGGACGCGCCTTTTGTCAAAGTTGAGGCTACAAAGTTCACAGAGGTAGGATATGTCGGACGTGACGTTGACTCCATGATCAGAGACTTAGTTGAGGCTTCGATGAGACTCAGCAAGCAGAAGAGAATGGATGAAAACGCGGAGATGGCTGATGTCATCGCTGAAGACATCATCGTTAAATCCATTATTCCTGCACCGAAGAACGATAATGCCGGCGGTGTACAGCTAGGCAACATCTTCGGCAATCTGGGGTACAAGACGCAGAAACAGGAATACGAAGAAAACAAGCAGAAGGAATATGAATCCAGCAGGGAGTATGCTGACATCAAGCTTGCCAGAGATCAGGTCAGAGAGCAACTTAGAGCAGGGCTCCTTGAGGACCAGATCATTGAGATCGAAGTAGATGACGTGCCTAAAACTAATCAGCTCGACAATCAGAATGAGGGCATGATAGCGATCGGCAACATCTTTGACAGCATGATGCCTAAGAAGACCAAGAAAAAGAAATGCAAGGTCAGTGACGCAAGGCGCATCCTGAGAGAGCAGGAAGCTCAGAAACTGATCGACATGGATCAGGTGACCGATGAGGCTCTTCAGAATGCTGAGCAGAACGGCATCATTTTCATTGATGAGATCGACAAGATCGCTTCAGGCAACAGTCTTAGATCCGGCGCTGACGTGTCCAGAGAGGGCGTACAGAGAGATATCCTTCCTATCGTTGAAGGAAGTGTTGTCAACACCAAATACGGTCCGGTAAAGACAGACCACATGCTGTTCATAGGCGCGGGAGCTTTCCATGTTTCCAAGCCAAGTGACCTTATACCTGAGCTCCAGGGAAGATTCCCGATCAATGTTGAGCTCAGCAACCTTGATAAGGAAGACTTCAAAAAGATCCTTACGGTCCCTGAGAACGCAGTGACAAAGCAGCAGAAAGCGCTTCTGGAGACGGAAGGCGTTCACGTGGAGTTCACTGATGATGCGATCGATGAGATAGCCAACATCGCGTATCTCATGAACGAGGAGACTGAAAACATCGGAGCCAGAAGACTGCATACGGTTCTTGAGATCCTTCTCGAAGACGTATCGTACAATCTGCCTGACCCTGATATCAATGAAGTCACCATAGACAGGGAGTATGTGCTCGACAAGCTTGGCGAAAAGATAAAAGAGGTCGATGTCGACAGGTATATTCTCTAATTGCGGAAGGAAGTCCTGATGTATCTATATAGATCCGTATATGGATGCGGAGAAGCGGAATATACGATAGAAAGATCACGCTTTATAACTCACGTCTCTCCGGCGGAAACGCCGGAGGAGGCGAGGGCTTTCATTGCGGGCATAAGGGAAAGATACAAGGACGCTACACATAATGTCCCGGCTTTTGTATGCGGAGCCGGAAGTGAACATCAGTGGGCAAGTGACGACGGTGAGCCGCAGGGAACATCAGGCATGCCCGTTCTGAAGCTTATAATTGCCCAGGAGCTCACGAATGTAGCAATAGTGATAACCAGATACTTCGGGGGAATAAAACTCGGCACAGGCGGTCTGGCGCGCGCTTACACACATGCCGCTTCGCTGGGTATAGAGAATGCCGGCATATGCGAGGTGCGGCAGAGTGCCCTGATGAGGTATTCATTCGACTACTCATACCTGAGCAAGTTACGCAGCATGTCAGAAGAGGGCAGGTTCGACATGAGCGATATAGAATACACCGAGACAGTAAGCGCGCTTTTTAAATGCCCTGAAGAAAACAGTGATTTGGTGAAATCAGCGATCTCGGATCTGACGTCCGGCAAGGCAGTGTTGCTCAGTGAAAACAGCGTTCCGGGCAGATACCTGATACAGGAAAAAGATTGAAAAAATACTTCAAAATAGTATTTGACACGACTACCCAATCGTGCTAATATAATCAAGCGTCTGCGAGTAAATGCAGACGAAGCACCTATACATAGTACTATTGGGCCGGGTAGTTCAGCTGGTTAGAATGCCAGCCTGTCACGCTGGAGGTCGACGGTTCGAGCCCGTTCCCGGTCGCCAATACGCTGATGTGGCTCAACGGTAGAGCAGCTGATTTGTAATCAGCAGGTTGGGGGTTCGATTCCCTCCATCAGCTCCAATATCTTGTCGAGGGGTTCCCGAGCGGCCAAAGGGGGCGGACTGTAAATCCGTTAGCACTGCTTTCGATGGTTCGAATCCATCCCCCTCGACCATATACATGCGGAAGTGGCTCAGGGGTAGAGCATCGCCTTGCCAAGGCGAGGGTCGCGAGTTCGAATCTCGTCTTCCGCTCCATATTTTGCGGATGTAGTTCAATGGTAGAACTTCAGCCTTCCAAGCTGATAGCGTGAGTTCGATTCTCATCATCCGCTCCAATTTTTTATAAAGGCAAGTTGGGCATATGTGGGTCCATAGCTCAGTTGGATAGAGCAACGGCCTTCTAAGCCGTGTGTCCGGGGTTCGAATCCCTGTGGGCTCACCATTTTCTTTTTTGCCGGTCTCGTGCTGATGGGGTATAGCCAAGCGGTAAGGCAACAGACTTTGACTCTGTCATTCGTAGGTTCGAGTCCTGCTACCCCAGCCAAATGCGACCCATTAGCTCAGTCGGCAGAGCACTTGACTTTTAATCAAGGTGTCCGGAGTTCGAATCTCCGATGGGTCACCAACACACCTTAATCCGCCAAGGATACGGAGAGGTGTCCGAGTGGTTTAAGGAGCTGGTCTTGAAAACCAGTGATCCCGCAAGGGACCGTGGGTTCGAATCCCACCCTCTCCGCCAAGAAGCCTTTCTGGAGAAGTACTCAAGAGGCTGAAGAGGACGGTTTGCTAAACCGTTAGGGTTCGTATAGGGCCGCATGGGTTCGAATCCCATCTTCTCCGCCACCTTTTTAAAGGTATCGTATAACGAAACTAATTTGCGATGGATGCGAGGAACGCGAACGATCGAGGAGCGAGCAATACTCCGTGTATGCGAGAGATGAGAGAGATCGCAGTGACGAAGCAGACGCGCAAAGTAGCGAGTTAGCCGTAGGGGTATAGCTCAGTTGGTAGAGCAGCGGTCTCCAAAACCGCGTGCCGTGGGTTCAAATCCTACTGCCCCTGCCAATTCCGGGGTGTAGCGCAGTTTGGTAGCGCAACTGGTTTGGGACCAGTGGGCCGCGGGTTCAAATCCTGCCACCCCGACCAACGCTTTGTTCTTCAGGACAGGGCGGTATAGAAGGAAAGTGTATCGGGGTGTAGCGCAGTTTGGTAG
>JAFWNE010000002.1:0-31120 GCA_017510505.1 Mogibacterium sp. | reverse complement strand
GTTCCTGGTGAAAAGAAAACGGCTCAAAAATCAGGAGGGGAGTCATGATCTTCGATGATCATGTTTCCCATCGCGTCAAAATGATATCTGTCCTTGACTTCTCCCCGGTGCAGACGCATGTGGCACTCCCTGCACAGGCAGGTGAGATTGTCGAGGCTCAGTGCTATGCTCGGATCATGTATGTTGTCCGGAGTCAGCTCGATCTTGTGATGAACTTCTTCCGCCGGCATGTAGCAGTGCGGAGTCTGACACAGACCGTGGTCTCTGATCAGCGCCAGCTTCCTCGCCTGCTGCCAGGCCGCTGACTTGTAGAACTGTTTTGCGAATTCCCTTGCCACATCCTTCTCCTTTTCCGGACATACAAAAGCACCCTCGTGAGCAGGGTGCTGAAGATGTCCGGCTTGCTATGATCCTAAAGGAGGCCATACCGGTGAATGGTTTATTCACCACCTACACTTTACCATAAAAGAATTATGAGTTATAACAAACTACTTTCGGCGATGGCTGCGGCTCTTGTCCTTGTCTCCCTGGCTGAACCAGAACACTCTGAGCTTCGTGCTGATCGCTGTCTGACTGTAGTGCAGCAGCTCTCCGATCTCTTTCTGGCTGGTGTTGTTGATGTAGTACATCCGGAGGATCGTCCGCATCTCTGTGTCATCTACTTCCTCGATGAACTTCTCCGCCTGCAGCAGTCTCTTTGCCAGCTTCCGCTTGCAGATGTTCAGGTTGCCTCTGAGTATCTTGAGATCTTCCTCGCCGTCATCCGTCTCCCGCTTCGCTTTCGGGACTCCGGTTCCGGTCCTATAGTCCTTGTAGAACACGACTACGTCTGTGCGCCTCGGGTTCTTCATGGCCATCTCTATTGATTTGATTTCATGCGGCAGAGTCCTGCACTGCTCCATCTCTTTTCTCGTCATGTTCCTATACTCCAATACACCGACATTGCTGCCGGTCTTATCTTGTCCAGTCTTCTTTCCTTGCCCGGATCAGGACGGCCACGCCCATGCCTTCACCGGTATCTATGTCTGATCCGAAGAGCTCCCTCCCGTCATATGTGACTTCGCACTTTGTCAGAATCCATCTGTCTTTCCTGCCCTTGTTGATCAGCTTCTCAATGAATTCAGTATCATCCGGATTGCGCCTGATCTTCTCTATGTCCGCCTTCGATACGGCCCTGTCTGAGACTACCGGCTCCGGCTTCACGAGGTTGTTTGATCCCTTCCAGCGTCTTTTCCCGCAGGCCTGATCCATCATGTAGTTGGCCAGCTTCTCGATTCCGGTCTCCGTAAAGCGCAGTCTGTCCGCATTTGCATAGCCGTACTTCCATTTGTCCTCGATCTCTTCTCTGATGAGGCCTCCGCTGATGATCATGTGAAAATGCTTTCTGACGATCTCGCCTGTCTCTCCATCGACTTCCGAGAATACATAGACATATTTGAACGGCTTCCCCGGGAAATTCTTCTTCCACATCCTTCTGATCACTCTGATGAAGTTGCTGATCAGTCTGAGGGCATCCTTCTCCGTCTTCGGCAGGTGTTCCTCGTCGAACGTCAGATGCAGCGCGAGATCTCCCTTCGTGAAATTCTCGTGCAGGATCCTTCTGAATTGCCTCTTGGATTTTTTATCATTCAGATTTTTCTGAGCAGGAGTGCTCTCTTTCACCTTCTTCGCCCTGCTGAATGGCTTCTTTTGTGGTGAGAGATTGAACATCTCCATCTCCATATAGTTTCCTGTGGTGTACGTCTTGCGCCTGATCATGATTTTTGTCCGACTTAATACTATCCATTTGAACTCTCATCCCCGGGCTCTCACCGGGGATGACTTCTTCCTTTATATATATGTAGCTTCTACTTGATCGCTGCTTCTATGAGAGCTGCTTCGAGCTTGCGTATCCTGTCGGCTCGCTCCGAACATACTTCAGCTGCGTTGAACAGATCTGCGCGGACCTGTCTCAGTTCTCTTTCGAGATCTGCTTTTTCTTTCTCGAGCTGCTTGATCTTTTCTTTGTAGTATCCGTCATCCGGAATATTTGCACTCAAGACGCAGATGCCGCCTTCTTCTTTGAGATCGTGCTTCGCCTTGTACTCGTCGATCTCTTCCTTGCTTCCTGTCATGATCGTGACGTTCTTTTTCTCTTCGATCTTCATTTCATTTCCTCCTATTCAGTTCATCAGGTGATTCGATAACTTTTCCGGTGTGTTTCCGTACTATTCGATGATTCCTGTCTGTTTGCCTTTCTTCAGGATCGCGAGGTTCGGATGTACGGTATCTCGCGAGACGTAGCGCTTGATGATCTCGATCGCATCGTCCGCAGTGTAGCAGACTACGCAGTACATGCCCTGCTCGGCAGCCAGCTTGAGGAATTCCCTCTGCGACTTCTGCAGCGTGCCTCCCTCGTACTTCATCTCTATGTACAGGCCATGCCACGGGCCACGGGCCACCGGTAGGTGCAGATCTGATACTCCGGCAAGGACGCCCATCCTCTTGAGCTTCGCTGCCTCTCTCGCGTTCCTGACTCCGCCGTTCGGGATGTGATGCAGCAGTGACAGCTCCGGCCACTTCCCGCTGTTGATGCGGGCCCACTGCATCACGATCTCCTGCTCGGTATCTTCTGAACTTCTGCGGATGTATGTTGTGCTCATGCGCTCTTCTCCTCTTGCGGATCTGTCTCGATGTATTCCTCGTTGTAGTCGTCCCAGGTCATCTGCGTGTGCACATCCTTCGCCCAGTCAGCGCCGTACTTGTCGATGATCTCCTGAAAGTCTTCGACCTCATGAGGGTTGATGCCGAGCTTCGTCTCGCCTTCTTCGTTCTCGTATGCGTTGATGTGCATCAACTCGTGCTCGACGAGGATCTTCTTCTGCTCCGGCGTCATGTGCTGCACGTTCGGCTCGTATATGATGATCAGATAGTCATGCGGGATGAATCTCTTGTGGTATTCCTTCTTGACCGCGATGCATTCGCCCATCTTCGCCTTGCCCTTTGTGACCGGAGCTTCCTTCGATGCGAGGAATGCCACATTGATGCCGAGGTCGTGGATGTTCTTGAATTTGTCGTCCTGGTATTCCTTCAGGACCTCCGCTCCGATCTTCGTCCATTCCGGTGAGTAGATAGCTTCATTCATTTCGTCCATTTAGTTTTCCTCCTTTTCATCGGTATCATCCAGCTCTATCACGGGCTCGCCGTCGGCGTAGAGAGTCATCTTATCCTCTTCATCCATTATCGGATAAGCGCTCAGTGTCAGGACGTTCTCGTCTGCATTGCTGTCTGACATGATGGTCTTACTCTTTCGCTGGTTCTTCTCGTATCTGATCGTGACGCTGTACCCCTGCTTCATGGCCTGCGCCGCCACTGAGTCAAATATGCTGACGATCAATTCATTTGTCGGTTCCATGTATTCCTCCTCATATACTTCGTGTATTGTCCTAAGCGCATTGTCGAATGCTTCATCGTATGCCTGATCTCTGCCGTGGGCGACGCCGAATATGAAGGCGCCTCCCACTTGTTCCGTCCTCTTTTGCGACCGCTCCCACCTGCTTTAGACGAAAAAGCACGGATGCCTTCCCGCCTTGTCGCTGTGGCTTGTTCCCTTGAGCGGTCTACTCATCGGTAGCTAACCGTTTTCGACTTCATCGGCTCTCGTCAGAGTTAGTCCGTTTTGACAAGGACATTCATGTCCCTATCACGGATTCCTACAGCCACACCCTGCGCATCGTCTGCGCCTCACTTGGTATATCCTCACGCCTTTCGGCACTTGGTATCACTTCCACGGACAATCCGTCTGCCACGCACCTACTCCGTCACGATAATCTCCTATCGGTGAGCCTGTGCTTTCCGTCTGCGACTTACACTTCATGCACCTTGAATAATCGGGATTCTTAAAGTATGGGCAGCTTGTGTCCTCACAATCCGTCTGCGGAGTATCGGCTGTGTCAACGTACTTTCTTACTTCTTCACGAAGTACGTTAAGGGCAAAGATAAGTTTCTTCAGTTCCCATTCCGTAAACTTCGCATCAATGGTTTCGTACTGCATCTCTTTCTGTATGTCTGAAAGCAGTTTGAATTTGCCTATCATCTGCGTACAAAACTCACGCAGTTCTGCATTGCTCATCTACTCGCTCCTTTCATCCTTGCTCCGCAATGTTCGCAGTAGTCTTTCCCTCTCTCCAGTGGGTGTTCCCACGAACCTTCCGTCCAGACCACATGTCCGCAGTTTGAACATAACCATTCATCTCCTTTGAGATGCTTCCACTCCCCTTGCGGTCTGTCTACTGGCGTTACCAATTCAGTGTTATGAGGTATGACTATTACATTCGGATTCTGTTGTTTTATCCTTTTTTCTAAATCGTCATAATCCTCTTTTTTCATTATGGCCTTGACTCTTACAACTATCGGTCCGTCTGCGGATGGGATGAGTCTTATGTCTCTGTCAATGTGGGATTGCGCTTCAAATACCATTCCATCTTCACTCGGATTGATATCGTCTCCCCAAGCAGCCTTTATCGCATCCTCTCTCTTGATTAAATCGTCAAACATCGTTTCCTCTTTTTATATGGCCTGTCAGGATCTCTGCAACCTCATCCAATTTTTTGTCGAAGGCTTCGAAGTCTCTGACTGTCTGCTTGCCTTCTTCATCGATGGCCATCAGGATCTTGATGAGCAGTGCGACCGCGCCTGCTAATATTGTGATGGTCATGTCCTCATCAGATACCTCGTTTCCTTTTGGCTTGTGCTTCTCTATGAGCACGGTCATGTTGTGCAGGTAGATCTGCAGCAGCTTGGTAGCTTCTTCTGTTAGCATGGTTTTATGTTTCCTCCTTTATCTCTTTTTTTAGATCCTCGATTGGACGGAAGATTTTGATCGTCGCTCTGTGTTTTTTTCCTTCTGCTGTTGGATACTGTTCCACGAGGATCGTCTTTCCGGGATTTGAGTCGAGCCATAGGCACAGTGCTCTGAGTAGGGCCTGCTCCGGCATCTGGCCGTTGTCTACAAGTTCGACATACATGCCCGGGAATATCTCTGTGAAGTTGATGGCGTGCTCAATGTTTTGAGTGTGAGTGCATTCTCCGCATCCATTTTCTCGCACCGACGGACTGCATGCGTTGCGGTCGCAGACATATGCGACGCTTGGTTCGTTCATCATAGTTCCCAGCCTCCTTTGATCTGGTTGTATGTTTCTTCGTCGACGGCATATGCCATGTCGAACGGGCACGACTCTACAGCTACGAGGTACAGCCCGCATATTCTGATTTCTCCGACGTCATTATCCGGACATATTGTTATTCGCCTCTCTATTATTTCCTTCTCCAGCTGCTGCTTCATGGCCGGCGGCACTATGACCGCGAAGGGTACGAAGTAATGGGTCTTCACTGTTCTGGCGAATTCGATTATGTCTTTCAGTTTGAATTCTGTGCTCGGTCCTACGAACATGCCTTTCATGGTCTCCATCCCTCCACTATCTTCTGCAGGGCCGCCTGCATCTTTGCTCCGGTCGCTCCGTCGCGCTGGTTCTCTTCGGTGATGATGTCGCAGATCTTGAAGTAGATGTCCTGCAGCTGGTCGACGTAGACCTTGAACTCCATCAGGGTCGTGTTGCTCAGCTTTGCCTTCTCCGCTTCAAGTTTCGTGATGTACTCCTGAAGGTCCCGAACCTGCCTCTGTGTTCTATCGAGCAGCTCCTGCGAGGATTCCTTCGCTCTTGTTGCCGCCTGCTCTTCTATCTCTGCAGTCTTGCCCTCGATTGCTTTCTTGACCTCTTCATCTCTTGCAGCTTCGAGATCCTTCTGCTTTGCCTTCTGCTTCTTGAGGTCCTCCTTCGCCTTGTCGAGTTTCGCCTGAATATCCGCTGCCTCTGCCTTTGCTTCGGCCAGTTCTTTTGTGAGGTCTTCCTTCTGTGCCTGAGCAGCTGCCTGCATCTCATTGAATTCTTCTTCAGTGACGGTCTCTGCGAGCTTCCTCTGCATCGAGGCAAGCTCTTTCCGGATGTCATCATTGTTGTGGTCGAGTGTCTCGGCCTTGCGCTCTGCAGCTTCCTTCTCTTCTTTGATGCGAGTGATCTCCGCTTTGAGCTCCCGGACCGTCATGCTCTCGACATCATTGGTCTCTATGACCTCAGCAGCGACCTCTTCCGGAGCTGCCAAAAGCGCCCAAACCCTTGAAATTCCAATATCCGTAAACGTTTCCGTTTTTGAAAACAGGCTGTTTTCATCGGCTACTCTTTCAGCCAGCTTCATCATCTTTTCGGCTTTGCTCTTTGAGAATTCGAGATTGTCGGCACACCAGGTCTCGAACTGTCCGTGCGGGATGCGGCTCTTGATCTCGATGAGACGCCTGCCGGCATCTGCGAGCATCATTGCGCTCATGCCTGCGAGACTCTCTGCCTGCCTGTATCTGACATTGACTTCAGCTGTCAGCTGTTCGGTGCTCTTGTTCTCTATGCTGATCTCTGT
This sequence comes from Mogibacterium sp., assembly GCA_017510505.1. Taxonomy (GTDB): domain Bacteria; phylum Bacillota; class Clostridia; order Peptostreptococcales; family Anaerovoracaceae; genus Crickella. The sequence goes on along the minus strand of JAFWNE010000002.1, from coordinate 24,670 downwards.
CCGGAATGCGAGGTCGATCGCGTTCATGCTTTCGCCCTGCATAATGTATCCTCCCTCTTCATCATCTTTATGAAGGCCTTCTCGAAGCCCTCTTTGAATTCTTGTACCTCTGCAGTCATGCTGCAGTTCTTGAGCCCTCTGCACTGAACGACGTGTCCGTCCTTCGGGCTGATCTCGAGTGTGTAGTACGGCTCATCCGGCAGGCTCGTCCTTCTGACGAAATAGATGAGCGTCTTTCCGTCCGCTACCCTGTCGCCGTATGTCTTGACGCAGTGATGCAGCACGCTGCTCTCGTTGTTCAGTTCCTGCTGGCTCATTGCCGGCAGCGCCATGAGGTCGTGTACCTGATAGCCTATGTCTATGGCGTGCATCCGGATCCTCTTGTCCTTCTCCGCATTCTTCTCGATGTCTCTGAGCGTTGTCGCTTCGTCATGCGCCTTCCTCAGGTCCGGAGGGAACAGGATGCTCTTTCTCCGGAGATCCCATCCGAGCAGGTATGCGTTCTCGATGTAGTCGATGAACATCGTCGGCTCGTGAGTCTTCTGGCCTTTCATGTATCTGAGATACTTCTCTGCCGTCGTGTGCTTCCGGATCGCCAGGATGTACTCCTCCATGCGCCAGCTTGTGATCAGCTTTGTGTATGCGTCCCAGCTGTCGATGGCTGCCTGCTTCAGCTTGTCATCCGCCTTCTGGAACTCCTTCAGCTCTTTCGATGTGATGGTCTCGCTGATCCCTGCCCGCCTGAGTGCCTTCTCCCATTTCTTCGGGAGTCTGATTGCCTTCTCTATGGTCTTTGCGCGGATGTTGATCGCGTTCCCATAATTCGAGTATCCGCTATTCGTCAGTCTGTCCTTCGCGAGCTTTCCGAAGCCTCCCTTCCGCAGGAGCTCCAGTGCAGGATATTTCATCTGCAGGGCGAGCCATGTCGCGACGCTTGGCCATTCAAGCTGCCTGTGCAGATCTTCTCCGATGAGGTATCTGCAGTCACTGTTCTCGAGGATCTTCTCGATGTCCTCTATGAAGATGTGCTGGTACCAGCTGCTCCCGTAGTACGGAGCGTGTGGCAGTGGCGCAGGGTTGAGGCTTTTCATTTCTTCCCAGTACGAGCCGCCTCCCCAGATACCATTGTGATATCTCCAGTGCTTCTGCTCCTCTGCATTGATCTTGAATACCTCGCAGGCGTGGATCCCGAGATGGGCCTGTGCGAAGTCTCTGAAGTGAACGAAGATGTCGTTCTGAACTATCCAGAGGCTCCTGCCGTCCGATGCGAATGTCATGAGCCTGTGCAGCTCTTCGTACTTCGCTCTGCCTCTGCCGGCAGATGCGCAGATCAGGACCTCGCCGCACTCCGGGCAGGTTTCCTTGAGTCCATGCATTCTGGAATATTCTCCGGGATATATATCCCACTCGCTCCCGCAGCATGTGCAGACTGCTTTGTTCTTCCTGCCGTCGTAGATCAGCAGGCGGTTCACGATGCATTCCTCCCTGAAGTATCGCTCCGTGTCCGGATGCGATGGCGGGATCTGCTCCGCGAACATCTTCTCTATCTCTTTCGTTGTCATGGTGCCGACCTCCTTAGAAGAGGTCGAGGACGTCGACTCTCTGCGAGGCAGGTCTCTTCTCCGGAGCTGCCTGCTCATCCAGGCCGTAGTATTCGTCTACCATCTTGTAGGCGTCTGCGTCAGATATGACTGCGTGGCCGGTGCTGCCCTTGCGGTTCTCTGATGCGATCTTGCGGGCCTTCTGCATGATGACGTCGATGGCCTTCTTCAGGCTCTTGTCCTCTGCGAGCAGTTTCTGTGCTATCTGAGTGTTCGTGCATCTCGCGGTCAGATGCTCCTCAATACCAAAAGCCACGGGATCGTTGATCGCCATGGCCTCTTCTGTGATTTTCGCTATTGCTTTGTCTTTCATTTTGGGTCTCCTTGTAACTGTTCTTTAATTTGTTAATGGTGGATGGCGGGCAGATTGTTCGGGATACGTCCTTATAAAAATATTCAGTTGTGGCCCGCCACCCACGGTTAGAGGCACATCCGGGAGTCGAACCCGGAGCCGATCTGGCTGGCAAGTGATCTGTGCTGCCGTTACACTATGCGCCGTATTTAAGATGCGGACGGGATATGAGTTAGTTTTGTGGGGATATATATCTGAGGAAGAACTGCTTCACTGTGACCCGCCCGCAGTCTTTTCTTGTTTTCTTCGGGCCTTGGCTGCCTGTATGGCTTTCTGCCTCGCCCGTTCTTTCTTCTCTCTGTTGTATGCTGCTGAGATTTTTGCGTTCTCTTCGTTGAATCGTTCCCGGGCTCTTTGTCGTGCCTGTTCGCGTCTGTCTTCGAGTGTGACGTAGTTGCAACGCCAGATCCCGGACCATTTGATGTGATGCTCGCATTTGCGGCAACATTCCGCGCATACACGGCGTCTGGTTTTCTTGCATACAGGGCCCCAGTGCCGGCACTCTGCCAGCGTGATCCCACAGATGCTGCAGGTGTACTCTGTCAGGACGGCGACTTCGGCGTCCTCTGGAGCTCGAATAGTGCCGTATACATCTTGTCCTCTGTCGTCATGGACGTCTGTATCGTATAGCCCATCGCTCTGAGATCCCTGATATCGTTTATGATGTCGCCTCTCGTTACACTGAATCTCTCCGCGAGACGTGTACAGCTCATCCCGCCGGGCTCTGATACCAGCTCCAGGATCTTCTTCTGTCTGAAGTGTGCCTGGTTCTTTTTGTCTCGTCTCGTCAACCCCATGCCTAGCCTCCTATCACTGAGAGCATGAAGCCGATAGCGATCAGGCTGCTCCAGGCTGCTAGGTCACATGCGGATTCGAGTATGGCCTCGCGCCTCTTCATCATTCTTTCGTGTTTCTTCCTCTCTACGAGGACCTTTCTGATCTCGTTGTCACTCACCGTAGTAGCCTCCTCTGTATCTCGGATTGAAGACTGTGTCGTAGTTCAGCGCCTGCATTATTCGTAGCATGGTATCCATTTTCGGATCAGTCTTGCCTGTCTCGATGTTCTGGATCGTCATATATGTTAGTCCTGTCTTGGCAGCGAGCTGCTTCCTTGTGAGACCTTCTCGCTCGCGGGCTGTCTGAACTATTTGTCCTGCCTTCATTTCTTTTCCTCTGCATTCAGTGTCGCTGCCAGCTTCTCAGCCTCGGCTCTTGTCTCATACCATCCTCCGCGGGTTTCGCGGTTCCCGCTGTGGTCGACTTCGTTGATGTCCCTGATGCGGTATACGCCGTAGAACATTCTTCCGGCTATCGGATTGGCTGATACCATCCATGCGCTACATTTAGTGTTTTGGGCCATAATTTCCCTCCTAAGCGCTGAGAGCGCACTCTTCGATAGCGAGGATCAGTTCCTTCTTTTTCTCTTCTGAGAGCTCTTTATTCAGCATCTGAGATACTGCCGGCTGAGTGATTCCCATGTGGTCCGCGAGCATCTTCTGATTGACATCGAACTCAATCATCTTGATTTTTATTTCCTTGTTCATTATTTCCCCTCTTCCGTGATCTGTTCTTGTGTGGTGCATAGTGTAGTAGATGTCGCATGCCTTCGACGATATGGATGTTGGCTCGCCACTCTTCCCGCATACCGCCCACTTGTATCGAGTGTCTACGTTTCCGAATCTGTTGAGCTTCTTTACGCAGAATGGGCACTCGCTGCATGTGTGTGCATCTCCTTCAAGTTCGTGCTCATCTGCGAGGCATTCAGTGATAGTCTCTGAAGTGTAGTAATAAATATAAACGACGTCGCCGTGCCATTCGTCCTTTGGATTGAGTCCCTGGAGCCTCTTCATCGCCTCGTTATAATTGCTTGCAAGCTCCTGCGGCGTGCTTCCGGTAATAGCCTCAACCTGTTTAATTGAGTGGGTTTGCATGATCATTCCTCCTTTAGTTCATCAGCAAAATAAAAAGCGCCTTACCGTTTAATGGTAAGGCGCTCCCCTTCTCTTTCGAAGGCTGAATTCTCTATACTATATCGTGAATTATGATTTTAGGAATAGTATGAGGTTTATTTTTTAGGAGGCTTATGCCTCCCTTACGCTTTACCACTTGTTTTAGATAATACACAAGTTATATTATATAAGCAAGCAGTTTTTAATATTCTTTTAGAAAATATTTTCGGAGGTTTGGTATGGGCATCTTTAAGAAGGTTGTCGGGGTTATCTTCGCATTGTTAGGATTGTTCCTGTTGTTGATCTCATTTGTAGGCGATTTCAGCATCGGTATATTCGTCGCTGCTGTTCTGGCTCTCCTCGTCGCAGCTTTTTTCTTCAAGAAGCCGAAGCCTAAGACGACCGTCGAGCCTACGGAGCGTCCTGCGCCTGCTCCTGAACGCATCGATGAGGCTGTCGAGTCCGAGAGCCCTTCTCCTTTTTCTGACCTTGCTCCCTCCCCTGCCGCAGCTGCCAGCCGGTCATATTCGTTCAAGGTTGCGGGAATATCATTTCGCCAGAAGGATCTCGACGATGTCTTGCTCGATAATTATGAATATGGCATGAGTAAGTCAGAGTTGATAGATCTCGGCATGACAGACGAGCAGATCTACAAATACATAGATGTTGTCGGTGATGTCTCACTGGTTCCGGAGCCTGACAATGAGCATGATCCTAACGCTATAAAGGTATGCGTCAATGACGTTCATGTGGGATATGTACCATCTGAAAAGGCGAAGCGCGTCAAAAAGATACTTGATACCGGGGACCCTTCCCTGTCATGTGAGGTAGTAGGAGGGCCTTATAAAATCATCCGCGAGGATTATGATGATGACAAAGGCAAGGACATATATCGCCTTGAGAAGAATAACATGAATATCGGTATAGAAGTCACGCTTCATTATTCATAGATAGCAAAAAGGGCTTCGGCGCCTGCGCCTCTGCCCTTGTTTGCTGATTCGTTACAAGATTTCCCGCATTTATTATAGCATTTTTTATCATAAAACGCAAAAAGCCCGGATAGACTGTCGTGGTCCATCCGGGCTTCTGCCTTGTTATAATAGTATATTGTAAGAGGAAATGAAAGTATCGCGTCCTCGGGACGACTACTCCTTATCATCGAACCATTCCGGCTCAAGTCCTCGCTCGTCACACCATTTTTTGAAGAAGCCCGTCATGTACCAGTTGGCTTTGAGCTTCACAAAATAGTATTCTGCGACTTTGAGGATCTCGGCCTGTTCTTCTGGTCTGATCAGGATCAGGAACAGGAGCTGCGTCCTGATCCCATCCTTCTCAATCTTCGTGAGCCTGTCCTGTATCCCGCCGAGCACGTTGTCTTCGGAGCGTTCCGTCTTCCTGTCGTATCGTTCTATGAGGAACTTGACGAACAGGATGATATTCCCGCTGCCGAGCAGTGCGAGCAATATTTTTTCTAATAGATCATTCATATTACTTCACCACCTTTTTGAGTCTGACTATCATGCCGACCTTGCGTTTGGCATATGACGGATATGTTACATTGAGTCCACGCTTGTGACCCATCGTATCGAAGATAGGTTCGCCGTTCTTGTTGAACCCCTTGAATACCATCGTGTGGTCAGGCTTATCAAAGCCGATGATGTCACCCTTCTTGATTCTGCCCTCTTTCCAAAGTTCAGCAATCGTCTTCCAAGGGTAGAACACCTCGAAGATTTCAGGGTGCTTCTTTACATATTTATCAGCGTTGCCGTCCATCTTCTTGGTCTTCGGATACAGCCAAAACCATTTGCCTTTCGGCAGAAGTCCAAGTCTCTGTAACGCTACGGATACAAAGGTGATGCAAGTTCCCTCTTTCTCGCTGTTAGCAACATTAGGGTGCTTGTTGAATTTATACTTTTGTTTCTTGCTCCATTCGTACTGTGCTTTCAGAGCATCGTACCAAGGCTGAAGCGGGTCTTCCTTTGCCTTGAGTATCTCGTTGACCTTGTTCTGTACGGCATCGTAGTCGTATCCTGCTTTGGTCAGTTTCTCCTTGCGATCCTTACCGCTTCCCCACTTGCCGTCAAGGACTTCCTGTGCAAGTTCATCGACCGTCTTCTTCGGTGTCGGTTCAGGCTTCGGTGCAGGAGTAGGTGTAGGAGTCGGTGTCGGTTCAGGCTTCTTCTCTTCCTCTTTGTCTAAATGGTCATTGAGGAATCTCTGCCATGCCCTCATCGATTTCGGGCCGAAGATGCCGTCTATCGTTTCATCCTTGGCGAGGTATCCGAGGTCTCTCAGTTTCCTCTGCCATGCCTTCGTGGTCTCCTGGCCTATGACACCATCCCTTGTGACGCCGAGCCAGCTCTGCAGTTCCTTTACGACGGTTGACTTGCTGTTCGAAGCGAACATCACGGCCGTCAGTGCGGGATAGTATTTCTTCAGCGACTTGTTCTGTCCGCTGATGATGCCGTCTTCGAAAGTCTTGAAGAATCTCTGCGTAGCGATCACGGTCTTTTCTCCGCCTTCGCCGTCTACGGTGAGCTTCTTCAGTTCTTCCACAGCGGCTTGCAGGGCAGGCAGTGAAGCTGCCTTTGCAGTGCTGAGTGCCGACCAGATCTGAGGGATGAGCCCCTTCATCTGTGTTTCGTAGCAGTACCATCCATCGTGATCGCGACCGCCCGAATCTTTCGTATAGAAGTAGTGTTTGCCGTTTTTGACCTTGTAGTCAACAAAAGCTACGAAGTGGCCTCCGGCCGTCCATGTGATGCCGCCTCTACTTCCGGAGCTGAATAGGATGACGCCTATGCAAGGCAGGCCTTTCTTCTTCCGCTCGTCCAGAGTGGCGAAGATATTCTGCAGCGTCGGATGGTTGATCACCTTGAAGCCATAATGCTGCAGCGTCTTGCTTATTCCGCTCCACAGCGTTCCCTGGCCTGCGATAGCGAATCCCTGTCCTACCATGTATGGCCGGAGATCTTTCGGAGTCCAGTCCTTGTACTCATCCAGCTCGATCATGTTGTGCAGGCAGGCGCAGCAGCCGCATCCGTTCCCGCCGAATGTCGACTTTTTGGTAGGATATGGCAGCGATGACCAGCGAGAATCAAGTTGCTTAAATATTGTCTTGTTCATCGCTTTCTCCTTCCTCTTCATCTGTGAAGAATCTGTCGCCAATATAGTCATCTTCTTTTTCCAACTTCAGCTGCCTCGTCATGGCCGTTCCCCGGCATGCCTCTTCAGTGAAGTCGTTGTTATACCACAGGGCTATCACAGCCGCCGCCACGGTGAAAATATAGGATACGATCCTATATACGAGGTTTGCCGTCTCATTTCCGAAGTCGGGATCACCGACCTGCGAGATGGCCTGATTGACGATGGCTATGAATAGCACCACAGTCCTTATCTTTGTTCCTCTGTTCATGTCTTCTCCTTTGTTCAGATACACAAAAACGCACGGCGTGTGTTTCCGTGCGTTTTCCGTGCGTATTATTATGAATAATTATTCAGCCTGCTGCATTGACCTGATCAGGATCTCATGCGTCAGCATCGTCAGGTGCTCGTTGTAGATCTCTGTGAGTCTCACTATACTTTCAATCAGCTCCGGTATTGTCATCTTCGCCAGGGCTTCCTGCTGTTCAAAGTCTCCCATAGCCTTATTCCGGTTTCACCGGCCATTCTACCTCGAACGGGAATCCTTTCTGCTCCGGGATGTCTCGCAGAGCCTTGCGGTAAGTGGCCCATCTGTCGTATGACTTCGCCTGCTCATCTTTTCTGTCCGGGAGGACTTCCTTGTCTGATTCGGCGAGCAGGGCGTTTCTCTTCGCTCTGACTCTGGCTGCCTCTGCTTCGGTCTCTTTCTGGATCAGGAGCTTCTCGAAGTCGTCTGACATTATGAAGCCGGTCGCGTTGACCTGGGTGCTGTACTCGATGGCCGTGTATCTTGTCTTGCCTTCCTCGTCCTTGTAGGACTTGATGCTTTTGCGGATGAACACGGTCGCCCTGTCACCTATGACGATGACCTCCTGGGCTTTCGGTTTCTTTGTGTAATCGGTGATTATTCTCATGCTCTACCTCTTTTCTGCGGTGTAAGAAAACTGTGGCGTATATCCTCATCATGCTGCCGCTCTGATGAGGTTTATGCAGATCCGCTTGTTTACATACGGATATACATGCTTGACACGGAAGTTGTACGAGTTGCACCACGTCAGGATGCCGAAGTATGAAATGATCCCGGCAGCTATGTGTGCATTCATCCTTTTGGCTGTTCGCCTCATCCTCCTGGCTATGCGGACCATGAGCGGCTTCGCCAGCAGCGTGTAGCCATTAAAGAATCTGTACGATAGGAACGGCAGACCGCGGCCTTTGATCTTGAAGATCGCCCACTTCTTAAGCGCCATACCATAGGCGGCTATCCGTTTTCGGATGTATGCCACAGCCTTCTTGATATGGCGTCGATTGGGACACACCATCCCGATGTCGTCCATATATCTCGTGTATCTGACGTCCGGGAACTCCCGTCTCAGTTCGTGATCGAGTTCCATCAGCGCGACATTCGCAAGCCAGTGCGATGACGGATATCCGATCGCGAGCCCGACGTCCGTGTCGGACATCGATGCGACGAAGCCCATCGCAAATTCGATGAAGGCTTTGTCTTTGAAGATCCTCTCGAGGCCTTTCCGGACCAGCCAGTGCGGGCAGGTCTCGTAGAATTTCCTGATGTCTGTAGTGGCGCCGTATTTCATGCGCGGATCTTTGAGCCATTTCTGCAAGCCCTTGACGCATCGCGTCTGGCCTGCTTTTGGTATCGAGCCACAGTTATAGTAATAGTTTCGCCTTTCAATGTAAGGAGTAGCGACATTTAACCAGGCGAGCTGAGCTGCCTGATCCTCGAGGCACGGTATCTTCAAATGTCTCGTCTTGCCCTTGTATGAGTCGGTGATCGTCGTCTCTTTTGGCTTGTGCCATTCGAAGGTTCCGTCCTTGATCTTTTCCAGCAGCTTGCAGCCGTATTTCTTTGCGTGTCTCGCCAGGAATTTCGCCTGCCTGTTGTCTGGTTTATTCTTCCCCAGCGACTTCTCTGCTGCCACGAAGTTCTCCTCCGTCAGCATTACCTCCATTAAATGCCCTACTCGCTTCATATTCTCTCTCTTAACCGTCGCGGAGCTTCGAGATCTAACCTACCACACCGCGCCCTTATATAGGGTTCAGCCTATACCGGCACTATTTCTATCAAAGGATAAGGACATAACCCGCTAATACTTCATCTTTATGCTTGAGTATTAAGAGAGTTGGCAGGACCCGTAGTTCCAGTTCGAGTTCGACGCGGTGTTGTTCCAGTTGCCGTTCCAGCCGCAGTTCGCGCCGTTGTTCGCGTTACCACCGAGCCAGACGGCCACCCACCGAACGGGCGGAGCATCGCAGTGTTATGCCCTAAACTTATTATTACAACTGTATCGAAATGTTTGTGTCAGGGGGAGCCGTCCCCCTGACGACCCCCTCAAGGGTTTAGGAGACGAGGGCAGGACCCGTAGCTCCAGTACGAGTCCGACGCGGCGAGGTCCCAGTTGCCGAACCAGCCGCAGGGCGCGCCGCCGGCCGCGCCACCACCGAGCCAGAGGATCGTGTTGCCCGTCGAAGCTGATGGCACATAGACATAGTCTCCTACAGGGTTCGAGCTTGTTCCTCCGGACGCTGTCGGGAATGGCGCGAAGCTGAGGCCTTCAGCGATGCCCAGTGTCTGTATGTATCCTGATGCCGGCAGCTTCAGGCCGGTGTCGATGTGCTTTGTCGTGTCGAGCGCATCGTAGTTGTCGGTGTCACCCTCTTCAGCGATCCAGATCTTCTCTGTATCCTTCTGGCGATATGCGCCGAGGATGTACTGGAACTTGTTCGCGTAGAAGGTCTGGCCTCTGTAGTATGCGTTGCTCTTTCCATTCGTTCCGATGTATCCAGTCTTCGATCCGATATCCGAGTCGGCCACGTTGATCAGGCCGTGGATTGATACGAAGTCTGTCGTCGCGCATGTGACCGCGTCTGCCAGCGTGAGGATCGTAGATGTCCCTGAAACTGTAGCGCTCACGATGTGCGTCCTTGCAACACTGTTTGATCCGTCTGTCGAGCCGATGTCTACGATCGCGCCTGGAATAAATCCGGCGTATGTCGTAGCGATAGTAAGCTCGGTGTCCGCTGTCACTGCAGCTGCCGGATGCATCGTCTGTTTGTACAGATCTGATACTCCGTTTCCGATCGTGTTCTGCAGGTTCATGTTCGCATACTCTACGATGTAGAGCATCGATACGGCATCCAGTGCGTAGATGTCGTTCAGGGATGCGCCGTAGTTCTTCGCATATGTGTGCATCGTGCTGCCTGCAATGTTTGCCATCGGCATGCCGGTCTTCGGCAGGTTGCAGTGCTTGCTCGATCCGTCGATCGTGAGTGTCACATCGACGCCGAGCCAGCGGCCGACCAGCGAAGGCGGATATGCGATGTTGTCCTGCAGATTTTCGTCTGTTATGTCGAAATATCTGTAGTTGCCGAGTGTGTATGTCCTTCCGAAGAAGGCTGGAGTGTATACCCACACGCCGTACTGGTGATCGTAGTCGAAGTTGACGTCATCTTCCCATGCTACGACGCAGTCTGTGATGTCGTCACCTTCTGTCAGGCCTCTGTATGTTTCGAGGTCGATGTTGCAGAGCTTCCTGCCACTCCACGGATAAATGCTGTCGAACGGGTTGTCGTAGTTCTCATTCACCGATCCGAAGTGACCGAAGTTCGTGGTCGTTGTCGTGATCGACGCAGCGTCGTTCAGTCTGGTGCCCTGTGCATTGACCATATCCCACTGCATCGTGTAGTGCTTTCCGGAGCTCTGAGATCCGCTTGCGATGATGTCCGCGAGCTTGTCTGTCGCAACGAAGAAGCCTGTGCCCTGGAAGCCTGTGACAAGGTCCGCGATCCTGTAGTATCCGGAGCCGATATAGATCGTGCACAGATACATGCCCGCATCGAGCGCCGCTACGTCAAATACGACGTGATTGCCGACCGAGTTGACTGCATTGAGAATCGTCACGATGTCGCCCATCGTGGTGTTCGGGTTTGTGATCGTGATGACGTTCAGCAGGTCGTCGTACTTGCAGACGTCATAAGTATCCGGCAGGCCCGGAAACTTGATTGATTTAAGATTTTTGTTTGCCATTATTCTTCATCCTCCGTGATAGTGATGTTTGCATCGCCGTCGTCGGTGCAAGTGACTCCGTTTTCGATGACTACTGTGCCGGTGCCTTCCTCAAGGCCGTCCTCGAGCCCCATAACATAAGATATTCTATCCAGCATTATCAAGCCCTCCTCCATGCTCTCCACACTCTTGCATTCTCATCGAAAAAATAGAGCGTCTTCGTGTCCATTTCCATAAGTGACGAGCCGTTTGCTACATCGGCAGGTTTTTCATCAGTCGAAAGACAGAACCCTTCGACATAGTTCACGATCTCGCCTTCTGCTGCGCCGTGTGCCGGCCTTTCAACGGTGTAGGTGATCATCTTTGCCCTCCTTTCCTAAGACATTGTTATAACGATGTCGCCGTTCGAAGAGCTGTCTGCGAAGCCGATAGTGCCCTCGATCTCGTAACCGTTATATCCTTTTGGAATTCCGAATTCGATATGGTTGTTCTCCTCGTCATAGTTGGCATATGCCTGCTCCGATGCATCGAGCGTCTGCGACGATACGGTCAGACTGTGCACCGATTCAGCTGCGGCTTCTGCTCTTTCCACCAGGATCGTCAGCTCTGAGATGATGACCTCCGCGCTTCCGTCAGTCGTGCCTTCCGGATGAGGGGATCTCTCGATGTCGAACCTGACATTCGAGGATCCGAGTCTGTTATCTCCCTGCCTGACCACCAGCTCTGCTACGACCGTGCCCCATTCGTCGGTCATGCCTGCTGTCGTGACTGCCGTGGCTGTTGATCCGTTTACTTCGCACGTGATCGTGAAACCGAAGCCTGATGGCTTCGTGCCCTCGAGCTTGACCGTCGCTCCTGACGGTACTGTGTACTCCTCGGAGCCGTCCTTCATGACGAAGCTGATCTCACGTCCTACGTCATACTGGCTCAGCTTCAGATACGGCAGTATGGTGTCAGGCGTCATATTGATGTTTTTGACTTGTGCCATGCCTTTCTCCTTTGTTTATTTACTCAGCCCGAGGGCCTGTGATAACGTGATCGACAGCGCTCCGAGTTCCATCTCTTCATAGCGCTCCGTCAGGGAGTTGTAGACTGTCTTGACGATCTTGAATCTCCCGTCCATTTTGTAGCGAGGGAATATCACTCTCACGGTGTCGCATAGGTTGCAGTCGAGGAGTGCAGCATATTCTGCGTACTCCTCCGACTCCTGCAGTCGTATAAAATTGACTTTTATCGTCTGTACCGGCAGGTTGACTTGGTTGTTCTGCATATATGTACTGGCAGCTGCTTCGACCTGAGCCGCCGTCGGCTGTGACTCGAATTTGCTTGTCAGGTCGAGCGGGACGCATTCTATGCGTCCGTTGTAGCTTGGCAAGCCCGAGTCCACTCTTGCGCCTCTTACCACCAGAGGGTCGCCGCTCGAGTTTGTTCCTGCCCAGTACGGAATGCATGAGTTGAAGCTCTCCGAGTAGTTTGTATCATTGTTATAGTCGAGCAGGTTGACGCCGTAGCGGACTGTGAATCCTCGGTCTGATCCACGTGATGTCAGGAGGCTTACTATGAACTTGTTGTACTTATACTCGCCGCCGTAGGTATCCAGTATTGAGCCTTCGATGCCTCCGAGTATCGACTTCACTGATCGAGGCACTCCGTCTCCTGCGGCGAGGTATCCTTCTCCTGCCTTATCTGTTTCGTATATGAAAGGGTTGTTAGGCTGCGCGCCGTTTAGCATGGCGAATGCTGCCGCCAGGTTGTTGATGCCAGTCCCGAATGCAGTCAGCTTTGACTGCCTGTAGCTTATATGCACTGCGTGATATTTCACTATCCCGTTGATCGGTTCCGTGTTCGAGACAATGTCGAAGGGTTGTATATCTTCGCTGTCGTCATATTTTGCAGCTATCGTCCTGCCGAGAAGTATGCGGTCGTAGTTCTGGCCGTTGACGGGATACTCGAAGTCACATTCAAAAATCCCATTTCTCTCCTCAGTGCACCGGCAGGATATAATATCACGCAGTCTTCCGAGGCCGTTCGATGTGAAGCTCATTTCATTTGAGTCGTATAGTATCGGGATCATATTTTCCACCACCTCGGAGTAATCTTTAAATCGGTTACAGTGTCATCAAATGTTATCTCGTTCTCACCGCTTGCGAGTTTCGGCAAGTCGGTGCCGAGGTCGACGTGCTGATTGATACTAACAATCGTATCGCCTTCAAATTTATACGCTTCACCGAGGTCGCAGTCTATGTATAGTGGACTTCCGAGAATAGACTGCGTTGAATACAGGTAGCTCCTGCCGTACTCGATAGTTCCACCGTTACTATAAAGGTCGGTAGGGCCGGCACTTGTACCGTTGCAAACCACTTGAATTGTCAGGACTCCACTTGCCGTGTTTGTGATGCTGATTCCGACTGTTACAGTACCGATCGTTGAGTTGTTGTCGTATTTAAGGACCGATGTTAAAGTTGCGGAATAGGATTCATCTGTAAATGCCGTAAGCTCGATACCGCTGATTGATGCTGCGGTCGTATAATCGGCATAATTCCACGTTCCCCCGCTTTCGACTTGTGAATAGTTTCGTACCGCACCCGAAGCCGATGCTGTGCCTATATTACTTGTGATTGTCGGAGCCGGTGTTGCTCCTGTGCCCAGAGCAAGAGATTTGACAGTTAATTTTATTGCATCAACGAACAGTGAATCTCCGGTCTCGAGCGCACCCGCATGAGCCGAATAATCGATCGTCTTTGAAAATGTTTTCGGGAGGTTACTGTTCGGTATCTTGCCTATGCTCTGCGAGCTTCTTGTCGATGTCTCAATCTCCCCGATAACAACATCGTTGATGGTTATCTCATAGCCATTGAACCCAATAGTGCCGTACCCCTCCACCTCCAGCATCGGACTGCTCTCATGCGGCGTCGGGTTGATTATTTTTTCTCCGTTAGCTTTCGCCACGGTGTGTTCTCCGTCTCTCAGGAACCTCTGCGGCTTGCAGTTGAACGACAGAGTGAACTTGCCGGAGCTGCCATACGGTTTTACGTCTACATTGAGTCCCTCTGCATAGAGTGCCATCCGGTATTCGTCCGGATGATATGTGTCTTCAAGCCTCTGATATCCGATCTGCGACATAATCGCATTTCTGAACGCGGTTATCTTCTGCTGAAATTCTTCGCGCGTTTTCCCGAATGCGAATGCAGGATACTCGACAGTTATGTTCTCATATCTGCCCTGGTCTATCGTCAGAAGGCCATTCCTGCCCGGGACCACGATATTCTCGACGGCGCGCTTCGGAGCGTTATACACTCCGGAGCCTGTTATATATATGCCGTAGTTTGCGGAATTCACTCCGCCGAAGATTAAATAGTTTCTCATACCCATGCCATCCTCTGATTATTCACTTCGTTGATGAGTATCGTCTTGACTTCTTTCGCGATCTGGACGGCGCTTTGTCCGTCTCTCGCATAGACGTTGATGTTGACAGGTGCGCTGAATGCTCTGCTGCCAATTATTGCAGCGACGTCCTGAGCCAGTTTGCGGCGTCCATATACCACTTCGGAGCCCCGGCCATCACCGAATCCTTTGAGCCCGTTCATGGTCGGCACGATCATGCTCCTCGTGAACTCTACCGGCGTGTCATACGCTTTCTTGTACCAGCTCACGCTGAAGCCTGTCGGATAGGTTATCGACTTGCCGAGCACTTTTTTTGTGCTTGTGTTGAGCGTTATGTGCGGAGTCTTGAAGTTGATGATCTTTCCTACTTTGAACGGGAAGAAGCCCTTGATCTTGTCGATCACTCCTTTGACCTTGTCTTTCGCCGCCTCGATCTTGCTCGTAATGGCAGTCTTTATGGACTCAAATTTAGATGCCGCAGCACTCCTGATCGATTCAAATTTCGATGCTGCCGCACTCCTCATTGATTCGAACTTTGCAACAGCGCCACTCCTGGCGGCTTCGAACTTGCCTATGGTTGCGGCGCGGATTGCTTCGACTGCCGCATGCACCTTTGCCTTCGCCGCGTCTATCTTGCTTGTGATGGCCAGCTTGATCGCTTCCCACTTTTCGGATATCCACGCCGCGAGAGATGCAGCCTGCTCTTTGACCTGATCCCAGTGCTTGTAGAGCCAGATGCCTGCCGCGACTGCCGCTGCTACTCCTAAAACGATAGGATTGAATGACAGGCCCGCTATCGCGGCCTTCACGAGGCCGAAACCCTTCACAAGGACCCCTCCGAACGCCGCTATCTGCGGCGCGAATGTCATTAGCTGGCCTATACCGATGAGCAGCTTCCCGCCGATGAGCAGGAGCGGCCCGACCGCAGCTGCGACCAGACCGATCTTTGCTATCAGCTGTTGCTGTGATTCATCGAGACTGTTGAACCAGTCAACGGCCTTCTGAATGACCTCTGCGACTTTCATGATCGTAGGAGCGAGAGCCTGCCCGAGTGATGTCGCTGCGACATCGATGCTCGACTTCAGCTTTTCGATCGCTCCACCGAAGCCCTCCATCATGGCTGTCTGCATTTCCATTGCAGTGCCTTCTTTATCCAGCGAGTTGTTCAGCTTGTCGACGTCTTCCGGAGCTGTTTCGATGAGGGCGAGCCACGGAGCCATCTGGTTCTTGCCGAATATCGCCTCTGCAGCTGCTATGCGTTCGGAGTCACTCAATTCCATGAATGAGTCATGCATTTCCTTCTGGATCTGCACGCTGTCCTTCATTGTGCCATCTGCGTTCGTGACTGATATGCCGAGCTTATCCATCCACTCGGCGCCCTCTTTTGATGGTGTTATGAGGCGGGCCATGCCGGTCTTCAGGGAGTTCGCCGCTACATTCGCGTCGATTCCTTTGTTTGCCATGATGCCCATGTAGAGCGCTGCATCCTTGACTTCGTAGCCTGCTGAATGGAATATCGGAGCGGCGATGCTCATCGCACTTGATAGCTCGTCGACATTGAGTGCTGAATTATTGCAGGCATTCGCGAAGACGTCTGCATAGTATCCTGCATCCTCGAATGATCCGCCGAAGCCGTTGATCGTTGCTACGAGTCCGCCGGATACGACATCGAGGTTTCCGCCTTCTCCTGCTGCCAGCGCCATTGCCGGAGCGAGCGCATTTGCTGCATCCTCTGCATTGAGCCCGGCCCTGGCGAAGTTCAGCGTCGCTGTCGCAGCGTCATTCATTCCGAATGTTGAATTCGCCGCAGCCTCTTTCATTGCGCTATCGAGCAGCTTTGCCTCTTCTTCCGAATTGCTCATTGTCGAATTGACGAGCTGCATGGTCTTGTCGACCTCGGCAAATTTTTTCGCGCTCAGTGTGCCTGCGGCAACGAGCGGGAGCGTGACTTTTGTTGTCAGGCTCTGCCCGACCTCGGTCATCTTTTCTCCGTAGCCTTTGAGCTTCTCGCCGGCAGCTGCGATCACCTGTGCATTGACAGATCCGAAGTTCCGATACTCTTTTTCGAGACTCTTGAGTCTGTTCTCGGTATCGATGATCTCCCTCTGCAGGGCGTCCCATTCAGCTGTGCCTTCGTCAACCTTGCTCTGGGCTTCTCTCAGCTGGTCGAGCCTTGTCTTCGTCTGGTTGATGGAGTCGGCCAGCTGCTTCTGTTTCTGCTTGAGCAGGTCCGTGTTGCCCGGATTGAACTTTAGGAGCTTGTTCGTGTCCTTCAGCGCGGACTGCGTTTTATTTAATTGGCTGTCGATAGCTTTGAGGGAGCTTTCGAGTTTCGTTGTCTTGCCTTCTATCTCGATCGTTATTCCCTTGATTCTTCCTGACGCCATAATTTCCTCACTTATCTCAGAACCTGTCGAAGTCTGCCTGCGTAGCCATTTCCGGATATTCGCAGTCGTCGTTCATGTGTTCCGTCAGAATGTCTGTGACTTGACCATATGTAAGAAAATCCAGGTCGGCCAATGTTAGCCCGACCTGGATGCATCTTAGTGTAAACAGTGCGACATTCTGTTCTCTGTCTACTGGTCTTCCTCTTTTTTTGATTCTGAAGTGCTGACCAGATTGCCCTCGTATACGCCCTGGATCTCCATGAGTTTTTCCATGTCGTAGAGTTCTTCTCTCGGGAATTCATCCATCCAGTCGTAGAAGGCCTCTTCATTCAGTTTCAGCATCTCTTTGCGCGACTTGCGCTTGGCGAATTCCGCCATAATGAAGCCCATGCGGACTATGAAGTTGATCATGTCTCCCGAGTCAGGATCTGACGTCTGGAGCTTAACAGGATCTACTCCGAATGTGTTCTTGTAGTACAGATCTACTGATGCCATCGAAAGCATCGGGATTGTCTTGTCGCCTATTTTTACTTCTTTGTACATGTTGGTCTCCTTTAGTTCATTAGCAAGTTTTTGGTTACGGCGTTATCGTTACGCCTGGCACGATGACCTGACTGAACCATGCATTGTAGACGGCGTCTGTCGTGTCATCTTTTGTCTTTGCCTTGACGATGTCCTTCTGGAGAGTCGCGTCATAGATCGACCCTGCTCTCAGTGAGAGCGATTCGGTCTTCGGCTCGATGTTCTCGCCTTTGGTCTCGCCTTCGACGTTCGGACGCATCGCTGTGCAGTTGTAGAAGCAGTGTCTGATGTTCTTCTTGTCTCCTGCAAACTGGAAGAGCAGGGCAAAGTGAACGATCTCCGGAGACACTTCTTCGAACAGCACTTTGTTCGTGTCTACGACAGCCTTCAGGACGTCAGTCTCGAAGGACTCAGGGACGAAGGCGATCTCGAGGTCGCCTTCGTAGCCGGTGTTCGAAATGCTGACAAAGTATTCCACGTCATCAGCATAGAACGGCTCACGATCTCCCTGAGGTTCGAGTGAAAGGTTCACGGCTCCCGGAATCCTGACCGGTGTTGCGAATGTCGCAGTGCCATCGGCAGCGAGTGTCGCAACAGCGTAGTACACGTTCTTGAGGCCGTACTTGATCTTGTTAGGTGTTACGCTCATTGTGTTATTACCTCCGTTGTGGGCTAATGTTTAGTTATAATTCGTTCGCACGCGTCTTCGTATTCTCTGACGATGATCTCTTCGACCGGTTTGATGTGCGGCCGGCCTTCGAAGTGTCCTCTTTTCTTCCTTCCGACAGGATGGCTCTTCTCCAGCAGGTGTGCCACTCTGTACTGGCGGCTGCAAATAACGACATCCGCATGCACCCTGCTCAGTTGCTGGGTCTTTGTGTACCATGACCGCTTGTACTTCCTGCCGCCGAAGCCTGCTCCGGCTGCCGAAGTGTTGACTGCCTGAGCGCCTTTTTCGGCGATCTCGACAGCCTGCCTTGTCACGCCTACGCTGACATCCTCTTCATACTCGCTGAGGATCTTCTTGATCTCGCTCGCCAGCTGGTCTACTGAAACAGTCTTGTTCATGTCTATTCCTCTTCATCGTCATTGTCATATCGGTCGATTCCCGGCCAGACGGAATAGATGATCAGGAATTCCTTCGTGTTCTCGTCCCGCAGGTCTTCGCCTTTCGAATACAAAAAGCCTGCGTCAAGTAGCGCCTGTTCGATCACTTCTTCGACTTCTTCTGACTTCACCAGGAAGTAGAAGTCCACTTCGTAAGTGTTGCCCATCTTGAAGTAGAACGTATCGTCGGCTATGAAGTTGTTCTGGCCGTTTCCGCGCCATATGATATACGGCGCCTGCCTCTCGCTCTCGATCTCGAAGTAGGCAGTGTAGATGCCGGTGTTCTCGAGAGCCTGCTGGATAGGAATGAGATCTGTCATCACTCTGCCTCCTTCGTTCGGTTGTCGTCGCGCTCACGCATCTCTGCGGTTATCTCCAGGCGATATGCGTCTCTGCTGCGATACGTCCGGATCACGTCATATGTGATGCCGTTGTACCAGATCTGCTTCTCGTCCTGATAGTCGTCTTTGTCAGCTATGGCGAAGACGCAGGTCGGGCGGATGTTGGCCATCGATGCGGAGTAGAACTCTGCTCTGCTCACGCTCATGACCTCTGCATAGACCTCGCGCCATTCAACAGTCTCAATCTCCTGGCCGTACCTGTTCTTCTCGTACTTTACGCGTCCGAATTTGATGATGTCGTTATACATCTGTACTCCTCGCTTTTCCTGAGCTCATCGAGCTGTATGCGGTATGATTCCTCGTACTTGTCTCTGAGCTCTGTGGTCTCTGCGAGTCTTCCGAGAACGAAAGTGACGACGGCCTCGACTATGAGGTCGTCGTCGCTCTGTGCTTTTTCATGCTTTACACCAGCCCTCTCCATGCTGGCACGGGCTGTCCTGATCAGCCTGTTTATTTCGCTATCAAGCCCGGAATGCTTGATACGCTTTGCGGTCTTGACCTGCTCAAATACAGACATCTCCTGACCTCCTATGCTTTACTTGAATTCTGCTGTGCGAGGAACTCGCTGATGATGTCCGCCTTGAGGCTCTTCGTGATCGTGTATCCGAGCTCTCCGGCGAGAGCCTTGATCTGAGCGATCGTCATCGCGCTCAGCTCCTCGCTTGTGTACGTGTGGATGCTCCTGACCGGCTCCTGGTCTATGTCGTAAAAGTTACCTTGACGAATGCCTTGTCGTTCTCAAGGCCAGCGTCGAAGATCTCTACGCCGGTGTAGATCATGTTGGCAGTCTTCGCCTCGCGTGTAGGGAAGATCTCCATCGGTCCGAATCTGTTGATCTTCAGGGCGCCCTTGACGCCGAAGTATGCAACATTGTCAGAGAGGTTGGAGTCCTTCTTGACGGTTGCTCCGTAGATTCTGCCCTGGACAACAGGGTCGACCATGCCGTTCGGGATCATGATCTTCTTGCTGTCTGCATCTACGATGCCCGCGAGACCGTTCCAGATGGTCTTGCTGTTAGCGTAGACCACAACTTCACCGTTCTCGTCGATGAGCGACATGATGTTGCGGATGACAGCATCACTGTATGCCTGCGATGTCAGGACGTTCGTCGAAGAGTTGATCTTGACGTTCGCGTTTGCGGACTCTCCGGTTGCCGGTGCAGATCCGTCAAGTCTTGCTCTGACGACAGCCTCTTCAGCGACTGCGATCCTCTTGGAGATGTCGGCTACCAGCCAGTCTTCGAACGCGTCTACAGACTGGAACTGCATCCTGCGTGTCAGGATGGCGTGCTTCTTGATGTCGACGCCCGTGAGAACAGCGAGTTCGAATGTATCCTTCTCGTCTTCGTTTGCGGCTGCTTCGCCTACGACTGCAGCATCGCCCTGTGCGATAGCTGTTCTGATCGGATACGAGAATACGCCCTCGATCATGCTTGCAACAGCATCCTCGATCATCGGGGAGTCAGCCTTGACTCTGTCGACGATCTTGTTCAGCATTGTGGTCGGAACCACGCTGCCGGTGTTAGCTGTGGTCATAGTCCATGCAGCTCTCTCTTCCTTCGTCATCTCTCCGAGGAAGTGTGTGCCGTCTCTGTCTACGGCGATGTGCTTGAGGAACGCATTCCTGTACTCAGGAGACGAAGCATCGTATGTTCTCTCCTCGAGTGAAGCAGATCCGGATGCTACGGTGACAGTGTTTACTGTTCCGGCCTGGATGCCGCGAGCCTCTTCGTGCCTTGCAGCAGCTGCTTCGAGCTGCGCTCTCTTTTCCTGGAGCTCCTGGAGCTCTGCAGTCAGCGCTTCGATCTGAGCGGCTTCTGTGCAGCTTCTGACCTCTGCGTCGATCTGATTCATTCTTGCGATTATTTCTGCGAGTGTCATATCATTTTGTCCTTTCTTTGAAGTAGTTGTACCTTGCAAGGGCCAGGCTTACCGCCTTTTTGCTTTCCGCTTCCTGTTCTTTGCTTTCCGCCTCGAACATTCTCCTCGCACTAATTTCTGTGGCATCATATGCCGGTATATCAACTGCGCTCACGTCGAAGAGCCTGTCGATGCCGGTGATCTTGCGATGCACCTTGTAGACTATGACGTCGTTCTCTTTGACCTCTTCTGTAGTCCTCTCCTGGCTCCTGATAGTGAATGCAAATGACATCTTGTCGATGTTTCCGCGCTTAATGTCGCGGTATAGCTGCCTATGGCCTTCGTCGTCGTCCCAGAGCTCTGTCTCCATCTCCAGCTGCTTCTTGTCCCTGTTGATATTCAGCTTCAGGCTGTTGTTCCTTGTCCTGGCGAATACTCTGCCGCCGTGGTTGTAGTTGAATATGACGTCGGACATGTCGGCCTCGTCGAAGGCTCTCTCGCCGATCTGCTCGAATACCATGTAGTTGTCCCATCTGAAGAGCAGCGTCTCCTGATTGAACACGCAAGGTACGCCTCTGATGATCAGCTTCTCAGGCTCGCCTTCGGCGGCCTCTCTGACCTCGATATTCATGATCTGAAAGTCTCTGAATTGCGCCTTCTTGTTATTTATCAGTCTTTCGATGTTCTCTATCTCTTTACTCATCTTCGTCGTCCTCCTTGACATCTTTCACGTCCTCGACCGGTGCTGTGTCGAGTCTTCTGACCGGCACGTCTCCGCCCTCGAGCGGGTGCAGGTTCAGTGCGGCTCTCCACTCGTTCGGTGTCAGTGCGCCTCTGTCGACCATCTGGACCAGTGCCAGCTTCTCTGCGGTCGACATGAACTGTATCGTGTCCGCCTCATACTGGACCGTGTTGCCGTGTGAGATCTCGATGCTCGTGAAGAGCTTCGAAGTCATCTCGAGTGACAACTCGATCAGGAACGGCTCGATTTTCGATTCGTAGAAGGCCTGCATCTGCTCCGGCTTCTGCTTCGACATGATGATGTCATCATTGACGCCGAAGTATCTGAAGCAGTTTTCTCTGAACTCTTTCATCTGTGACCAGTTCGTGATCGTCGGATTGATCTCGATGGCCTTGAATTCCTGTGTCGCGTCAAGCGCAGCGACTCCGCCCTCGTTAGCGATGCCCATGTAGTCCTCGACAAACTGGTCTCTCATTGCCTTGAGGTCCTTTGGGTTCAGCATCGACTTTGTCGATTTGATGATCCCGCGCAGGTTGGACGTGGACTTGACCGCGTTCGAGATGCCCTGATTCGATGTCGCAATCAGGTCGAGAGTCTCCAGTATAGGCGAATTGTCATCTCCGGCGATGTCTGACTCGTTGTAGTCTTTTCTGAGAACTATCAGGTCTGCCCACGCCACAATCAGCTGCTGGCCGTTAGGCATGGAAAACTCTATATAAATCTCTCCGGACGGTGCCTGCAGCGCTTCGAATGCTGAATACGGCACCGGATAAAATCCGACCGGCTTGTTTCCCTTGATAGGGTCGTCTCTGAGGATCATGATGAACGCCGTATTCGTCAGCTCGTACATCGTGCGGATCTTATACAAAAAGGCCTTGCCGTTCATAAACGGGTTCGGCCTCATCCGCAGCATCATCTCCAGTTTTTTGTCTTTGCAGACCGGATTTGCTTTTGAGGTATGCTCCGCCAGCGGTCTTATGCATGAACGGACTATGTCTGACTTGTACATGTTCCTTCCGAACGGGAAGAAAATGCTCTTGAAAGTGCCGAATTCTCTCCAGCTGGTCAGACTCCTTTTGATCGCACGAAAGCGATCTATCAGACTCTTGAATGGATTCACTCTTCTCTCCTTTCCGCCATCTGTACGGCCTGCATGTATTCCTCTTCATGCCCTTTCATGCAGGTGTATGCATTCAGGAGAGACACCACGCCGTCTATGCGTTTGTTTGATTTTATTTTGACCGGCATCTGTGACTCGATGCCCTCTGCATTTAGCGACTTAACTCTGGTATTCATTAAGCACCAGAGCAGCATCGGGTTGTCCTGATAGATGATGTTGTGCGCCTGGAACTCCGCTTTGAGGCTCTTGAATGGGTATGTCCACGTTTTCGCGCCCTGTGCGATCTTTTCCATGTCGAAGCCATAGCTGACCATCTCTTCCGCCCAGTATCCAGCCAGAGCTCTGTCGTATCCTACCCACAGCGGCCGGAGCTCCCGCTCCCGGACCATAGATACGAACCAGTCTGTCACATCGGTGTATCTGACCTGCGTGCCTTCGCATACTGTCAGCCAGCCCTGCTCTGCCCACAATCTGTACGGAGCCTCCGGCTCGTTCTGCTTGTCGATCTCTTCGAGCCTGCTCTCTGGTAGGAAGTATTTCTGCAGCACGATCCACGGGCCCTCGAGGTTCTTCTTGAGGAGCAGCGTCGCGCAGGTGAGGTCGTATGTGCTCGACAGGTCGCAGCCTCCGACGCAGTACGCGTCACGGAGATCTGCATCCGGGAATATTGTTTTGTTTATTGCCTCGTCAGATCTGAGCCATGCCGCGTTCTCGTTCTCGTTCAGGTTGAAGTCCTTCACGAGCACGGTCGGCTTGTAGGCCGGATCTTGTTTTGCCTTTTCGACTGCCTGCTGCAGCTTCTCGACACGCTTGATCGGGCCGAGCCCCGGGTTCGCCATTATCCAGTATTTTGGATCGAGCCACTGATCCTTGCTCATCAGCGCGTAGTAGAGGAACAGGAAGTGCTCGTCCTTGACCGAGCCTTTCAGCATGTCGATGCCATACTTGAGCTGTGCATCGTAGATCCCGCCGCGCACGAAGTTGTTTGTGCTGATACAAAAAACAAGCGGCTGGCGCCTTGAAGACGTTGACTGCTTCATGTCGTCATATATCCGCCTGTTTGTTATTGCTCCGAGCTCGTCCACGACTACTGCGTGAGAGTTGTACGAGTCGAGCTTCTTGACATCTGATGCCAGCGGCTTGATGATGCCCTCGTTGTGTCGGAAATAGATGTCCGATGCACGCTTCCGGAGGTGCTTACTCAGGGACGGGCTGTGCTTCATCATCCGGACGGCCTCGTCGAAGCCTTTCTTTGCCTGGTCGATTTTCGTCGCGATGAAATAGATCTCCGGAGCGCCTTCGCCATCGTTGCATAGGAGATCAAGCGATACGGCAGCCATCTCTGTCGTCTTGCCGTTTTTCCGGCCTCTGAAGTCGTCGACCTCCGTGAACTGCCTGATGTCGTTATCGTCGACGAAGCCGAAGGTCGCTTCGAGCTTCGCCTTCTGGAACAGTTCCAGCTTGAGAGGCGCACCCATGACGCCCTGTGACTGTTTGCAGAACGTCTCGATGAAGTCTATGTGCGCGTCTGATATGTCCGTGTCGAGATGATACTTCCCGGGATTCAGGGCCTCATCTGCGAGCCTTGAATACATCGCTTTGATGTAGTCGTTCGCGAGGATCTTCCCGTCCTGAACTGCCTCTGCATATTCGAGTACGTAAGACATCATTTTTTCCTTCTGGCTATGAACTGCAGGAACTCATCGTTCGCTTCTCCGCCGTCAGCGCCTCTCAGATTTGCAAGAGCCGTGATGGTCTTGACATACTCCGAAGAGTATTTCGTGTGGACCTCGACAGCTGAGCTTTTTTTGCGTCCGTACTGGTTCTCGCCGTTCCGGTATTCCTCCACGACGCCGTCTCTCTTGATGAGCTCGGCGGTCTCGTCGAGGACTACTTTTTGTGTCGCTGCGAGGTCGATCAGGCCGCTGGCGAGATCATCCTTTTTGCCGAAAAACGCTGACAAACGCTCTTTTTCTGCGTTGATTTTGAGGACTCTTTGTCTTTTCGTGTATATTTGTAAAAAATTTTTTTCTTCGGCCATGACCTACACCCCTTATGTGCGTGACTCGTCAACAGATTGG